>CAVHYX010000033.1:0-38791 GCA_963640305.1 Sodaliphilus sp. | reverse complement strand
GAGATACATACCACCAAGATAGTTATGACACATGAGAGGCACTCCTCGTAGCAGCTTTTAAGGAGCAACAGCTTATGGGCTGCTAAGCACAATTTTTTGTGGCAGTTTCCTTTAGACTTTGGAAATAATATTTTCAAAGTTGCTTTTCATAAAATTTTTCATCCAGCAGCTCCGGGGCAAATTGCCTTGAGGCTGCATTCCTTTGCACAAAAAAGGTTGAATTGACAATCTAATGAAATTATGCTACTCTTAGTCCATAAGATTGATTTTTACCAGACATTGATTTTGGTATGTTGTTTAAGGATAAAAAGCGTTTTTGTTTTTTACGTCTAAATGGCGTGAAGCAAAGACGCTTTTTTTTGTTTTATTCAAATTTATTTTTTAATGCTCGAACCGGGCGGAAAGGAGTATGCGGTATGATGATTCACATGACAACAGTAGGCGGTGTTACAGCGGATATTGAGGGGAAGGAGAGTGCCAATGGCGCAACATACCTTTCTTTTGATCTTGCAGTAACAAAGGGCTACGGCACAAGCAGGCACACAGTATATTTACAGGTATGGGCCCTTTCGTGCGATTGCTGAACGGCTTATAGCAGCAAAGGTCAAGAAAGGGAGTCAGCTTTTGATTTCCGGTGATTTTGACGTTGTTACATTTGAGCGGAAGGATGGCAGTAAAGGGACGGTAAATAAGGTGATTTTGCAGGATTGGGAGTTTGTAGGCGGCAGTAAAAATAATGAGGATGAAGCTGAGGAAAAGAAATCTCAACCAAAGGCAGCGTATCAAGAGCATTACTGCACAGATGATGACGAAATTCCGTTATAAGAAGCTATTGCGTATTGCCAATACCTGATTATGTGTTTGATACAATTCTAAAAGAGCGTGAGAGATATGAGAAAAGAAAAAAGGAGGCAGGAGAAGAATTTCATGATTTCGGGTTTATTTTTTGCTCAGAGACAGGCGCGGCGAGGAATAAGAATTTTCATTATCAGTATTATAAACGGATTTTAAGGGAAAATGGATTGCCGGATATAGGATGGCATGACATGAGGAGCTCTTATTGCACACTGTGTGCAAATCCGAAAGATTTATGATAGAACAAATGTTTGGAAATTTTCCGTGTTCGCTATACAGCATCCTTTATTTGTGCTATAATTCCCGTGTGAAAGAGATGTATGCCATATGGCTGTTTTGTATGTTATGATGTGATATTTTGTATTATTTCGTTGTGAAAAAATGAGTGAGTGACCGAAATTTGAAGCCGGCTGAAATCTGAGCAGGTTTAATCATAGCTGTTCAAATTTTGTGCATGGTATGATGATAATTTTGAGGTCGGCAGGAGGTTCCATAATGGAGAACAAATTCAAAGTGGTATCGAAATATAAACCGACAGGTGACCAGCCGCAGGCGATTGAAAAAATTGCCGAGGGCTTTCAGAAGGGCTTGAAATTCCAGACCCTGCTGGGGGTTACGGGTTCGGGCAAAACCTTTACCATGGCAAATATTATTGAAAAAATCCAGAAGCCGACTCTGGTTATCGCGCATAATAAAACCCTTGCGGCGCAGCTTTATAACGAGCTGAAGGAGTTTTTCCCCGAAAATGCGGTGGAATATTTCGTCAGCTATTACGACTATTATCAGCCGGAGGCGTATGTGCCGAGTACGGACACTTATATTGAGAAGGATTCCTCTGTCAATGACGAGATTGACAAGCTGCGCCATTCCGCGACAGCGGCGCTGGTGGAGCGGGAGGATGTGATTGTGGTTGCGAGTGTTTCCTGTATTTACGGCTTGGGTGACCCGGAGGAATACTACGGCATGATGCTTTCCCTGCGCCCGGGGATGGAGAAGGACAGGGATGAGGTGCTGCGCGCGCTGGTTGGGATGCAATATGACCGAAATGACATGAATTTTGAGAGAGGCACATTTCGCGTACGCGGGGATGTGGTGGAGATTTTTCCGATTGGTTCTTCGGAGCACGCAGTACGTGTGGAATTTTTTGGGGACGAAATCGACCGCATTACGGAGATTGATGTGCTGACGGGGGAAATCCTCGGGACAAGAAACCACATTTCGATTTTCCCGGCATCGCACTATGTTACGGCGCCGGACAAAATGCAGCTTGCCATTCAGCGGATTGAAAAGGAGTTGGGGGAGCGTCTGGCGGAGCTTAGGCGGGAGGACAAGCTCTTAGAGGCGCAGAGGTTGGAGCAGCGTACGAATTATGATTTGGAGATGCTCCGAGAGATGGGATTTTGCACGGGCATTGAGAATTATTCCCGGCACCTTGCTCTACGGGAAGCAGGCAGCACGCCCTTTACGCTGATTGACTTCTTCCCGAAGGATTTTCTTATCATTGCGGATGAATCGCACGTTTCCATTCCGCAGATTCGCGGGATGTATGAGGGCGACCGTTCCCGAAAGACAACCTTGGTGGACTACGGCTTTCGTTTGCCGTCCGCACTGGACAACCGTCCGCTGAAATTTGCGGAATTTGAAAGCAAAATTAATCAGCTGCTATTCGTTTCCGCGACGCCTTCTATTTACGAAAAGGAACATTCCCAGCAGACGGCGGAACAGATTATTCGTCCGACAGGCTTATTGGATCCGGAGGTTTCTGTGCGTCCGATTGATGGGCAAATTGATGATTTACTGGTGGAAATCCGCAGAACCACGGAGGCGGGCGAGAAGGTGCTTGTGACGACGCTGACGAAGAAGATGGCTGAGAGATTGACGGATTATTTGCGCGAAGCGGGGGTGCGTGTGCGCTATCTTCATTCCGATATTGATACTCTGGAGCGATTGGAAATCATTCGTGATTTGCGTATGGATGTGTTTGATGTTCTGGTGGGCATCAACCTCCTGCGTGAGGGCTTGGATATTCCGGAGGTCAGCCTGGTTGCAATTTTGGATGCAGACAAGGAGGGCTTTCTGCGCTCCGAGACATCCTTGGTGCAGACCATTGGGCGTGCAGCGCGAAATGCCAAAGGGCGCGTCATTATGTATGCCGATGTCATGACGGAGAGCATGGAACGGGCGATTACGGAAACGAACCGCCGCAGAGGCTTGCAGCAGGATTACAATGAGGAGCATGGTATTGTGCCGCAGACGATTCATAAAAAGGTGCATGAGGTGGTACGCATCACGAAGGCGGCGATGGAAAAGCAGAAATTCGGATTGGGAAAAGATCCCGAATCTATGAGCGAGAAGGAATTGAAGCAGCTGATTGCAAAGCTGGAAAAGGAAATGAGACGCGCCGCAGAGGAACTGCAATTTGAACGGGCGGCGGAGCTCAGAGATAAAATTTTGGAAATCAGACGATTTTTGTAGGCATTTAAGAAGATACCGTTTGGGAAAGGAGAAACTATGAAGGACAGGATTGTGATAAAGGGTGCGAGAGAGCATAATTTGAAAAATATTGACCTCACCATACCCAGAGATCAACTTGTTGTTTTTACGGGGGTGAGCGGCAGCGGCAAAAGCTCACTTGCCTTCGATACGATTTATGCGGAGGGACAAAGACGATATGTGGAGTCGCTTTCCTCTTATGCAAGGCAGTTTCTGGGGCAGATGGAAAAACCGGAGGTGGATCTGATCGAAGGGCTTTCGCCCGCCATTTCCATTGACCAGAAAACAACGAGCCACAATCCGCGTTCTACGGTTGGAACGGTGACGGAGATTTACGATTATCTGCGTTTGCTTTATGCGAGAATCGGGATTCCTCATTGTCCGAAATGCGGCAGGGAAATCAAAAAGCAGACGGTGGATCAGATGGCGGATCGCATTATGGAGCTACCTCTACGAACGAAGCTACAGCTTTTGGCGCCCGTGGTGCGCGGCAGAAAGGGCGAGCACGTTAAGCTTTTGGAGGATGCGAAAAAGAGCGGCTATGTGCGCGTACGCGTGGACGGGATATTATATGAGCTTTCCGAAAAAATCGAATTGGAGAAAAACAAAAAGCACAGCATTGAAATTGTGGTAGATCGTTTGATGGTAAAAGAGGGGATGCAGATGCGTCTGACGGAATCCATTGAAACGGCATTGGCGCTCAGCGGTGGACTTTTGATTGTGGATGTGAACCAAGGTGAGGATGAAATGCTTTTCAGCCGCAGCTTTTCTTGCCCGGACTGCGGTGTGGATCTGCCGGAAATCGAGCCGCGGATGTTTTCCTTTAATAATCCGAACGGCGCCTGCCTGACCTGTACCGGCTTGGGGATGCAGATGAAGTTTGATGAGCAGCTCATTGTGCCAAATGAGGAGCTTAGTATTTTGGAGGGCGCAATCGCCGCACCGGGGTATCAGTCCATGCAGGCAAAGGGCGGCATGGGGCGCGTGCTTTTTGATGCGCTGGCGAAAAAATACGGGTTTTCTCTGGAAGTACCGTTTCGCGAGCTGCCTCGAAAAATCAGGGATATTATTTTCTATGGTGTGAAGGAAAGAGTACGCATCACCTACAGTAACGCAAGGGGTACGGGTACCTACGATTATGCCTTTGAGGGTGTTATTCCGACCATGCAGCGCAGGTATCATGAGGCATCCGAGGTCATGCGTGCGGAATATGAGGAATATATGACAAATATCGAATGTCCCGACTGCCACGGGCGGCGTTTGCGTCCCGAGGTGCTTGCGATTACGATAAACGGGAAAAACATTGCGGAGGTAACGGAGCTTTCTATCGGCAAAATGCAGGAATTTTTTCGAGGGTTGACGCTGACGGAGCGGGAAAAGCTGATTGCGGAGCGGGTTTTGAAGGAAATTCATGCGAGAGTCGGCTTTTTGATGGATGTCGGTCTGGAGTATCTGACGCTTTCCAGAATGGCAGGTACGCTTTCGGGCGGGGAATCCCAGCGTATCCGTCTGGCAACGCAAATCGGCTCCGGTCTGGTGGGTGTGGTCTATATTCTGGATGAACCGAGCATCGGGCTGCATCAGCGGGACAATGACAAGCTTTTGGCAACGCTGAAGCATTTGCGGGACATCGGCAATTCTCTGATTGTAGTGGAGCATGACGAGGATACCATTCGTGCAGCGGATTTTGTTGTGGATATTGGTCCGGGAGCCGGCAGAGGCGGCGGTGAGGTTGTTGCGGCAGGGAGTGTTGCGGATATTATGGCGGCGGAGCGCTCCGTGACGGGGGCATACCTCAGCGGACGGAAGAAAATCGAGGTGCCGCAGGAACGAAGGCCATTCTTGCCCGACCATAAATTAGTCATCAAGGGTGCGGCAGAAAATAATCTGAAAAATATTGACGCGGAGATTCCGCTTGGCGTATTTACCTGCGTAACGGGGGTGAGCGGCAGTGGCAAAAGCTCACTTATCAATGAAATTTTGTATAAGCGCCTTGCAAGAGAGCTGAACCGTGCAAAGGTTAAGGCGGGAAAGCATACCGCTCTTCTGGGCTTGGAGAAGGTGGACAAGGTGATTGATATTGACCAATCGCCCATCGGGCGCACGCCCAGAAGTAATCCTGCGACCTATACGGGCTTGTTCGATTTGATTCGAGATACCTTTGCGGAGACAACGGAGGCAAAGGTCAGAGGGTATCAGAAGGGCAGATTCAGCTTTAATGTGAAGGGCGGCAGATGCGAGGCGTGCAACGGGGACGGCATCGTCAAGATTGCAATGCACTTTTTGCCGGATATTTATGTGCCCTGCGAGGTTTGCCGCGGCAAACGGTATAACCGCGAAACCCTAGAGGTGAAATATAAGGGAAAAACGATTTCCGATGTGCTGGATATGACAGTGGAGGAGGCATTGCAATTCTTTGAGAATATTCCCCGCATCCGAAATAAATTACAGACCCTATATGATGTGGGGCTTTCCTATGTACAGCTTGGGCAATCCTCTACGACGCTTTCGGGCGGGGAGGCGCAACGCGTGAAGCTGGCAACGGAGCTGAGCCGCAAAAGCACGGGCAGGACGGTTTATATCCTCGATGAGCCGACGACGGGACTGCATACGGCGGATGTGCATAAGCTGGTTGAGATTTTGCAGCGGTTGACCGAGGGTGGCAATACGGTCATTGTGATTGAGCATAATCTGGATGTCATTAAGACAGCGGACTATATCATTGACCTTGGCCCCGAGGGCGGCGATGGCGGTGGCATGATTGTTGCAGTAGGTACGCCGGAGGAGATTTGCAGGGTTTCGGCTTCGTATACAGGGAAATATCTGAAACCGCTTTTGGAAGCTTCCGCTTAATTGCGCAAGTCGAAGGGGATGCGCGAAAAACCCTTCTGTATTCTGAAAAAATGCTGTATTTTTGGTAGAAATACAGCATTTTTTCTGTGGAAAGGGCATGTCTTGTGTGGACGGACAGGTTATTGTTGACATTTTCGGGAAAAGTCAGTACCATAGGGTTGGTAGATATTATGTGATTTTTGGAGGAAGCTATGGCGAAGGAAAAAGGACCGGTAATGGACTTTGTGCAGACCAGAAAACGTATCAATCAGTATTTTGGCTGCGAGGGAGATTTTTTCATCAAACCGCTGCTTGCATTGGAATGGGCAATCCGGGAGGATGAGGATTTTGCTTTTCTCTGTTACTGGACGGAGGAGGGCAAAAAGGTGGAGGCCGTTGTTGTGAAAAAGGGCGGCGCACCGATGATTTATAGGACGAAGGAGTATACAATGGTGGTTGCCATTGATTGTGTAAAAATCGGATTTATTTTTCGCAATGAAAAAAATCAGACACAGCCGTGATAACGATGCGCGGGACAGCTTTCCTTTGGGGGTCTGAACGGCTGCCTTGGTGCATAAACTGATTTACTGAAGAATGATTGTCAAGAGAGCGTTTCTTTGGCAGGCAATGCAAAGGGGAGAAGGGGATGCGAATGGAAGGATTGCCGGAGAATAACACGGTTTGGGTTTCCGGTAAGATCATACAGGGCTGTGTCTTTAGTCATGCGGTATATGACGAGGGTTTTTATACTTTTTCGATTGCTTCCGAGCGTTTGAGTGAGAATGAGGATATTCTGCCGGTTATGGTTTCGGAGCGATTGCTGGATGTGAAGCTGTTACAGATGGGCGTTCGTGTGCAGATTATGGGGCAGTTGCGGAGCTATAATCATTACGGCGGCAGGAAAAACCGACTGGTGCTGACTATTTTTGCCAGAGAACTTTGTCTGCCGGATGAGACGGAGTTTATGAATGAAAACCGAATCTATCTGAACGGCTTTATCTGCAAGCCACCGATTTATCGCAAAACGCCCTTCGGCAGAGAGATTTCCGATATTTTGGTGGCGGTGAATCGGGCTTATCATAAATCGGATTATATCCCCTGCATTGCATGGGGCAGAAATGCCAGATATATTTCCAATCTGGAGGTTGGCACAAATATTCGTATTTGGGGGCGTATGCAGAGCAGAGTATATCAGAAGCGTATCGGTGATGAGATAGAGGAACGGGTGGCTTACGAGGTTTCCGTTGCCAAGGTGGCTGCACAGGCGCATGAAATGCCTGCCATCGGGGAGAATACAAGCGAGACTTTCTGAGGCAAGACAAACAGGAGTGAGGATTAACGTGAGACAAGGTCAGATTTCAATTTACTACGGAATGGGAAAGGGAAAGACAGCCATAGCGGTTGGACGCGGGATGCGTGCCATTGGCGAGCAGCAGCGTGTGGTGATGATTCAATTTCTGGATTATCATAACAGCAAGGAAATTGAGCTTTTGAAGAAGCTGGAGCCGGATTTCCGTATTTTCCGTTTTGAAAAGAACCGGGACGCGGAGGAGCTACAGGATGCTGCTCTGCAAAAGGAGATTTTAGATGAGATACGAAATGCCTTTAATTTTGCGAAGAAAATTGCGGATACGGGCGAATGTGAGATGCTTTTGTTGGATGGCATTTTGGAGTGCGTAGAAAAGGGCTACTTACAGGAGACGGATATACAGGAGGTTTTGGAGAAGCGTCCGCCATTTATGGATGTTATCCTGACGGGGACGATTTTGCCTGCGGGGATTGCGGCACAAGCGGAGAATATTTATCAGCTTGTAGCGGAGAAGGAGAAGGAAGTCTAAGAAAAGAGAAGATAAAATCAAAAAAAGCCTCTATCGGGATAGTCGAAGGAGGCTTTTTTGCGTTGAAAAAAATTATTGCAGGGCATCCTGCATGGTATATGAGCCGGAGGGCTTGCCTGCCAGGAATTTTGCCGCTTTCAGCGCACCGACGGCGAATACCTCTCGGGAGGTTGCACGATGTGTCAGCTCAATAGTCTCATCTCTGCCGGCAAAAATCACAGTGTGCTCACCGACGATATTTCCACCGCGAACGGCATGGATACCGATTTCGGTTTTCTCCCGTTTTTCGTGCGCTTGGGAACGGTCATACACATAATGATACCGTTCGTCCATTGCTTGATTGATGGAATCCGCCAAGGCGATTGCGGTGCCGCTGGGAGCATCGATTTTTTGGTTATGGTGCTTCTCCACAATTTCAATATCGAAGCTGCTTTCCGCCAGAACCATCGCTGCGCGTTGTACCAAATCAAAGAGAAGGTTTACGCCGACGGACATATTAGCGGATTTCAGGATTGCAACGTCCTTGCTTGCTTCCTGCATCAAGGTAGTGGTTTCCGCAGATAATGCCGTAGTGCAGAGAACAAGAGGGATATGCTTTGCCTTAGAGAACGCCAGCAGCGCAGGGATTGCGGTTGCCGTGGAAAAATCAATGATGACATCGCCCGGCACAGTACAGGCGGTGCAATCGGGGAATACGGGGAAGTCTAAGGCAGGGGTGGCGGGGTCGATGCCTGCCACTACCTGACAATCCGGGTCGTTTTTTATCAATTCGGCGACGACGCGACCCATTTTGCCACCGCAGCCGTGGATAATTACATTTATCATGATTTTTATTGCTCCTTTCTTTTTGGGATGCTGTCCCAAACCCTGCAAGGGGGATGATTCCCCTTGACCCTCATTTGCAACACCATGTATATGGTGTTGCGGTATCGAGTTCCAAGGGAGTGACTCCCTTGGTGGGAGTTTGAGGGCAAAGCCCTCAAGAAAAGTAAGTCCTTAAATCAGACCGTAGTTTTTCATTGCTGTTTTCAGGGTCTCAAGATTCTTCGGCTCCATATCGCACAAAGGCAATACACAGGAGCCAACCGCATACCCCATAAGATTTAAGGCAGTCTTCACCGGAATCGGGTTTACCTCGCAGAACAGCGCGGAAATCAACTCGATGGCATCCAGCTGTAGCTTGGTTGCAGCCTTAGTATCCCCATTCAGATAGTGTATGACCATATCATGCGTCTGCTTTGGTGCAATATTGGACAAAACGGAGATGACACCCTTGCCCCCCAAAGACAGGATAGGCAAAATCTGGTCATCGTTCCCGCTATAGATGTCAAAATCGGGTCCGACCAAGGATGCAATTTCCGCTACCTGAGACAGATTGCCGCTTGCCTCCTTTACTGCAACGATATTCTTTACCTTCGCCAGCTCCGCTACGGTTTTGGGCGCGATATTACAGCCGGTTCTGCCGGGAACATTATAGAGAATGACAGGCAGATGGATGCTGTTTGCCACTGCGGTGTAATGCAAAATTAAGCCCTTTTGCGTTGCCTTGTTATAGTAGGGAGTGACCAAAAGAACAGCATCCGCACCGGCTTTTTCGCAGCCCTGCGCCAATTCAATGCAATGCACGGTATCGTTGCTGCCTGCGCCCGCGATTACGGGTACGCGCCCTGCCGCAACCTCCTTTGCAAAACGGATACATTCAATCTGTACCTCGTCGGACATGGTGGAGGCTTCGCCGGTTGTGCCGCAGATAATCAGGGCATCTGTACCGTTTGCAAGCTGAAATTCAATCAATTCTCTCATTTTCTCAAAGTTTACACTGCCATCGGCGTGCATCGGGGTAACAAGAGCGACACCTGCACCTGTGAAAATAGACATGATCCATGACCTCCTTCAAAAAAACACTGTACACTTTTTTTGTTTGATTATCCGTTGATTATCAGGCATTCATTGCCTTTACAATTTCCTCAGCAATCTGTACGGCATTGGTTGCCGCACCCTTACGGATATTATCGGCTACCACCCACAGATTTACGCCGCTTTCCACGCTTTCATCACGACGGATACGCCCGATGAAAACCTCATCCTTACCTGCTGCGGTGATTGCCATGGGGTATTCGTTATTTGCACTGTCGTTCTGTACGACTACGCCGGGTGCATTTTTCAGAACCTCAATCAGCTCATCCAAATCAAAGGGCTTTTCAAATTCCACATTGATGGACTCGCTATGCGAATCGAAAACGGGTACACGCACGGTGGTTGCGGTTACGCGCATATTGTCGTTATGCAGAATCTTTCTGGTTTCGTTTACCATCTTCATTTCTTCCTTTGTATAGCCGTTGTCCATAAAAACATCAATATGCGGCAGACAGTTGCTTGCGATGGGGTGGGGGAACTTCTTGGGCGCTTCACCCTTCATGCCGTTTTCCAAATCCTTCCAGCCCGCAAGTCCTGCGCCGGATACAGCCTGATAGGTGGAATAAACCACACGTTTGATTTTGTATTTATCATCCAGAGGCTTCAGGGCAACCATCGCCTGAATAGTGGAGCAGTTGGGGTTGGCGATGATGTTTTTATGCCAGCTGATGTCCTCGGGGTTTACCTCGGGCACAACCAGAGGAACCTCCGGATCCATTCTCCACTGGGAGCTGTTATCGATGACGATGCAGCCATGCGCTGCTGCGATGGGGGCGAATTTTTCGCTTGTGCCGCCGCCTGCGGAGAACAGTGCGATGTCGATGGGTTTATCGAAGGAGTGTTCATTCAATTCCTCTACGATGTAATCCTTGCCGTTGAAGGTGAGTGTGGAGCCGGCGGAGCGTGCGGATGCCATCACATAGAAATTTTCGATGGGCAGTTGTCTTTCCTCCAAAACCTTCAGAAAGGTTCTGCCGACCATGCCTGTTGCGCCGACAACGGCGAGATTGATTTTTTTCATAATTTTTCTCCCTCTTTCTTTTGCTTTTTCTGTCTTTGCCGATAAAAAACGATGGGCTGCGCCCTGAAATATTTTTCTTCGCCGGAAACAAAAACAGCCGACGCAGACGCCGACCTCCAAGGAAGCTGTGGTATTTTTTGTGAAATGCCGCAGCCGAATTGCTTTTGGTAGCGCTCCATTGGATTTTCCAATGACAGTCATACAGCTATTGACTGCACAACCAGAAGGGGAGAGATAAGGCTCATCCTTCTTCGGCGTCCTCCCCTTTCCGCAAGCCTCGGCTGCCCCTTACGGCATCGGCTTGAGTACTCTTGAAAAACGCACCTCTACTTAGAAAAATATGTATTTGCTTCATAGTCTAACACCGGATAGGGATTCTGTCAAATGAATTTATGAAAAAAGTATGTTTTTTACAAAAGGCATTTGTTTTTGTACAAAATACATATTTCAGAGGAAAGGAGCGCATACTTTTGAAGAAAAAATTTGATGGAACGGGGGGTGACTTCAATTTGGGCAAGAGAGAATTGAGCGAGGCGGAGAAGCGTGATTTGGCGCTGAAATATGAGATTGCGGACGAACTGGGGCTTTTGGAGAAGGTGGAGCGGCTGGGCTGGCGGGGATTGACTGCGCGGGAAAGCGGGCGCATCGGCGGGCTGATGGGGAGGAGAAAAACAGCGGAGAGAAAGCGGAAAAAACAGACAAAACGGACAGAATCGGACATCTAACGGACACCCAAAGGACACCGGATGGACACCGGATGGACACCCAAACGGACACCCAAGTGGACAAGTGGAAGCAGAATGCGGCGAAAAGGATTAAAAATGGAAAATAATGGAAAATTCAGGAGACGGGAGAGATTTCTGCTTGCATTGCAGGGAAGGGGGCGCTATAATAAGGAAGTTATAGGGGAAGATTTTTTGGAAGGCTCTTTTGGAGGGGATTATATGGGTGCATACGAGACATTTGCATCGGTATATGATTTATTTATGGGGCAGACGGAGGAGGACAACAGGCTGACACATATTCGGGCGATTTGGGAGAAATACGACAGCGCGCCGCGGACGATTTTGGATTTGGGCTGCGGTACGGGCAGTGCTTTGCTCCCCTTGGCGCAGGAGGGCTTCGATGTGATTGGCGTTGACCTTTCCCCTGAGATGCTGGCGGAGGCAGACCGCAAGGCGCGGGAGAACGGCGTCTCGGTACGGCTGTTTTGCCAAGATATGACGGAGCTGGAGCTGGACGAGCAGGCGGATTGTATTTTAAGCCTGTGCGACTGCATGAATTATTTGACGGAGGAGGGGCAGCTTGCGGCGGCTTTGCGGCGGGCTGCGGCGCACATGAAGCCGGAAGGCCTCCTTCTGTTTGATATGAATACGGAGTATAAATTTCGCGAGGTGCTGGGGCAGGGAAGCTTTGGCGCAGCGGAGGAGCGGGCGGCGTATATCTGGGAGAACGATTACGACGCGGAGGAAAAAATCAATGAATATTATGTAAGCTTTTTCATTGAGCGGGAGGACGGGCTTTACGAGAGGGTGGAGGAATACCACTACGAGAGAGCATACACGACGGAGGAAATCGAACGCACCTTGAGAGAGGCGGGGCTGGAGCTTTTGGAGGTGACGGACGGCTATTGCTTTGCCGCACCGCACGAAAAGAGCGAGAGACTGCTTTTTGTGGCGCGATTGCGACAGGAAGGCATCGGAGGAGAAGCATGAGCGATTATATTGTACGAGCGACGGCGGGCGGCGGCAGCATCCGTGCCTTTGCCGCAACAACCGGAGATTTGGTACAGCACGCGAGAGAGATTCACCACACTGCGCCCGTGGCAACGGCAGCTCTGGGCAGAATGCTGACGGCGGCGGCGATGATGGGCAGTATGCTGAAGGGGGAGGGGGATATTGTGACCCTACAGATTCGCGGGGACGGACCTTTGCAGGGAATTGTTGTGACGAGCGACAGTCATGCACGGGTCAAGGGCTATGTATTCCATCCGAATGTGGAAATTCCGGATTTATATCCCGGCAAGCTGAATGTCGGCGGGGCGATTGGCAGTGGGTATCTCAGCGTAATCAAGGATATTGGTATGCGAGAGCCTTATGCGGGGCGCATCGCGCTGGTGACGGGGGAGATTGCGGAGGATTTGACCTATTATTTTGCACAATCCGAGCAGACACCTTCGGCGGTGGGCTTGGGCGTCCTAGTGGAAACGGATACCTCTGTGCGCAGAGCGGGCGGCTTTCTCATTCAGCTTTTGCCCGATGCAACAGAGGAGATGATTGCAGCACTGGAAAAGAAGCTGGCAACCGTCCCTTATGTGACGGATTTGCTGGATGCAGGGAAAACGCCGGAGGATATTTTGCAGATGATTCTGGGCGACATGGATTTGAAAATAATGGACACTGTGCCGACGGAATTTTACTGCAACTGCACGAGGGGGCGTGTGGAAAAGGCGCTCATCAGCATTGGACGCGAGGAGCTGGAAAAGATTATCCGAGAGGACAAAAAAGCGAATTTACATTGTCATTTTTGTGGCAAGGAATATGATTTTACAGAGGAAGAACTGAAGGGGCTTTTGGAGGATACGAAATAAGTGCGGAAAAGCCAAAGGGGGCATTTCTTTTGAAACGGGATTTTTCGGTGGCTGTGAAGGCTGTTATAATCAAAGAGAATCGGGTATTGGTGCTTTGCCGCTCCAAGCATGAGATGGAGACGAGCTACATGAACAGCTACCAGAAATGGGATTTGCCCGGCGGCGGTCTGCACTTTTTTGAGAAGGGGGAGGAAGGCTTGCGGCGAGAAATTCGGGAGGAAACCGGATTGCAGGTGGAAATCGGCGTACCGCTTTCGCTCTTTGATGCCATCAAGCATCATATCCACCTTTGTATTTTTACATACGTCTGCACATGGACAGGAGGCGAGGTAAGACTTAGTCCCGAGCATGAGGCTTTCTTCTGGATGACGGAGGAGGAGGCAGAGAGGAGTGAGCTGCCGCATTGGATGAAGCGGGATATTTGCGCGGGGTTTGCCGCTCTGCGGAGAGAAACGAAATGAGAAAACCGGAGGACTACAGAGGGATAGAGCTGTGGTCTTTTTTTATTTATTCAATTTGCATAAGGGAAAGCGGGGGAAGGAAAAATACAAGGAGAAAGAGCGGGATTTTGCGCTCTTGGTGAATATTTTTTTATGGATAGTAGTTTTGTTCAGTGAAAATAAAGTTTTCTCATGAGGAAACTAACAAAAAAATAATTGTGAAATTTATTTATTTTATACAAAATTCTTGCAATGGGGTGAGGAAAAAATATAATAAAAAAATTGGGATACGAATAAATTGTATGCGAAAGACCGTTCACAAAGCTTGAAAATATCATAAAAAATGGTTTTTTGCTGCATAAATTTTGTCTTATTTTTAACAAGTGAGTCAAAAAGAGGGAAAAGGGAGCGAAAGAAAAAGAAAAAGGAAGATGCTTGACATAAATGAGGATATCCCTTATTATTTAGGGTAAGGGTATGTTTTATTTTTCGTACATCCCTGAAATTTTCGGGAAAATCAGCGGAGATTTCAAAAACAGACTCCCTGCTTGCGGGGAGCGGCAGAGCGAATCGGACAGGAACGGAGTGCGAGCTTATGGCAAAAAATAAAAGATGTTATAACTTTAACAAGGTAATTTTGACGAGAGCGTTTCCGGTTGCTGTGCAATTTGTTCAAAGAAAAAAATACAGCAAGTGAGACAGCAAGTGAGGTGAGTATTGTGGCTTATGAGATCCTGAAAAGCATTGTGGAGGCGGAAGCGCGTGCTGTGGAAATCAAAAAGCACGCCGTGACGGATGCTGAGGCAAGAAGGGCTGACGCACTGAAGCAGCAGGAGGCTTTGCTCGAGGGAGCGAAGCAGCAGGGCGCGGAGGAGATGCAGCGCGCCGTGGAAAATGCTGTGGCGGAAAGCCGAGAGACAATCCGAGGGATTTTGCAGGAGGCGGATGAAGCTTGCTCCAAAATCAGGGAGCGGGCGCTTCTAAAAAAGGAGGACGCCGTTTTGGCGGTCATCGGAAAGGTTGTGGGAGAATATGGCAGTTGTTGAGATGCGGAAGCTTACTGTCATTGGTTTGAACAGCAGCCGGACACCCTTCATCCATGAATTGATGCACATGGGGGTTGTGGAAATCAACTCGCAGGCGGGAACAATCAACGATGAGGAATGGATGCCGGATATTTTCCGAACCAGTAACAGTGCCGATGTTTCGCGTCTGGAGGCGGATATTGCCCGTGTCAGCACCGCATTGGAGGCGATTGGGCAATATGATACCGCAAAGAAGCCCCTGCTCTATACTCGAAAGGAATTCGGCAGAGAGGAATTCGCAAAGCGGATGGACACCGTGAAAACGGAGACGGAGCGCGCAGTTGACCGCGCGGTTGCGGCTTACCAGAGCATTGCGGACGGACGAACGGAAATCAACCGCTTGCGGACACTGATTCTGGGGCTTACCCCTTGGGAGAAGCTGGACATTCCTCTGGGGATGAGCGAAACCGAATATGCTGCGGTTCTTTTGGGCGTGACGAGTGCAAAGATTGACCCGGCAAAGCTGATGACGGACGTGCTTGCGGCAGTGCCATCCGCCGTTGTGGAGGAGGTCGGCGCGGATAAGCAGCAGCGCTATTATGCAATTATCAGCCTGAAGGAGGAAAGAGAGCAGCTGCAGGAGGCCTTGCAGCCCTACGGGTTTTCGCCGGTGACACTGACGGAGCAGAAGGGGACTGCGGCGGAGGCGATTCATCGCTATGAAAAAGAGATTACGGAAACGAAAGAAAGAATTGCAAAAGAGGAGGCAGCCCTGACGGAGCTTGCGGCGAGCAGAGAGAACATAGAGTTTCTTTATGACAGCCTTGTGATGCGCAGGGACAGAGCCGATGTTGTCGGGGATATGGTCAGCACGGATATGGTATTTTACTTTGACGGCTGGATGCCCGCGAAGGCACAGCCCGCAGTAGAGAAGCTTTTGCGGGAATACGAATTTTACTATAGCATCGAAGAGCCCGACCCGGATGACGAGGCGGTTCCCGTGCTTTTGCAGAACGGCTCGCTTGTGACACCCTTTGAGGCGGTTACGGGGATGTATAGCCTGCCGGGACGACACGATATTGACCCGACCATGCTTTTGGCGCCGTTTTACTTCCTGTTTTTCGGACTGATGCTCAGTGACGCGGCGTATGGATTGATTTTGACAATATTGTGTGCGATTGTTTTGAAGAAATACAAGCCGGAGGGCACGACCTACCGCATGATGAAGATGTTCATGCTTTGCGGGATTTCCACATTTATGTGGGGCGCGCTGTTTGGTGGGTGGTTCGGCAACTTCTTCCCGGTTGCATCGAAGATGTTCTTTGGGAAGGAATTTGCGCTCCGTCCCTTGTGGTTTGACCCCTTGAGCGAGCCGATGAAGCTTTTGATTGTTTCGCTGGTTTTGGGCGCAATCCATCTGTTTGTCGGGATGGGGATACAGGCGTATATGCTCATTCGAGACGGACATCCGCTGGATGCTTTGTTTGACGTCGGTCTGTGGTATGTTTTGCTGATTGGCGTAGTGCTGTTCCTGTTTGGCGGAACGCTGGGGGCAGGGCTTACCGGCATCGGAAAAATCATGTCTGTCATCGGCGCGGTCGGCATTTTGCTGACGGGCGGCAGGAGCAAGAAGGGCATTTTTGGGAAGATTACCGGTGGCTTCGGCAGTCTGTACGGCATTACCGGATATTTGTCCGATGTGCTGTCCTATTCCAGACTGCTGGCATTGGGACTTGCCACAGGCGTTGTTGCGCAGGTCTTCAACACGCTCGGCTCTTTGGCGGGCGGCGGTATTGCAGGCTCGATTCTGCTGATTGTGGTTTTCGTCTTTGGTACGATATTCAATCTGGCAATCAACGCACTGGGTGCTTTTGTACATTCGTGCAGATTGCAGTATGTAGAATTCTTCGGGAAATTCTATACGGGCGGCGGAAGACCGTTTGCTCCGTTTGAAAGGAAAACAAAATATATCAAGATTCTTAAGGAGGGTAATGACAATGGTAGATAATTTATTAAGCGGTGAATTTTTGGCATTGGGCGGCGCGGCTCTGGCTTCTCTTTTATCCGGTATCGGGAGTGCAAAGGGCGTTGGTATCGCCGGCGAGGCGGCTGCAGGCGTTGTTTCCGAGGATCCGAACAAGTTCGGTCAGGTTTTGCTGTTGCAGGCACTGCCCGGCACACAGGGGATCTACGGTTTGTTGATTGCCTTTATCGTTATGGTAAAGGTTGGACTTTTGGGCGGCGACGGTATGGTTTCTCTGACCGTTGTTCAGGGGGCTGAAATTTTTGCTGCCTGCCTGCCCGTTGCTTTTGTCGGACTGCTTTCCGCGATTTCGCAGGGGAAGGCCGCAGCAGCAGGCGTTATGCTGGTCGGGAAAAGACCCAGCGAGCTGGCAAAGGGTATGCTGTTTGCAGCGATGGTAGAAACATACGCCGTTTTGGCTCTGTTGGTTTCCTTCCTGATGCTCAACAGCATCCAGCTGTAATCAATCAAACGGAAAAGGAGGAGTCACTCCTATGAATGATGGTAAGATTATTATTGATAAAATCATTGCGGAGGCAGAGGCTGTTGCGGCTGACTCTGCAAAAAAAGGCGAACAGGAGGCAAATGCCATTTTGGACGCCGCCCGCGAGAAGGTAAATAAGGAGCTGGATGTTTTCGACCGAAAGGCAGAGGCTGAGGCGCAAAAAGCGGCGGCAAAGGAGATTTCCGGTGCGCAGATGCAGGCAAAGAAGGCAATTCTTGAGACGAAGCAGGAAATTCTTGCGGAGGTCATTGCGGAGGCGAGGGAGCGGCTGGTTTCGCTCTCTGACGCAGAATATGCGAAGGTCATCGGCGGAATGCTGGAACGGCTTGACCGCGCACTCGGGACGGAAATCATGGTTTCTGAAAGGGATGTGGCAAGGCTTTCGGGAGTGATACAGGAAAAGGGCTTCACCCCTTCCGCACAGACGGTGGACATCGACGGCGGGTTTATTGTGAAAAACGGAGAAATCGAATACAATTATTCCTTTGCCTCCATCATTGCGGTGGAAAAGGAAGAAATACAGCAGATTGCAGCGAAAATCTTGTTTTAAGGAGGGGTAGAGAATGGCAAAAGAACGAATTTACCCTTTCGCCGTGGCAAGTGTGCGCTCGATGGAAAATAAGCTGCTGACGAAGCAGAGGCTCATGCAGATGGCGGATGCCAAGGATGCGGAGGAGGCGCTGCGGCTCTTGCAGGACAGCGACTACGGGAAAACGCAGATCGACGATGTGCATGATTTTGAAAGGATGCTGCAAGCCAATTTGGAGGACGCATATCAGGCCGTCGGCAAGCTGACGCCCAACGAGGTTTTTATGGATATTTTCCGCTTCAAGAATGATTATCACAACATCAAGGTACTAATCAAGGAGGAAATTTCCAAGGTGAGCGGCAAAAAATATTTCATCCAAGGCGGCACCATCCCCGTGGAGCGGCTGCGGCAGTTCTTTCGGGAGCGGAATTATGCGGAGATGCCCTGTATGGATGCGGATGCCGTGGAGGAAGCAATCGCACTGTATGCAAAGACGAAGAACGGACGACATATCGACACCGTTTTGGATTGCGCCTGCTTTCGCATGATGCACGCGGCGGCGGAGAAGCTTGGGATTCCTTATGTTTTGCATTATGTGGAAAAGCTGGCGGATGTGACTAATTTGAAAACATTGTACCGCATTTGTACGCTGAAGCGCACGGAGGAGGAGCTTTTGGCGGGGCTGGTTCCCGGCGGGAGACTCAGCGCAGAAACGCTTTTGCGCGCGTATAAGAGTGACCACACCGCCGCTGCCCTGAAGGAAACGGATTACGGCAGACTTTGCGAAGGCATGGAGCTTGGCTTTACCGCCTTTGAAAAGGCTTGTGATGATTATTTGATGGAATACGTGCGGGAGGCGAAATATAAAACGCTGACGCCGGAGCCGGTTGCTGCGTATATTTTGGCGAAGGAGACGGAGGCGAAATGCGTGCGTATCATCATGACCTGCAAGCTGCGGGGGATTGATGCGGAGACAATCAAGGAAAGGGTGAGAGAAACATATGTCTAAGGTTGGTATCATTGGCGACAAGGACACGGTTATGGGCTTTCTTGCTCTTGGAATTGATATTTTTCCCGCTTATACGGCGGAGGAAATCAAAAAGACGATTCACAGGCTGGCGGAAAAGGAATATGCCATTATTTATATTACGGAGGAAGCGAGCCTGAAGGCGAGGGAAAGCCTTGCGAAATATAAGGATATGGAGCTACCTGCCATCATTGTTATCCCCGGTATCGGCGGCAGCATGGGGTTGGGTATGAACGAGGTGCGTGAATCGGCAAAGCGTGCCATTGGTGCAGATATATTGTTTAGCGAAGAATAAATGATTGTAGGTGAGTGAAGATATGAAAACAGGCACGATCGTAAAGGTATCCGGTCCGCTGGTCGTTGCGGAGGGCATGAGAGATGCGAATATGTTCGACGTGGTTCGTGTATCCGATAAGCACTTGATTGGTGAGATTATTGAAATGCACGGAGACAGGGCGTCAATTCAGGTTTATGAAGAAACCGCAGGACTCGGCCCCGGCGAGGAAGTGGTATCGGTTGGGATGCCAATGAGCGTAGAGCTTGGCCCCGGGTTGATTTCTACGATTTATGACGGTATTCAGCGCCCGCTGGAGAAGCTGTATGCCATCGGCGGTACGAATATCCATAGGGGGCTACAGGTTCCTTCTTTGGACAGAGAAAAGAAATGGAAATTTGAGCCGACCGTACAGCCGGGAGATACCGTGACTGCGGGCGACGAGATTGGGTTTGTACAGGAAACGCCTGTGGTACAGTGCAAAATCATGGTTCCCTACGGCTTGCAGGGTGTGGTGAAGGATATTTTTCTCGGGGATTTTACAGTAGAGGAAACGGTTTGCATCATTACCGACGAGAAGGGGAACGATGTTCCTGTGAGCATGATGCAGAAATGGCCGGTTCGTCGGGAAAGACCGTATCAGAAGAAGGAATCTCCGGATGCACCGCTGATTACGGGGCAGCGTGTCATTGACACCTTTTTCCCCATTACAAAGGGCGGCGTTGCGGCAATTCCCGGCCCCTTCGGCTCCGGCAAGACAGTCACACAGCATCAGCTGGCAAAATGGGCGGATGCGGATATTGTGGTTTACATCGGCTGCGGTGAGCGTGGGAACGAAATGACGGACGTACTGAACGAGTTCCCTGAGCTGAAGGATCCCCGCACGGGAGAATCTCTGATGCAGAGAACCGTTCTGATTGCGAACACCTCCGATATGCCCGTTGCGGCAAGAGAGGCATCTATTTATACAGGAATTACGATTGCGGAATTCTTCCGCGATATGGGCTACAGCGTTGCGCTGATGGCAGACTCCACCTCTCGCTGGGCGGAGGCGCTGCGCGAGATGTCCGGTCGTCTGGAGGAGATGCCGGGAGAGGAGGGCTACCCTGCTTATCTGGGCTCCCGTTTGGCACAGTTCTACGAGCGTGCGGGGCGCGTGGTATGCCTGGGCAGTGAAAACAGAATCGGCACACTGACTGCCATCGGGGCGGTTTCCCCTCCGGGCGGCGATATTTCCGAGCCGGTTTCGCAGGCGACATTGCGTATTGTCAAGGTATTCTGGGGCTTGGATTCCGCTTTGGCATATAAGCGGCACTTCCCGGCAATCAACTGGCTGACCAGCTACTCCCTGTATCAGGCGAAGGTAGACGCATGGGTGGATGCAAACATTGAGCCGAATTTCTCCGCACAGAGAACGGAGGCAATGCGCCTTTTGCAGACAGAGGCGGAGCTGAACGAAATCGTACAGCTGGTCGGCGTGGATGCACTGAGCCATAGCGACAGATTGATTCTGGAAACGGCACGTTCCATTCGTGAGGACTTTTTGCATCAGAATTCCTTCCATGAGGTAGACACATACACCTCCCTGCATAAGCAGTACCGCATGATGAAGCTGATTTTGACCTTCTACAAGGAGGCAAACGAGGCCATCAAGCAGGGAATTACGATTCAGAAGCTGACGAAACTGGATATTATCGAGCGTATTGGTCGAGCGAAATATATCGAGGAGGATAATGTAGACAAGAGCTACGATGAAATCGAAGCCGAAATGAAGGAGCAGATTGCGGAGCTCATCAGAAAGGGGGCAGATGAATTATGATAAAGGAATATCGTTCAATTCAGGAAGTTGCCGGCCCTTTGATGCTGGTTTCCGGTGTAGAAGGCGTTACCTACGATGAGCTGGGCGAAATTGAGCTGGGAAACGGCGAGATTCGTAAATGCAAGGTTTTGGAGGTAAACGGCGACACGGCGCTGGTACAGCTTTTTGAGAGCGCAACGGGCATTAACCTTGCGGAAAGCAAGGTGCGTTTCCTTGGGAAAAGCTTGGACTTTGGCGTTTCCCCCGATATTTTGGGGCGTGTATTCGATGGCATGGGCAACCCCATTGACGGGGGTCCGGCTATCATTCCCGAAAAGAGACTGGACATCAACGGCGCACCTATCAACCCGGCGGCGAGAGAATACCCGGCGGAATTTATCCAGACAGGCGTATCTGCGATTGACGGGCTGAATACACTGGTTCGTGGGCAGAAACTGCCTATCTTCTCTGCATCCGGTCTACCGCACGCAAATCTGGCGGTACAGATTGCAAGACAGGCGAAGGTACGCGGCACGGATTCCAAATTTGCGGTTGTTTTTGCGGCAATCGGCATTACCTTTGAGGATGCGGAATTCTTTATCAATGACTTCAAACAGACGGGCGCGATTGATCGTTCCGTTGTCTTTGTAAACCTTGCGAACGACCCTGCGGTAGAGCGTATCTGTACGCCGAAAATGGCACTGACTGCGGCGGAATATCTGGCATTTGAGCAGGATATGCACGTTCTGGTTATTCTGACGGATATTACGAACTACGCAGAGGCACTGCGAGAGGTTTCTGCGGCGAAGAAGGAGGTTCCCGGACGGCGTGGGTACCCCGGCTATCTGTATACCGACCTTGCGACGATGTATGAACGGGCAGGGCGTATGAAGGGGCATCCCGGTTCTATTACCATGATTCCCATTTTGACGATGCCGGAGGAGGATAAAACGCATCCCATCCCCGACTTGACGGGCTATATTACCGAGGGACAGATTATCCTGAGCCGTGAGCTGGACAAAAAAGGCATCCAGCCGCCCATCAATGTTTTGCCCTCTCTTTCCCGTTTGAAGGATAAGGGGATCGGCAAGGGCAAGACGAGAGAGGATCACGCAGATACGATGAACCAGCTTTTTGCGGCATATTCCCGCGGGAAGGACGCGAAGGAGCTGATGGCGATTCTGGGAGAATCCGCTCTGTCGGAAATCGATTTGATTTATGCGAAATTTGCGGATGAGTTTGAGAAGCATTATGTTTCGCAGGGCTTCCGCACCGACCGAACGATTGAGCAGACGCTGGAAACGGGCTGGAGCCTTTTGCGGATGCTGCCCAGAAGCGAGCTGAAGCGTATTCGGGATGAATATTTGGATAAATATTTGAACAGCGGGGAGTGATGAAGTGTGACAAGATTGAATGTCAACCCCACCCGTATGGAGATGACCCGCTTGAAGGGGCAGCTAAAGACCGCGACCCGCGGGCATAAGCTTTTGAAGGATAAGCTGGATGAGCTGATGAAGCAGTTTATGGAGATTGTGCGGGAGAATAAACGCTTGCGAGAAGAAGCGGAGACTGCGCTGGAAAACGCCTATAAAAACTTCATCATTGCCAGAGCGGTGCTGAGCGAGGCAAGCCTTGGGGAAGCGCTGATGATTCCGCAGCAGGCGGTATCCGTAAAGGTGAACCATAAAAACATCATGAGCGTGAATGTGCCGGTGTTTGATTTCCGGAAGGAAAGTGGCAGCGAGGGAAATATCTTCCCCTACGGCATGGCGTTTACCTCGGGGGAATTGGACAGCGCGATGCTTTCCTTTTCCGATGCGATGGAGCCCTTGCTCCGATTGGCAGAAAGCGAAAAAACGGCGCAGCTTTTGGCGCAGGAAATTGAGCGTACCCGCAGACGCGTCAATGCGCTGGAGAATGTTATGATTCCCAATTATCAGGAGACAATCAAGTATATTTCCATGAAGCTGGAGGAGAACGAGCGTGCGAATACGACACGGCTTATGAAGGTAAAGGATATGGTTGCGAAAAAAGCAATCGAAACAAGAAGGAAGCGCGATGTGGTTGCTTTCGGCGAATAAAAGAATAAAAAAGGACTTTCTCCAAGAGAAAGTCCTTTTTTTGTACGGAAGTTATTTTTTACAACAGGATTACACCGGCAGCGTCGCAGGCATCTATGGTTTCCTTATCCCAGATGGAGGACTGTACCTCACCGATATGCGCCTTGCCCAGCAGCAGCATACACAATCTGGATTGACCGATGCCGCCGCCGATGGTGCAGGGGAGCTTACCCTCCAGCAGCATTTTGTGGTAGGGGAGGCTTCTGCGATCGTCGCAGCCCGCCTTTGTCAGCTGTGTATCCAGAGAGGCTGCGTCTACGCGGATTCCCATGGAGGAAATCTCCAGCGCGTTATCCAAAACGGCGTTATAGAAGAGCAAATCGCCGTTCAACTGCCAATCGTCATAATCCGGAGAACGGCTGTCATGCGGCTCGCCGGAACGAAGCTTATCGCCAATCTGCATGATGAATGCGGTTTTATGCTCCTTCAGGAAGATGTTTTCTCTTTCCTTTGGAGTTAAATCGGGATATTTATCCTCCAATTCCTGAGAGGTGATAAATGTGACCTCGGGGCAAAGCTCCGTAGTGATACGAGGGTATTTTTTCTTCACAATTTCCAGTGTATCGCAAATTGCCAGAGCAATGCGGCGCACGGTATCCTTTAATTCCTCAACGGTTCTGTTTTCGGGGAGGATAACCTTCTCCCAATCCCACTGGTCTACATAAACGGAATGGAGATTATCGGGGATTTCATCCCGACGGATGGCGTTCATATTGGTATACAGCCCTTTGCCGGGGTGAAAATCATAGCGATACAGCGCCATACGTTTCCATTTTGCAAGAGAATGTACAACCTCGGCGATGGTGCCGGTTGCGGGAATCTCGAAGCTGACGGGATGCTCTACGCCGCTCAGGTTGTCATTCAGACCTGTTTTCGGGTCTACAAACAGCGGAGCGGAAACGCGCTTCAGATTCAGCGCGGCACCCAGATGCTCCTCGAAGGCATGGTGAATCACGCCGATGGCATTCTGTGTTTCATATAGGGTCAATACGGATTGATACTCATCCGGAATATATGTTTTGCTCATGGCAAGCACCTCTTTTCTGCTCTCTCTACTTTATTATTATGGAAATGATTCATACCATTTAGGATAACACAGAAGTGGATTTTGTCAAGGGAACTTTCTATCAGAAAAACGGATAGGGGTTATATATTTCCGCTATTACGGGTGCGGCGGAAGGGGGGCATATTCCTCTTGCATTTTCCATATATTGCATTGTATGGATACGATTGCAGAGGAAAGGGAGGAAAAGGGTATGGAGATATTCAACATTTATCGGGATATTGCAGAACGGACGGACGGGGATATTTATATTGGGGTGGTTGGACCGGTGCGGACGGGAAAATCCACGTTTATTAAGCGATTTATGGATTTGCTTGTTTTGCCGAACATCACCGACAGCTACGCGGGAGAGCGGGCGAAGGATGAGCTGCCGCAATCCGCAAGCGGGAAAACAATCATGACCACGGAGCCGAAATTTGTGCCGAATGAGGCGGCGGAGATTTCGCTTGGAGATAACACAAGGATGCGGGTGCGGATGATTGACTGCGTGGGATACCTCGTGCCGGGAGCAGAGGGCGATATGGACGGAGAGACGCCGCGGATGGTACATACGCCGTGGGCGGCGGAGGCGATGGCCTTTCGGGAGGCGGCGGAAATGGGAACGAGGAAGGTGATTTGCGACCATTCCACCATTGGGATGGTGGTGACGACGGACGGAAGCGTGACCGAGCTGGCGCGGGAGAATTATGAGGAGGCAGAGGAGCGGGTTATTACGGAGCTACAGGAGCTGGGCAAGCCGTTTCTGGTGCTTTTGAATACGGCGACACCCTACAGCGACAGCACGGAGAGCCTGCGGAGCGAGATGGAGGAAAAATACGGCGTACCTGTTCTGGCCGTGAATGCGGCACAGCTTCGGGCAGAGGATATACAAAAAATTCTGGAGCGGGTGCTCTATCAATTTCCGCTGCGGGAGCTGCGCTTTTTCTTCCCGGGATGGGTGGAAACGCTGGAGCAAGGGCATTGGCTCAAGCAGGACTTGACAGAGGCTCTGCGCGGGGTCATGACGCAGACGGATAAGCTGGCGGATGTGGCGGAGGCGATGGATGCGCTGAGCGGGGCGGAGTTTTTGCAGCGGGCGTATTTGGAGCGAATTCTGCCGGGAGAGGGCGCGGCAGAGGCGGTGCTGCATTTTGCGGATGGGCTGTTTTATCAGATTTTGAGCGAAACGGTGCAGCTGCCGATTGAGGATGATTCTGCTTTAATCTCTACGATAAAAATGCTGGCGGAGACGAAAAAGGAGTATGATCAGCTGGAAAAGGCGTTGCAGGATGTGCGACGGAAGGGATACGGCGTGGTGGAGCCTGTTTTTGAGGAAATTACGCTGGAGGCGCCGGAGGTCTTTAAGCAAGGAAATCGCTACGGAATCAAGCTGCGCGCAAAGGGGGAGTCTCTGCATCTCATTCGGGCGGAGGTGGAGACGGAGGTTGCGCCGATTATTGGCAACGAGGAGCAGTCGCGGGAGTTTATTGACCGGCTGATTGCGGATTATGAGGCGAAGCCCGATGAAATCTGGAATTTGAATATTTTCGGGCGGACGCTCAGCGATATGGTCAGCGACGGGATGCGGAATAAAATTTATCGGATGCCGGAGGATGCGCAGATGAAGATGCAGGAGACATTGCAGAAAATTGTAAATGAGGGGAACGGAGGATTGATTTGTATTATTTTGTGAAAGGCCGCAAAACTTGAAACCGTGGGGCTCCACCCCGCTGCTCCGGCAGGGGAATCATTCCCCTGCTAGGGGTGTTGGGGGTGAAGCCACCAAGGTCTTTGTGACTATTGTGTTTTTGTATATTTTTTGATTGCCGAAGCGGCATAGACCGCCAAAAGAAGCAAGCCCTCATCCGCACCGAAGAAGGTAAGGATAGGAGATTCCAGACGCATGATACCAATCCATGCCAAAAGGGAAAGCAGAAGCGCGCCGATGATTACTGCTGTGAAGTATTGGTTTTCGCTGCCGTCCTTTTTTTCGCTGCCGCGTTTTGCGCTGAAAATGACGCTGCCACCGATTCCCATGAGCAGTCCCAGACTATATATGATGTTTCACACCGGAGCAACTACCGCCAATGCCGCTGTACCCTCTGCCCCCTGATATTGCCCGACCATTGCCATATCTACAATGGAATAGACAGAGGTAATCATTGCGCTGCCGAATGCCGCCACAAGATACTTGAGATAAATCGGTTTGGTATCGCCTTTCAGGAAATCCATATTTTTTTCCTCCCTTTGCATAAAAAAAGCCGAATAAGAAACAGATATTTCAATCTGCCTCTTATCCGGCTGTTGTTTCTTATGAACAACTTGCCCTCCGAGCAACACGGCGTATTATAGCACGGCGATTTTCAAAGGTCAAGGACTTTTGCAGCACTTTTACAATTTTTTATTTGCATTTTTACAGGCGTTGACGCACTGCCTCATATAGCAGAACGGCGGCGGCAACGGAGGCATTGAGACTTTCCGCCTGCCCCGGCATGGGGAGCTTTACCCAAGCGTCGCAAAGCGCGGCGGCATCCTCGCTTAGCCCGCGCGCTTCATTGCCAATCAGAAAAGCGCACGCATTCCGTAGGGGGAGGGCATAGGGGGTGCAATCCCCCTTGAGATGTGCGGCATAAAGCGGAATCTGATTCGCCTTTAGCCTTTCGGCGAAAAGGGGGAGATCTATATTTTGGAAGACGGGCACATGGAACAGACTGCCCATTGTGGCACGCAGCACCTTCGGGTTATAGAGGTCAACGCTGCCATGACTCAGAAAGACTGCATCTGCGCCACAGGCATCCGCTGTGCGAATCACTGTGCCTAAATTACCGGGGTCATTCAGTTCCTCCGCCAGAAGCAGGAAGGGCACTTTTTTTGCAAGCACCGCATCCATATTCCAATGCGGCTTTTTGCAGACTGCCAGAATCCCCTGCGGATTTTTTGTGTCGCAGATGGCGGCAAAGAGGGCATCCGGCAGGCAAAGCAGTTCTGCCCGCTTTGCGTAGGGCGAAAGGTCATTTTCTGCGGCGAAGGTATCGCCGACTGCATACGCCAGAACATCCCAATTCTCGGGAATTTCGCGGATAAAGCGCAGTCCCTCCGCGATGAAAAGCCCTTCCTTATCGCGATTTTTCTTTATTTTTAAGCCGTTCAGCCGCTTGATCCATGGATTGTTGCGGCTTTCGATTCGTTTCATGGAATCACCTCGCCTTCTATGATAAAGGAGAAGCCTCCGCTTTGCAAGAAAAAAGGTGCAAGCATGGGCGAAATGTGCTATGATAGGGACAAAGAACGCAGAATAAAGGAGGTTTTTCATCATGACACCACAGGAAAAAAGAAAAGAACTTTTGAGCGCAACTCTGCTGAAAAATCTGGAGCGCCGCCATTTTGAGGCATACTACTGTCCTACCGCTGCGGAGGCAATTGAGAAGGTGCTTTCCATCATTCCGGAGGGCAGCAGCATTACATGGGGCGGCTCTATGACGATTCGCGATATGGGGTTGACAAAGGCAGTCAAGGAAGGCAATTACGATGTGCTGGACAGGGACACCGCAGAAAACCCCGCCGAAATGCGTGAGATGATGCGCCGGGGACTCTTGTGCGATTATTATTTGACGAGTACCAATGCCATATCTGAGGATGGTGTTTTGGTGAATATCGATGGGAACGGTAACCGTGTTGCCTCTATCTGCTATGGTCCGAATTATGTTATTGTGCTGGCGAGTCTGAGTAAGGTGGCGCAGGATGTGGACGCAGCAATTAAGCGCGTGAGAGGGTATGCCGCGCCGGTCAACAGTATGCGCTTTCTGGGGAAAACCCCCTGTGCGGTGGACGGAACCTGCCATAACTGTGTTTCCGAGGAATGTATCTGCAATCAGGTTCTGGTAACGAGAGTTTGCCGTCCGGCGGGCAGAATCAAGGTTATTTTGATTGGAGAGGAATACGGATATTAAAGATTTTGGTTGAAAAATATGGTTTTTGTTTGCCTCCCTGCGGTTGTGGGGAGGTTTTCCTTTATCCGAACTCCTCCGCATTTTGGAGATGCTTTTTAGGAAGCAAGAAGGTTTATCAAAGTCAGAATCGTTTTTCGTTTTAGGGGGGTTATTTTCTTAAAAGCAGCCAAGAGATCTTGTTCTTCTGTTTGCATTTTTGCACCGACCAATTCATCAACGGTGACATCTAAAATTTCCGCCAGCTTGATTAAGGTATCAATCGACGGTTCGTTTCTACCGCTTTCATAATTGGCAACTGCGGTATATCCATAATTCAATTTCTTTGATACCTCTGCCTGTGAAAGCTTTTTTCTTTTTCTGTATTTTCTTAAATTTTCCGGAAAAGCGGACATCTGCAAGCCTCCTTAAAATTCTTTGCACTAAGATTAAGTGCTTTTTGAAAATTATATCATATTTTTCACTTAATATAAATGAAAATTTAGTGCATTTTAAGTGAAAAGAGGATTGTGCATGAACAAACAAAAGCATATTAGTATTCGTATAGACGAAGAGGTATTGAAAAAATTTCATTATGTTTCAAAATACAACGGGCGTTCTGCCAGCGGACAGATTTTATACCTCATCAATCAATGTATTCGCACATTCGAGAAAGAGCAGGGCGAAATCAAATGGGAGAGTAAGAGCCCTTGATTTTTCTTATCAATCTGCTACAATGGGGAGGAAAAAAGTAAAGGAGAAGCAACGATGGAGGAAATGGTTTTTCAGATTGGTCCGATTCGTCCGCCCAGCGAGGCGAACAGCCTGCTTTTGCGCGTGACGGTGAACTGCCCTTGGAATAGATGCAAGTTTTGTATGCTGTATAAAAAATATGATTTTCACATTCGCTCCGTGGCAGAGGTAAAGCAGGATATTGATACCATGGCGGAGCTGCGAGACCATATTCTGCAATATAAAACGGCAGAGGGCTGGGATATAGAGGCAATCAACAGGGAATATCAGACCCTGACAACGGATGACCGGCGGTGGTGCTATCAGATGGTGTTCCGCTGGATGACGGAGGGGGACTGCAATTCTATCTTTTTGCAGGACGCAAATACGATGTGCCTGCGTGCGGATTGGCTCGCGGAAATCATTCGCTATGTGCGCGTAAGACTGCCGGAAATCAAGCGGATTACGTCCTATGGCAGAGCGAATACTCTGGCGAAGATTACACCGGAGGATTATCAAATGCTAAAGGAGGCGGGCTTGGATCGCATCCATTCCGGCTATGAATCGGGATCGGATAAGGTGCTTTCCCTGATTGAGAAGGGCTGTACACAGGAGGAGCAGATTATCGGTGGAAGAAGGGTGCGAGAAGCGGGGATTGCGCTTTCTATTTACTTTATGCCCGGGGTTGGCGGCAAGGAGCTTTCCGATGATAATGCCATCGAAACGGCAAAGGTTATCAATGCGGTGAACCCGAATTTTGTACGTCTGCGTACCTTTGTGCTGCGTACCGGTTCTCTGATGGAGGAGGTGCGCGATGCCGGCGGCTGGACGGAGGATACCGATATGAATAAGCTTTTGGAGATACGCAAGCTCTTGGCGCATATCGACCCGACCAAGGCGAACGGAAAAATCACCAGCGACCATATCATCAATCTTTTGCAGGAGGTCAACGGCGATATGGATACCGACCTGCCGTGGATGCTGGGGTATATCGATGCCTTCCTTGCCTTGCCCAAGTTGGAGCAGCGGAAGTATCAGATGGCGCGGCGTATGGGCTTTCCGCTGGATTGGAAGCAGCTTTGGCGGCTCAAAGAAAACGATCAAAAAATCATTGAGGATCTCGCAAAAAACATCGTAGATGAGAAGGAATGGGAAAAGAAGCTGCATAGCTATATGGATCACTATATCTAAGGAGGATTTTGCAATGGAGCTGACAACAGAGGCAATTTTTTCAGGAATTATTCCTGCGGTTTTGATTTTTCTGCTGGTTTTTGTGAATATCCGTAAAATGCAGAAGCGGGCGAAAATGATGCGTATGGAGCAGGAGGGGAAATGCGGCAGCGGGTGTGCAGGCTGCGCCCACAGCAAGAGCTGCCATTCCGAAAAGAAGGATTGAATCAGAAAAAACACCTCAAGCTGAAACAATTTATCAGTCTGAGGTGTGTTTTTTTATGCTTCGGTTTTACTTTCGTGCTCGCTGCGGTAGCGCGTCATCAAGCCATGGAACAGCTCTTCTGCCGTCGGAGGCGTAAAGCTGATAGCATTTGCGCCGGCTGCTACGGTTTTGCGGATGCTTTCTCTCGTCGGGCCGCCGGTTGCGATGATGGGCAAATCGGGGTAGCGTGCGCGAAGAATCCGCACGACCTCGGGTGTACGTGCGGCAGCAGAGATATTGAAGATGGTTGCACCTGCCGCAAGACGGGCGTCGATGTCCGTATTTTCGTCCAGAACGGTTACGACGATAGGAATATCAATGATATTTGCAATCTGCGAAATCACCTCGTTTGTGGTCGGGGCATTGACGACAACCGCCATTGCGCCGAATGCCTCGGCGTCCTTCGCAAGCATGACAACGCGCGCGCCTGTGGTTGTGCCGCCGCCTACGCCGCAGAAAACGGGCAGGCTGGAGGTGGAAACGATTGCGTCAGCGATAATCTGCTGGGGGGTAAAGGGATAGACGGCCAAAACCGCATCTGCGTTACAGTTGCGTATGATGGCAATATCGGTAGAAAAAATCAGGGATTTGATGCGCCGTCCCATAATGACAATGCCGCTGGCGGCATAAATCTCCTCCGGCATGGTTACGATATGGTGGCTCCTGAGCTTTGTTGTTACATGAGGAATTTTTTTTTCACGACCAAGCTGTTTATGGTTCATGGCAACACTTCCTTTCTATTTTTTCTCTATTATTCATTATATGATGAAGGAGAGGCAGTTGTCAATCAGGGGCAGGAAGATGGGTTTGGTCTATAAAAAATGTTTTACCGCAAAGAATTTATTTTACAACTTGTGGTTAACATGATACAATAGCCACAAAGACCAGAAAGGTCGAAAAGACCTTGGGGCTTTGCCCCAAACCCAACCAAGGGAGTTACCCCCTTGGAATCTGATTTGCAGAACCATATCCGTGGTTCTGTGGAAGAAAATCCCCAATTCCCCTGCAAGGGCATTATGCCCTTGGTTCGATTTGCAGGAGCATATCCATACTTCTGTGGGCGGGAATATGGGAATGATAAATCCCGCAGAAATAAGAAATTGTTTCTGCGAATGGGGGTCAAGGGGAATCATTTCCCTTGTGGGAGTTTGAGGGTAAAGCCCTCAAGGTCTTCAGGCGTTTTGTGTGGGTGAATTTCACATTTCAAATTTTCCGAAGGAGGGGAAGAACATGAGAATTTCTCGTTTGGTTGTCAGTGCGGTTTCTCTGGCGGTTTCTGCGGCACTGCTGACGCTGAGCATCATAGATCTCATCCGCAACGACGAATATTGATTTTGTATGGAAACGAAAAAAACGGGAAGACTGTTACGGGAAAACACACGCTTTGCGGCAAAAATGCTTTTTTGTGTTTTTTCGGGGGAAATGGCAGGTTTTTCTGTTTTTTTTATTGTAGAAACGTTTTTTTGTGCTATACTGTTCTGTAGGACATTTTGTTTATACAACAAACGGGGGATGTCCCACAAAAAAGCAGATGAAAAGAGAATGGGAAAAAATTTTGGAAGAGGAGGTATTTTTATGGCAAAGGTTGGTATCAATGGATTCGGCAGAATCGGTCGTTTGTTTTTCCGTGCGGCCTTAGAACGCGGAGATATGAATATCGTTGCTGTCAATGACCCTTTTATTGACGTGGATTACATGATTTATATGCTGAAGTTCGACTCGGCGCACGGGCGTTTTCGTGGGCAGCTCGAGGAGAGGGACGGCAAGCTGATTGTAAACGGGCATGAGGTCGTTGTGTTCAACATCATGGATCCAAAGGAGATTCCATGGAAGGACGCGGGGGTTGACTATGTATTGGAATCAACGGGGTTGTTTACGACGATGGAGAAGGCGGCACAGCATTTTACGGGTGGCGCGAAGAAGGTTATTATTTCCGCGCCCTCTGCGGATGCGCCGATGTTCGTTATGGGCGTGAACCACGAGGCTTATACAAAGGATATGAATATTGTTTCCAATGCGTCCTGCACCACAAACTGTCTTGCGCCGCTGGCGAAGGTAATCAACGATAATTTCGGGATTGTGGAGGGCTTGATGACAACGGTACACTCCATCACAGCCACCCAGAAAACCGTAGACGGCCCTTCCCGCAAGGATTGGCGAGGCGGGCGTGCGGCGGCGACGAATATCATTCCCTCCAGCACGGGCGCGGCAAAGGCGGTCGGGAAGGTCATTCCTGCGCTGGCGGGCAAGCTGACCGGTATGTCCTTCCGTGTACCTACGGTGGATGTTTCTGTTGTCGATTTGACCTGCCGATTGGAAAAAGCCGCAAGCTACGACGAAATCAAGACGGCGGTGAAAAGGGCGTGTGCCAACGAGATGAAGGGTATCATGGATTATACGGAGGAGGACGTAGTTTCCACCGACTTTTTGACTGACCCGCATACCTCTATTTTCGATGCGAAGGCGGGTATTGCGCTGAATGACCATTTTGTCAAGCTGGTTTGCTGGTATGACAACGAATGGGGGTATTCCAATAAGGTGCTGGATCTGATTGAGCACATGGAAAGGGTAGATCAGCAATAAAAAAAGCAAAAAATTTGCCTTGGACGAACCATAGTTTGTTCAGGGCTTTTTTTGCAAAAAAATGCAACGGAATCTATATTCCGTTACGATATTCCGGGGGGCGGCGGGAGAAAGGAGGGGTGCGTCATTATGCGGAGGAGACGACGGGCATTGGGCTGGGCAACGCGGTCTACGCAGACCCGCGCGACCCGACGCAGGGCTTCTACTTCCCGAATTCGATGGCGACGCTTGCCGCAGGCGGCGGTGCTTCCGTAATTACGGTTGCGGCACCGGATGGCAGCTTCCGTCCCAATGCACCGGTAAGCCGTGCGGAGGTGGCATCTGTTGTCTACTGTATGCCGGAGCGTAGCGCGGATTTGGATTACATCAAGGAAAATCCGGACGAGCTGCGTAGCTTTAGCGATGTTGCCGAAAGTCATTGGGCTTATAAGCCTGTGATGGAGGCGGCTAACGCGCATGACTACACCGTGGAGAACGATGTAGAGACTTGAAGCGACTTGAAGTAAGAGCGGAAAAAATGAAATAGAGAAATCAAAAAAGGAGTACGGTAACGTCTCCTTTTTTGATACAAAAAAACAGAAATGACGTGACTCCGTAAGGCTGGTTTTTGGGGTTCACGTCATTTTTTATGGTTTTGGTTATTTGCTTTTCTAGTCTAAGAAATAACCTAATGCGTTAATAATTTCAATCAGCTTCGTTTCATTTAATATGCTTATTTTTTTATATTCCAATCGTACAATTTCTTCCTGGGCAAAAGAGTTCAAAATACGATTTACGGAAATACGGTTTACGCCTGTAACAGCAGCAATCTGCTCGTTTGTCAAGGAGATGGTGCGCCCGTAAATTTTAGCGGAAGAATGTAGGAAATAAGCCACTCTTTGCTTGGCATTTGCGAAATGGGAGCAACAAATGTAATCAGACAATAAGGAAACCCTTTTCAGATAATGTGCCAGCAATTCCTGAATCGGGTAATTATGCGCCTGCCAGATTTCCAAGAACTGCTTGGCGGGTAGCATATATAGCTCGCAGGGGGTGATTGTTTCTACGCTCACAACTACTACGGGATTCGGAACCAGGGAATCGGAACCAAAGATATTTCCTTTACCGAGATAGAATAATGTTATTTCGTCACCGTCAGGATTTATCACGACTGCTCGTACCTGTCCGGACTTAATAAAGGCGATTTTGTCTGCCACATGACCTTTTACTACAATCATTTTATTTGCCGGGTATGATTTTAATGTTCCATACTGCAAAAAGATACTTTCGATAATGCGAATCTTAGGGGTAGCCATAAAAAAGTTCCTCCTCTCTTACTTTATGTAGTAATTTTACCTTAATTTAACAAGATTTTCTACTGTAAAATAAGAAATTGGTCTATATGTATACAATATGTAATAAAAAAATTTGAAAATTTGTATAAAACAATACAAAAAATATCTAAAATTGTATAAAAAACAAAACACTTGAAAATAATATTGAGCTATAATACCAATAACAACAACGGTAAAACGTGGGCTTGTTGTAAATCTGCACATAGTTAAGGTTTATTAGAATGAAGGAGGGTTTTGCATGAAGAAAAAATGGTTAGCAGGTATTTTAGGTGCAGTTATGGTGTTTTCTGCCGTAGGCTGCGGTGGCGGTTCTACAGACAGCGGTAGCACCGGTTCAAAAGAGTTGAAGATGAGCTACACAACATCTGAAACCTCTGTATGGCGTGTTGCCTGCGAAGAGCTGGCAAAAGCAGTGGAGGAGGGCACAGACGGCAGATACAAAATATCCATTTATGCGAATGAGCAGTTGGCAGGAGGCGCAATGGATCAGGGGTGCCAGATGATTTTGGACGGCACGGTTGACTTGGATTTGCGTTCCGTCACAAACTACACACTGTATGATCCCGCACTGTTTGCGGTAGTAATGCCTTTCATGTTCTCAGACAACGATGATGTTGACGCAAGACTGCTGAACGGCTCTGCCGGTGATTTGGTAAAGGAAAGAGTAGAGGCTTTGGGCGTTAAGGTTTTGGGTCTGGCCGAAAACGGTTTCCGTTCGGTAACAAACAGCAAGAGAGAAATCAAATCTCCCGCTGACCTGTCCGGCTTGAAATTCCGTGTACCCGCAACAGCTTGCTGGGTTGACACATTCAAACAGTTCGGCGCTGACCCCACAGTTATGACATTCTCCGAGGTATTTACAGCTTTGCAGCAGGGTGCTATTGATGGTCAGGAAAACCCTACAGACCCTATCGTATCCTCCAAGGTATATGAAGTACAGAAATACCTGACAAAGTGGAACTATGCTTATGACTGTCTGGTTATGACCTGCTCTCAGAAGCTGTGGGATAGCTTGAGCGAAGAGGATCAGGCTGTATTCGCAGAAGCAGGTGCCGCAGCATGTGCAGCTGAGGTAAAAGCATCCAGAGAAGCAGACGAAGGCAACTTCCAGTTGATGGCAGATAGCGGTATGCAGATTACAGAGCTGACAGAAGCCGAGATGGCAGCCTTCAAAGAGGCGGCAGCTCCGATCTACGATAAATACAGAGAGCAGATCGGCGACGATGTATTCGCAACATTTGGTTATACCTTTGAGTAATTACAAAAGATAAAGAAAACTTTAGAAGGACTTTGTGTAGAATTTACAAGATGATTGTGTAACAAACGGGCGGAGAATGTAAATTTTCCGCCTGTTTTGTAAAATACCTTATATAGTGACGGTAGTTTAAGGAGTCATAAATATTAGAAGTGGCAAAAACGGAATGTCGGAAGGACACTGTTGTTGATACGAAGTTGTTACTGAGTCATGTATGAGTTTGGAATGAGGTGTAAATTATGAAATTACTTTCTACCTTTTGGGCAAGACTGGAAGAGTTTATTCTGGTTGCACTGTTTGCCTTTATGGCAGTAATGAATTTTGCGAACGTAGTATGCAGATACTGCTTTGCTACATCCTTTTCCTTTACGGAAGAGGTTACGATTACCGCTTTTGTATGGGTTTCCATGGTTGGTATTGCAGTAGGCTACAAGCGCATTGCGCATCTGGGCATGAGCTTTTTTGTAGATAATATGCCGAAAAAGGTTCAGCCGTTTATGGCATTGCTCTCTATGGTTTGCTCTGTCGTATTGCTTGTTTTACTGTATAAATACGGCGCTGAGATGGTTGCAAATCAGATGCGTCTTGGTTCTAAGACACCCGCACTTGGTATGCCTATGTATATTCAGGGGCTGTCCATTCCCGTAGGCGCCATCTTCTGTTTGATTCGTGCGATTGAGTCCGGTATTAAGGAGTTTGTGAGGCTGAACAAGGTTGCGAAAGGAGTTGAGGAAGTATGACATTAATTTTATTTGGTGTATTTTTTCTGTTTGTATTCCTGAATATTCCCATTGCGGTATCCCTGGGGCTGACTGCGATGATTGGTCTGTATGTAGGAGGCTTCCCGTTCTCCATGTTCCCCAACGTAATGTATGCTTCTATCGGTAAATTTGCGTTACTGGCAATTCCTTTCTTCGTATTGGCAGGTTCCATTATGGAGTATGCGGGTATTTCTCAGAGACTGGTAAATTTTGCCCGTACCTGTGTAGGGCATAGAAAAAGCGGTATGCTTGCGGTTACAGTTATCGTTTGCTGCTTCTTTGCAGCGATTTCCGGCTCCGGCCCCGCAACAGTAGCTGCCTTGGGTACGATTCTGATTCCCGCAATGGTACATCAGGGCTATAACCGCGGTACGTCCACCGCATTGCTGAGTGCTTCCGGCGCGATTGGTATTATCATCCCTCCGTCCATTGCATTCGTAGTATACGCATCCTGTACAGATACATCCGTAGGTGCTCTGTTCAGTGCCGGTATTATTCCCGGTATCCTGGTTGGTATTGCTTACCTGATTGCAGCGATGTTTGCCACCAAAAAAGATGAGATTGTGATGCTGCCCAAGGCGACTGCTGCGGAAAGATGGGCTGCCTTTAAGGATGCCTTCTGGGCGCTTTTGATGCCGGTTATCATTCTGGGCGGTATTTACGGCGGTATCTTCACACCTACCGAAGCAGCCGGTGTTTCTGTAATCTATGGTCTGTTCGTTGGTGTATTCATCTATAAGCAAATTCATGCAAAAGAATTGATTAGCGTATTCGTGGATTCTGCGATATCCTCTGCAACCATCATGTTCATCATTGCCTGTGCAGCGGTTTACGCATGGATTATGACAACCAGCGGCGTTGCAGCGAATTTGTCTGCGGCAATCCTGTCCATCTCCGAAAACAAGATCATTATCCTTTGCATTATCAACGTCATCTTCCTGATTGCGGGCTGCTTCTTGGATGCAAACTCCGCATTCTATATCCTGCTGCCGATTATCACACCCGTACTGGCAAGCATGGGCGTAAATATGGTACATGCCGGTGTATTCCTGACAGTAAATATGGCGATTGGTCTGATAACACCTCCTGTTGGCATCAACCTGTATGTAGGCTGTAAGGCCGGTGGCGTAAGCGTAGGCGAAATCTGTAGAAAGATTGTTCCTTTCCTGATTGCCGGTATCGTTGCTTTGATGCTGATTACCTACATTGAGCCGCTTTCCATGTTCCTGCCCAAATTGTTCGGACAGGTATGATGGACTGAAAATCTGTAGAGAACTGTAATGAAATAAATGAAACAATAGAGAATCCATTTATGTGAAACCAAGGAGGGGAAATGAATGGAAATGATGAAATGTGTTGTGAAGGAGCAAAAAGGCGACGGCTTTGTTGTTCTGGCGCAGAAGCCTGTCCCCGAGGTAGGGGATAACGATGTTCTGATCCGTGTAAAAGCGGTTGCGATTTGCGGCACGGACGTACATATCAAGCATTGGGATGATTATGCACAGAAAAGAATGAATCCGCCTACTATCATCGGTCATGAGTATGCCGGTGTAGTCGCTAAGATTGGCAAAAATGTAAAATCCGTACAGGTTGGCGATGTTGTAAACTCTGATTCTCATCTGGTTTGCGGTACCTGTGATTTATGTAAAAATGGGCACGCAGATGTTTGCTATAACACGGTGGTTATTGGCGTTCACCGCGACGGTGCTATGGCTGAGTATATCTGCATCCCCGAAAGCGATGTCAATAAATGCGACCCGAATATGCCTATGGAACAGCTGGCGTTGATGGAGCCCTTGGGTGTTGCGGTACACGCCGCTATGGAATTCCCTGTTGCTACAAAGAAGGTAGCTATCATCGGCTGCGGTCCGATCGGCTGCATGGGTGTTGGTGTCGTAAAAACATTGGGCGCAGCGCAGGTGATTGCGATTGAGCTGAATGAACAGCGCGGCAAGATGGCGCTGGATATGGGCGCAGATGCAGTGGTGAATCCGCTGAAGGAGGATACTGCCGCAAGAGTGAAAGAGCTGAGCGGCGGCCTGGGTGTGGATTTTGTTCTGGATTTTTCCGGCAATGCAGGTGCCGTCACAGGCAGCTTCGATTATTTGAAGCCTGACGGTACAGTTGTAATCGCAGGGCTTGGTCCCAAGCCGATGACGCTGGAATGGGAAAAATTTGTAACGAGTGGTTATTGTGTGAAGGGCGTATCCGGCAGAGAAATTCCCAGAACATGGGAGCGCATGAAGGGTCTGTTTGCTGCCGGTCTGGACATCAGCAAGGTCATCACACATGTTCTGCCGCTGGAGGAATTTGAAACAGGTCTGGATTTGATGGAAAAGGGTCAGTGCGGCAAGGTCGTACTGAAGCCTTAATGAAAAAAAGAAAAAACAAACAGAAAGGTGTGAATGGCAGTGGCTTCTAAGAAAGAGAAATACA
>CAVHYX010000032.1:0-9415 GCA_963640305.1 Sodaliphilus sp. | reverse complement strand
TAAGTATCTTATTCCACCAGCATAGCTGGTGGTTTTTTCATGCTTAAGCGCACAAGAAAAAGCACCCCGTGTATCACGAATTTGTGATACACGGGGTGCTTTCCTCTATTACCGAAAAATCATTTATAAATCATTTATAAATCATTTATAACACAACATAGTTTCCGTTTTCATCCACATCCACCGTCAGTGTCGTGCCCGGCTCTGCCTCGTCCGCAATGATTTTTCTTGCCAGCAACGTTTCGACATTCCGCTGTACCAGCCGCTTCAAGGGTCTTGCACCAAAGGCAGGGTCATAGCCTGTTTCAATGATGTAGCTCTTTGCCCGTTCCGTCAGCTCGCATTTCAGCTGCTTATCCGACAGACGACCGTTCAAATCCTTCATAATCAAATCAATGATATGCGTAATATTCTCCTTCGTCAGCGGTTTATAGAATACAATCTCATCCAGACGGTTCAAAAACTCCGGACGGAAGGACTGCTTCAAGAGCCCCTCCACCGCCACTCTTGCTTCCTCTGTGATCTCGCCGTTGGCATCAATGCCGTCCAAAAGGTAAGAGGAACCAAGGTTGGAGGTCAGAATGATAACGGTATTCTTAAAGTCCACCGTTCTCCCCTGCGAATCCGTGATTCTTCCGTCATCCAATACCTGTAGCAAAATATTGAATACATCCGGATGTGCCTTTTCCACCTCATCAAACAGAATAACGGAATACGGCTTTCTGCGAACAGCCTCGGTCAGCTGGCCGCCTTCCTCGTAGCCGACATATCCGGGAGGCGCACCAATCAAACGAGATACGCTGAATTTTTCCATATATTCGGTCATATCAATACGAACCATGTTCTTTTCATCATCAAACAGACATTCCGCAAGGGTCTTCGCCAGCTCCGTTTTGCCGACGCCGGTAGGACCAAGGAAGAGGAAGGAACCAATAGGTCTGTTTGCACTCTGGATGCCCGCACGGCTTCTCAAAATAGCCTCGGAAACCTTTGTCACAGCCTCCTCCTGCCCAACTACTCTTTCGTGCAAAATATCCTCCAGATGCAGGAGCTTGTCCCTCTCGCCCTCCATCAGCTTTGCAACGGGAATCCCCGTCCAACGCTCAATGATACGGGCAATTTCTTCCTCTGTCACCTTATCCCGCAGCAGCGTGCTTCTGCCGCTGTTTTCCTCGGCAAGGTGTTCCTTTTCCTCCAGCTCCTTTTGCAGCTGCGGCAGCTTGCCGTATTTCAGCTCCGCCGCCTTATTCAGGTCATATTTTCTTTCTGCCGCTTCGATTTCGGCATTGACCTCCTCGATTTCCTCTCTCAGCTTCTGTACCACGCCGATGGCATCCTTTTCATTCTGCCATTTTGCCTGCAAAGCAGAGAAGCTTTCGCGCATTTCCGCCAGCTCCTTCTGAATCTCCTGCAAATGCTCGCGGGAAAGCTTATCATCCTCTTTTTTCAGTGCCGCTTCTTCAATTTCATGCTGAATGATTTTTCTTTGGATGACATCCAGTTCGGTCGGCATGGAATCCATCTCGGTACGAATCATCGCGCAAGCCTCATCCACAAGGTCAATCGCCTTATCCGGCAGAAATCTGTCTGAGATGTATCGATTCGACAGCGTTGCCGCCGCAATAATCGCTTGGTCTTGGATTTTTACACCATGATAAACCTCGTATCTCTCTTTCAGACCACGCAGAATTGCAATCGTATCCTCCACCGTCGGCTCATTGACCATAACAGGCTGGAAACGACGCTCCAAAGCAGGATCCTTTTCGATATACTGTCTGTATTCATTCAGTGTGGTTGCACCGATACAGTGTAGCTCCCCTCTTGCCAGCATAGGCTTCAACAGGTTGCCTGCATCCATCGCGCCGTCCGTTTTCCCCGCTCCGACAATCGTATGCAGTTCATCAATAAAGAGGATAATTTTGCCTTCACTCTTCTTGACCTCATTCAAAACAGCCTTCAATCTTTCCTCAAATTCACCACGGAATTTTGCTCCCGCAATCAAAGAGCCCATATCCAGCGAGAAAATAGTTTTGTCCTTTAAGCTGCTCGGCACGTCCTCCTTCACAATACGCTGCGCCAAGCCCTCCGCAATGGCGGTTTTCCCGACGCCGGGCTCACCGATGAGAACAGGGTTGTTTTTCGTCTTTCTGGATAGAATCCGAATGACGTTTCTGATTTCATCATCCCGCCCGATAACGGGGTCAAGCTTTTTGCTTCTCGCCTTCTCCACCAAATCCGTACCGTATTTCTTTAGGGCATCGTAAGTTGCCTCAGGAGAGTCGCTGGTCACTCTTGTGTTCCCGCGCACACTCGCCAGAATTTTCATAAAGGCATTCTTTTCCACATTATACTGACGGAACAGCTCCTTCAAAGCGCTATTCGGCGCATTGACCATTGCCATAAAAATATGCTCCACAGAGACATATTCATCCGTCATGCCTTCTGCCAGCTTTTCCGCCGCGGTCAATGTTTTTTCAAAATCCGCCGCAACTCTCGTCTCCCCGCCGCTGACACGGGGCATCCGTTTGACCGCATCCTCCGTTGCCTGCGTCAAGCCGTTGAGATTGACATTCATTTTTTGCAGCAGCTCAGGAATCAAGCCCTCCTCCTGTCTCAGCAACGCCAGAAGTAAATGCTGCTGATCCAACTGCGGGTTTCCGTATTCAATCGCATAAGACTGGGCGTTTTGAATGGCGTCTAAGGATTTTTGTGTAAATTTCTGTAAGTTCATAACCATTCCACCTTTCCAATGTCATTTACAAAATCAGGTAATGCGGCAGAGTCCCGCTCGGCACTCCCCTCACTACATTGTTTATTATACATTGTTAGCACTCATTTGTAAAGAGTGCTAACAAAACTTTTTTGTGAATTTTTTGTAAACTTTCTGAAAACGGCAGAATGTTTTTTCATAAGAAAGCCATAAGGCTATGCCCGGATAAGAAAGCATCCATTCTGAAATGAAAAAAGTCGCTGTTTCCCCTCCTCTTGACGGCCAAAGTCAAAGGAGACGCTCGGGAAATCCTTCTTATATCCGCAGACCCTCCGCGATTTTATTTTCTTTCCGTTTCCCGATTTTGGGAGCATAGCCTCTAGCCCTTCTCCCCCAGATATTCCCGTAGCAGGGAAAGCACCCGCCGCTCGATGCGGGAAACCTGCACCTGTGAAATGCCGATACACTTTGCAACATCCGCCTGCGTATACTCCCGAAAATATCGTAAAACAATAATTTGCCGCTGTCGAGCGGAAAGCCGCTCCAATGCCTCCATCAGTGAAATCCGCTCCAGTACCCCATCGTTTTTTGTGCTGTCTGCTAAAAGGTCCAGCATCCGAAAGTCGCCGTCCCTGCCGTCCGTCGGTGCGTATAGGCTTTCCACCTCCCTTGTAGCCTCCAGCGCCAGAAGCACCTCCTCCTTCTCCGCCTCAAGCCGCGCAGCAAGCTCCTCTATCGTCAATTCCCGATTCTCTGCCTGCAAGCTCTGCTCCTGCAATTTTTTCGCCTTGCGGGCAAGCTCCTTTAGTCCACGACTTACCTTTACCCTGCCATCATCCCGCAAAAACCGCTGTATCTCTCCCAGCATCATCGGTACGGCATAAGTCGAGAATTTTACCCCATAGTCAAAATTGAATTTTTCAATACATTTCAGTAGCCCGATGGCACCGATTTGATAGAGATCCTCCGGCTCGCCCCTCCCACGAAAGCGTCCGACCACGCTCCAAATTAGGCCGGAATTTTCTCGAACCAGCCGTTCCCTTGCGTCTGCATCTCCTGTTTGCGCAAGACGAATCAGTTGATAGGTCTCCTCCATGGAATCACCCCTTTGCCAGAGATTTTTCCATAAAGATACGCGTACCCGCTCCGAGTTGGCTTTCGATACGTACCCGCTCCATAAAGCTTTCCATAATCGTAAAACCCATGCCGGAACGCTCCATCTCCGGCTTTGAGGTATAAAGCGGCTCTCTTGCCTGCGCGATGTTCGCAATACCCCGTCCGCAATCTGCCACCTCTATGTAAAGCCTGTTGTCCCGGAAGCCGCAAAAAAGCTCAACCATCCCCTCTTTTTCCTCGTAGCCGTGTATGATTGCATTGGTAACTGCCTCCGAAACAGCAGTCTTTACGTCGGTCAGCTCAGAAATCGTCGGGTTGCGCTGTGCCAAAAATCCCGCCGCAAAAAGTCTGGCAAAGCTTTCGTTCTCCGACCGCGCTGAAAAAAAGACCCTCGCCTCATTTTCATATTGCATCCGAGTCCCTCCCCTCTGCATAGGCAATCGCATCCGCAAGGGAGGGAAAGGACGGCAAAAGTCGGTTCAATCCGGATAGCCGCAAAATCTCCGCAACCCTTTCGTTCGCACAGGCAATGGCAATTCTTCCGCCCATCGCCTGTATCTGCTTGTATCTGCCAATCATCACGCCAATACCGGAGCTATCCATAAAGCTCACCTCTCGAAAGCAGAAGATGAGATTCCGTCCGCCCATCTCCTCCAAGGCGCGCTCTGCCCCGCGGCGCAACTCCAAAGAAGAATGATGGTCAATTTCCCCCGCAATCGAGATAAGTAGCGTTTGATTTTTGCGCTTAAATTTCAATTCCATAAAAATTCCTCCTTCCACCAAATTATACCCGATGCAAGTCCCGTTTTTTTCTTTTTTGACCGCAACTTTCGTCCCCTCCCGCAAAAATAGGACAGGAAAACTTTTGTTCAGACACGCACAGACAACGCCCCCGCACCATAGAATGAAGTATTCTCTTTCCATCGGAGGTGTGCCTGTGTTAGCCCTTCTTTCCATTCCCCTGCTTTGTGCCTTTTCCGCAGGGGGCTCCTTCCCAAAGCCTCTTTCTAAGGAGGAGGAAAAGCAATTCCTGCTGCAATTACGAGACGGCACAGAGGCAGAAAAGCAAGCCGCCAAGCAATCTCTGATTTTGCATAATCTGCGTCTGGTCGCCCATATTGCAAAAAAATATAACACCGCCTGTCGGGATAATGAGGATTTGATTCCCATCGGCATCATCGGTCTGATGAAAGCGATTCTCTCTTATAATTCCGACAAAAGCATTCGCCTCGCAACCTATGCCTCCCGCTGCATCGAAAATGAGATTCTCATGTCACTCCGCTTTTCAAAAAAATTCCGGAATGACATCTCTCTCTATGAGCCCATAGGCACAGATCGTGACGGAAACGAAATCGTAATGCTAGACATCATAAACGACGAAACACCTGATTTTGCGGAGCAACTGCACCTTGCCGTAGAATCCGAAAAGCTCCGCCATGCGCTTTCGGAATGTCTCAGCAAACGGGAGCAAATTGTGCTCATCTGCCGCTACGGTTTGTTTGGTCGCAAGGAAATGACCCAGCTGGAAATCGCGCAGCGCCTCGGTATCTCTCGTTCCTATGTATCCCGCCACATCTATTGTAAATAAAGTGCTTTAAGAAATCACTTCCAGCTCGGGGAAACGGAATTTAATAATAATCTGTTTTGTTTCGGTTAACTCAATTCTTTCAATTAAACTGACAAGTAATTCTCTGCTGGTATACGCAGAATGTAAAAAACGCTGCACCAGTTCTTTTGATAAAGCATCGGAACTGATGGGACTTTCCTTTAATCGCTCTAACTCTTTTAATTTTTCTTCTAAAGTGGTACGTTCTATTTTCATTCGTTGATACATCCGCTCAAAGTCTGTTTCCGTAAGTAAGCCACTAAGGCGATCCATATACATCTTATCCAGATTGTTTGTCAGACTGCTGATTTTATTACGCACTGCCTGTATGGCATATTCCTGCTTCAGTTCCTTTTTATCCGTTTGTATCGTTTCTTTGGCAATCGTCTTCAAACGATGCGGATGCAGAAATGCCTGACAGATTTCACGTACTTTTTCAATCACTGCGTCTGTAACAACTTGTTCCTTTATGCAGTGGCAGGTACAGACCCCTGCTTTTGTAAATCGCTGATAAGTGCGGCAAACAAAGAATAATCTGTCCTCTCCTGTTGTCGTCTTACGGTTGATGACCGCAAGCGGATATCCACATTCGTGACAGAAAATCAGCCCTTTTAACAGGAAATCATATTTTCTGCTGCGGGTATATTTTCTGCTGTTTAATAATTGCCTTACTTTATGGAAGGTTTCTTTATCAACAAGCGGCTCATGTGTGTTTTCAACAACAATCCATTTGCTTTGTTCCTGTTTGATGCATTTCTGTGACTTGTAACTGATTTTAACCGATTTACCCTGTACCATATTTCCTATGTAGGTTTCGTTCTTCAGCATATCCGAAATACGCTCGCTAGACCATAGACCGCTGTATAGGCCTTTTTGCCGCCTTTGCCAGCCGCAATAGGTTGCAGGTGTCGGAATCCCTTCTTCATTCAGCACCATTGCAATCCCGCGGCAGCTCATGCCGGTCAGAGCCATTGCAAATATGCGGCGGACGATAGGTGCAACTACCTCATCAATTACAATTTTATTTTTTTCAGTCGGATGCATCTTATAGCCATACACAGGTTTTCCGCCGATGAACTGCCCCTTCTGCTGTTTATCATGCTTTACGCTTTTAATTTTTTTGGATATATCCTTTGCATACATATCGTTCAAAATCGCGCGAAACGGTGTCATCTCGTTTGCTGTGGATTCCGTTCCGGTATCAATACCGTCCAAAACCGAAAGATAACGCACACCCTTTTCCGGGAAATACCGCTCCATATAATATCCCGTCATAATATAATCTCTCCCCAGTCGGGATAAATCCTTCGTAATAACCGTATCGACCCTTTTCGCTTCAATATCGCATATCATCCGCTGGAATGCCGGTCGGTCAAAGCGAAGCCCGCTCCACCCGTCGTCAATATAGGTATCATAAACAACGAATTCCCGCTGCCGCACAAAGGCATCCAGCAGTGATTTTTGATTCGTCACGCTTTCGGATGGACCCTCATTTTCATCCTCCTTGGATAAACGGATATATAACGCTGCCCGATTCTCCTGCTTTTCGCCCTCCGCCAAAAATATCCCCCCCTCGCTCACTTGCCATCCTTCATTTGCAGCATACCAAAAAGATATGCACGAAAGGCATCCTCCAAAAGCGCCGCAACAGGCTTCCCCGATTGTGCGTAAATACAATGTACCGTAGGCTTCTCCTTCTTCATGCTTTTTCCCCCCGCTTCAATCTATGAAAAAAGCCATGCCTTTAGAAAGCAGAAACTCCCCGAAATTACAAAAATGCCGCAAAAAAATAACGATGTGTATTTTTTTACACATCGCTATTTTTCATTTCTTTCTCCGGTTTTTATTGCTGCTGACGGTACAGAAAGGTCACAATCTCCCCTCCGGTGCAATCCACATTCGGTAAGAATGTGTTGCCTCCCGTGCCCTTTGTAATACCACCCTCCGCCGCCCATGCAATCGCATTTGCGTAGTAGGAATCTCCGGGAGCATCCGTAAAGACTGCCTTATTTTTCGCTGTAGGCGAACCCGCCCTGCGCCACAGGAATGTAGCCATCTGTCCCCGTGTCATAGTCTGATCGGGGCTGAACGTCGTGCGGCTCGTGCCCTTCACGATGCCCTGCTCGCTTCCCCGCAAAACAGCCTGATAATAATATCCTTTCGCATCTAAATCCACAAAATCCGTATCCGTGCTCTCAGGTGCGGGGCAGCCCGCAACACGCCGGAGGGAGGTAATCATCTGCGTGCGGGTACAGGAATCATTCGCCCCGAAGGTGTCCTTCGTAATACCGTCGGTAATTCCGTTTTTCTTCGCCCGCATCACCGCGTCATAGAAGAAATCACTTACAGAAACATCCGTAAATTCACTTTCTCCCGTCTCTGCTTTGTTTTCCTTTCTCTCGCCGTCCTCGGTGTTCGCAGCATCCTCGCTGTTTGGTGCAATGTAAACATATTTGTCGATAGTCACGGATTGCCTGCGAAGCAGTGCATAACCGAAATCCTCTGTTAATGCACTCGGGTCAATCTCGCTGCTGATGTCATCCGAAATACCGATCACCTTGCCCGTCTCCGGGTCATTCCGCAGAATTTTGCAATAAAAAAGGGGTACGGTTGTCTAAACCGTACCTCCCATTTCGTTTTATAGAGTCTCACAGAACCGCATCATCAAGGACGCCATCTGTGCGCGGGTCGTAGCAACCTTAGGCACCAACAGCTTGCTTCCGTCCTGTTCCATCCCGCTCACAATTCCGCTCCCCACGGCCCATTGCATCGCCGGGACAGCGTATGCACTGATGCGCTGTGCATCATCAAAGTGCAGAGCATCCTCTCCGATGCTCACATCCAAGCCCTTGTGTTGCGCATAGCGGTAGAGCAACGCAACCATCTGCTCCCGCGTAATGGCGTCGTTCGGTCCGAAGTGCTCGTCATCATATCCGCTCACAACCCCTTCGGATTTCGCCCAGAGGATCGCCTCGGTATACCATGCTCCCTCCGCAACATCAAGGAAGCTCTCTCCGCCCGCAGTCGCGGGGCTTCCCTCCAGCCGCCACAGGATTGCGGCAAGCTGTGCGCGGGTCACATTGCTGCTCGGTGCAAATACTCCCGCAGAGACTCCCTTCATCAAGCCGCACTCCACGCAGAAGTGCGCTCCATCGTGATACCATTCGTTAATTTTTACATCATGGAAAGCCGCCAGAGGGCAGGTCTCGTCCTTCGGGCAAGCCTTCTCATCCTCAGCTTCTTCCGTTTCCTTCGTTTCCTCTATTTCCCCCTCCGCGATAATATAATGCGAGAAGTGGAATAGGGTCAGGCGGGCGTTCTGCTTGTCATAATGCACAGTAACCGGCTCACAAACGCCGTCCTCTCTCAGATACCATGCATGAACCTCCCCCTCTGCCTGATAAGGGATGGTCAACTCAACTGCGCCGCCACCAAAATCGCTGATGCGAACGCCATTTGAAACAAAATACGCCTCCAGCGCAACGACATTCTTCATGTCCGCAAGCGATTTCTTCTGCGCGGTGTTCAAGCTGCTCCTTGCCGTTTTGTCCGGCTCAACAACCAGCCGAACGTCACTGCCCGTCGCTTGCTTTGTAACGGTAGCAAGCGTCTGCTGATCCAGCTGCACCTCTGCATGCGGCAGCTTGATTTCCACGCCGTTCGCCTCGGATGCGGAGATATTTGCCAGTGTATCGGTCGAAAGCTTCACGCCCGTCACGCTTTTATCCAAAGAAGAAACGTCGATCAGCACAGTCTTCTCCGTGCCGATTTTTTCCAGCGAGGATTTCCCGATTTCCGCAACCTCCGCCGTTGTCCCGTTCAAATCCACAGAAACGCTTACCTTGCCTGCGTTGCCGCCGACAGAAGCACTGCTGCTGCCGCTACCGGAGGACTTGCGAATGGTTCGGGTATAGCCGCAGGTATCGCATACGGCATCCTTACCATCATCGTAGCTGTGATCGGCTTTTGTTCCCTCGTCTATT
>CAVHYX010000031.1:0-23875 GCA_963640305.1 Sodaliphilus sp. | reverse complement strand
CACTGTCCTCCCATGAGGTTGCACAGGGGTATAAGGATGTAAAGGAAACCTCCGCAATCGCAAAATTTAAGATGGCGGGCACAGAGGATACCTATTTCCTCGCTTGGACAACAACCCCCTGGACGCTGCCCTCCAACGTCATCCTTTCCGTAAACGCAAAGGAAACCTATGCCAAGGCGAAATATGAGGGGTATCATGTCATCCTGGCGGAGGCACTGATGGACAGCGTGCTCGGCGAGGGCAAGTATGAGGTTGAGGAAAGAATGAAGGGGCAGGATTTGGAATATGTAAAATATGAGCCCCTGTTCGATTTTCAGCCGAACGGCGAGGATTTCAAGGGCTATTTCGTAACCTGCGATGATTATGTTACGCTGACAGACGGTACCGGCATCGTGCATACCGCGTATGCCTACGGTGAGGACGACTATCGCGTATGTCAGAAATACGGCGTTACCTTCTATCAGAATGTAGATACGACCGGACATTTGAACGAGCTGGCAGGTCCCTTTAAGGGCTTGTTTGTAAAGGATGCCGACCCGGTTGTGCTGAAATATATGGAGGAAAACGGCTCTTTGTTCGCTGCTCTGCCCTTCGAGCATAACTATCCCTTCTGCTGGAGATGCGATACACCGTTGCTGTACTATGCAAGAAGCACATGGTTCATCAAAATGACTGCGCTGAGAGACAATCTGGTGCGTAACAACAGGACAATCAACTGGTATCCCGACAACATCAAGGAGGGGCGCTTCGGCAACTTCCTTGAAAATGTTATCGACTGGGGTCTGTCCCGTGAGAGATACTGGGGCACACCGCTGCCCATCTGGGAATGTGAATGCGGACACAGACACACCGTCGGCTCTATCGCGGAGCTGAAGGAAATGTCTCCCGATTGCCCGGAGAATATCGAGCTGCATAAGCCATTTATCGATGCGGTACACCTCACCTGCCCGAAATGCGGCAAGCTGATGACGAGAGTGCCCGAGGTAATCGACTGCTGGTTTGACAGCGGCTCCATGCCCTTCGCACAGTGGCATTATCCGTTTGAAAATGAAGATATTTTCAAGGAAAACTTCCCCGCAGACTTCATCTCCGAGGCGGTTGACCAAACGCGCGGCTGGTTCTATACGCTTTTGGCGGTCAGCACGCTGATTTTCGATACGACACCCTTCAAGAACTGTATCGTTCTGGGACACGTACAGGATAAGGACGGACAGAAGATGTCCAAGCATAAGGGGAATGTCGTTGACCCTTGGGATGCGCTGAACAAGCAGGGGGCAGACGCGGTACGCTGGTACTTCTACGCAAACTCTGCGCCTTGGCTGCCCTCTCGCTATTATGACGAGGCGGTTTCCGAGATGCAGAGAAAATTCATGGGTACACTTTGGAACACCTATGCCTTCTATATCCTGTATGCGGAAATCGACCAATTCGACCCCACAAAGCATACGCTGGAGTATGAAAAGCTGGCGCCCATGGATCAATGGATTCTCTCCAAGCTGCAAACGCTGAACAAATTCGTGGATGATTCCCTTGCGGATTATCACCTGACCGAGCCCGCACGTGCGATGGCGGATTTCTTGGACGACCTGTCCAACTGGTATGTCAGAAGAAGCCGTGAGCGCTTCTGGGCAGAGGGCATGGAGCAGGATAAGGTGAATGCATACATGACACTGTATACCGTTTTGGATACCATGGTAAAGCTGGCGGCTCCCTTCACGCCCTTCATCGCAGAGGAAATCTACGGGAATCTGGTGAAGAAGGTGGATGCAAACGCACCCGAATCCGTGCATTTGTGCGATTGGCCCGCATACCATGCGGAATGGGTCAATGCCGATTTGGAGGCAAATATGGACTTCGTTCTGAAGGTTGTTGTGGAAGGACGTGCGGCTAGAAATGCAAGTGCGATGAAGAACAGACAGCCTCTGGCGATGATGTATGTTAAGGCGGAGCAGAAGCTGCCCGCAGAATATTGCGACATCGTCAGGGAGGAGCTGAATGTCAAGGCGCTTTCCTTCACGGACGATGTGTCTGCTTTTACGACCTATACCTTTAAGCCACAGCTGAGAACGCTGGGCAAGAAATACGGCAAGCTGCTGCCGGCTATCACTGAATATTTGAAGACGGTAGACGGCAATGCCTTTATGGCAGAGCTGAAAGCAAACGGTAAGGCTGTCTTTACCGTGGAGGGCAGTGAGGTCGTTCTGGAAATGGACGATGTTTTGGTGGAAACAGCGGAAAAGGACGGCTTTGTCTCCTCCGGCGACAGCAGCCTGACCGTTGTGCTGGATACCAACCTGACACCTCAACTGGTGGAAGAGGGCTTTGTGCGTGAAATCATCTCCAAGGTGCAGACCATGCGTAAGGAGGCAAACTTCAAGGTGACCGACCGCATCCGCGTTTACCACGACGGCAATGCGAAAATTGCGGAAATCCTCGCTGCAAACGACATCAGGGGCGATGTATTGGCAGAGGAGGTTGTCGCAGGCAAGGGCGGCGAATTGAGCAAGGAATGGAACATCAATGGCGAAGCAGTAACCTTGGGCGTAGCCAGAGTATAAGTAAAATCAATCAAAAAGAATCCCGAAGGCGTTGTGAACCGTCCCTCGGGATTCTTTCTATTTTCGCTTTTTTTTCTTTTCCAATGCCTTGCCGCCCGTGCAGTAGGGCAGAAGAAAGCATTCCGGGCATTTTGGTCTGCGGGCAATACAGATTTTTCTGCCGTGTGCAATCATCTGCGTATTGATGTCAATCCATTTTTCCTTGGGGACAAGCCGCATCAAATCAAACTCGATTTTTACGGGGTCCTCGTTTTTCGTCAGCCCCAAGAGGCGGGAAACACGCTTAACATGGGTATCCACCACCACACTGGGGATTTGATACCAGTTTCCGCGCACGACATTCGCCGTTTTTCTGCCGACGCCCGCAAGGGCGGTGAGTTGGTCGATGTCTGAGGGGATTTCTCCATGATACTCGTGCAAAAGCGTCCGGCAGCAGGCAATGATATTTTTTGCCTTATTATGATAAAAGCCTGTGGAACGGATGTCCTGCTCCAGCTCTGCAAGGTCTGCCTCCGCAAAGTCCTTGACGGAGGTATATTTTTTGAACAAATCCTTCGTCACGAGATTCACTCTGGCATCGGTGCATTGCGCGGAAAGCATGGTTGCAATCAAAAGCTGCCACGCGTTTTCGTGGTCAAGATAGCATTTTGTCGGGCCGTAATGCTCCCGCAAAAGATCCAGAATGATTGTTACTTTTTCTTTTTTTGTCATGGCGGTGCCTCCTTCCCGAAATAAAAATATTTCCCGAAATTTCCCGAGAAATATTTCCCTTTCTCCTGTTTTATCCGCAAAAAACGTCTGTCATTTTCCTTATCCTATCAAACCTGCCCGCATTTTGCAACATTGTCTGAGAGGGAAACGACCTCCTGCATTGACAAACCTTCCCCGCTATACTATTATAAGAGCAAATCCGTGCAAGGGGAGGGGAGCGGGATGGAGCAAAATCTTTTGCAAAATGCAGATATTAAAGCAACAAAAAAGCGACAGCTGCTCTTGCTTTTGTTGCAAAGGCAGGTACGCCCCACAACGGCGGAGGAGTTGCACGCCTTAGCTAAGCCGATTCTTCCCATGAATGTTTCTACGGTTTACCGCACGTTGAACACGCTGACGAAAAGAGGAATCCTCATCCGTACCGTGCGGCAGGACGGGAAGGCGTATTTTTCTCCCGCACAGCAGGGACATTCACACCGCTTGACCTGCGACCTTTGCGGCAAGGTGATTTCTGTGGATACCTGCCCGCTGAGTGAGCTGGAGGAAAGCTTGCAGCAGAAAACGGGGTTTCGGATTACGGGACATTCTCTGGAATTTACGGGACTCTGCCCGGAATGCAGCAAAAAGACTAAGGAATAAAAAAGCCCTTGCAAGAAGTCACTCGACCTCTCGTAAGGGCTTATTTTTATTCTGCCCGGCATCCCAGCTTGCGGAATCGCTGATACCTTTCCTCGGAAAGCTCTTTTCCTGTTTTTTTCGACCATCCTTTTAAGTCAAGGATGAGCTTTTCCTTTATTTCCTCACACATTTTTCCGAAATGCGCGAAATCTTCAGGGATTATTTCCTCTGCTACGCCGAATTCCTTCATATCCTCCGCTGTAATCCGCAGACATTCCGCTGCATCGGGCGCAAGCTTGGCATCCTCCCAGAGGATACTTGCACAGCCCTCGGGAGAAATAACGGAAAAGACTGCATTTTCAAGCATATACAGCTTATTGGCCACGGAAAGCCCCAAAGCGCCGCCGCTACCGCCTTCTCCGATAATGATTGTGATAATCGGTGTTTCCAGACCCATCATCTGCATCAGGTTATCGGCAATCGCCTGTCCCTGTCCTCGTTCCTCTGCCTCCTCGCCGCAGAATGCACCGGAGGTATCCACAAAGCAGATGACAGGTCGGTGGAATTTTTCCGCCTGATTCATCAGGCGCAGTGCCTTGCGATAGCCCTCGGGCATAGGACAGCCAAAATTGCAGCGAATCCGCTCCTCCAGATTCCGCCCGCGTTCAATGCCGATAAAGGTTGCGGGGATGTCGCCCAGCATACCGATGCCGCCGATGATTGCCGCATCATCGGCATATTTTCTGTCCCCGTGCAGCTCTGTCCGTTCCTGAAACAGCTTTTCGATATAGGAACGCGCCGTCGGGCGGGTCTGACTTCTTGCCGTCTGTAATTTTTCATAGGCATTCATCTGCGTCATTCCTTTCTGCTATGCTGCCGCAGCAGCTTTTCCAAGGTTCCTCTCAGTTCCGTTCTGGGTACAATGGCATCCACAAAGCCATGTTCCAAGAGAAATTCCGCCTTCTGGAAATCCTCGGGCAGCTTTTTCTTTGTGGTCTGCTCGATGACTCTTCTGCCTGCAAAGCCGATGGTTGCGTTTGGCTCGGAAAGGATAATATCCCCCAGCATGGCAAAGCTTGCCGTGACACCGCCGGTTGTGGGGTCTGTCAGAACGGTGATGTACAGACCGCCACTTTTGCTGTGCTGTTCCACTGCGCCGCTTGTTTTTGCCATCTGCATTAGGGAAAGAATTCCCTCCTGCATACGTGCGCCGCCGCTTGCCGTAAAGCCGACAACGGACAAATTTTGCGCGGTGGCATATTCAAACAGACGGGCGATTTTTTCGCCGACCACAGAGCCCATACTGCCCATCATAAAGCCGGGCTCCATCACGAACACCGCGCAGCGCTGCCGACGAATTGTGGCCGTGCCGCAGACAACGCCCTCTTCCTCGCCGCTGACGGCTTTGCCGCGATCCATTTTATCCCGATACCCGGGAAATTCCAGCGGGTCGATGGTTTTGATATTGGAGAATAATTCATGAAAGCTGTCCTTATCGCAAAGCGTCCGGATTCTGGTTCTTGCGCCGATGCGGAAATGGTGTCCGCAATGGGGGCAGGTCACCTTCTGCTTTGCGATTGTGCGTCTGGTTCCGTAGGATTTGCAGATGGGACAACGCAGCTTTTCTTCAGTTGTATTTTTCAGTGTGATACCGCCTTTTTCCAAAGCATTTTTGGATTTGCGAAAGTAACCTATAATGTTACTCATTTCTATCACCCCTTTGTCAAAATTTTGTCCGGAGTGAGGGTATCATAATTTCCCTTCCGGAATCTTTCGCTGCGAATCAGCTGTAGCTGCTCTTCAATATTGGTTTTCACCCCGACAATGACTATTTCGCAGAGAGAGGCTTCCATCCTGCGGATGGCTTCTTCTCTGGTGTTTGCGTGGACAATCAGCTTGCCGAGCATGGAATCATAAAAGGGAACCACAACGGAATCCTGCATGAGCGCGGTATCGAAATGCACTCTGCCGCCGCCGGGGGTATGCAGAAAGTCCACCTTTCCCGTGGAGCGCGCATTGATGCGACATTCGATGGAATGTCCCTGCAAGCGGATGTCCTCCTGCTTTATATTCAGGGGAACTTGACAGGCAATGCGAATCTGCCATTTTACGATATCCACGCCGCTGACTTCCTCTGTGATGGGATGCTCCACCTGCAAGCGGGTATTCATTTCGATGAAATAAAACTGTCCATCGGGGGCAAGCAGAAATTCTACCGTCCCTGCGTTGGTGTAGTTGGCCGCCTTTGCCGCCAGAACCGCCGCGTCCGTCATTTTTCTGCGGACGTCCTCCGTCATGACGGGGCAGGGGGTTTCCTCCAGCACCTTTTGTTGATTGAGCTGCAAGGAGCAGTCTCTTTCGCCGAGGCAGAGGATATTGCCCTTATGGTCTGCCAGAATCTGCATTTCCACATGGCGCACATGGGTAAGATATTTTTCCAGAAAAACATCGCCATTGCCGAAGGCACTTTCTGCCTCGCGGGACGCCGTGCGGAACGCATCCTCGAGCTCCTCCTCTTTGGTTACCAAGCGGATGCCCTTGCCGCCGCCGCTTGCGCTGGCCTTTACCAGCAGAGGATAGCCGATTTCCTTCGCGTATTTTTTTGCCTCCTCCGCACTCCTAAGAACCTCCGTCCCCGGAACAACAGGCACACCGACCTGCTGCATCAGCTGACGGGAGGTATCCTTATCGCCCATGGCGGAGATCACCTCGCTTTTCGGACCGATAAAGACAATGCCGTTTTCCTCGCAAAGCTTGGCAAAGCTTGCATTTTCGGAAAGAAAGCCATAGCCGGGGTGAATCGCCTCGGCATTGGTTGCCAGCGCCGCGCTGAGGATGTTTTTCTGATTTAAGTAGCTTTCTGCCGCCGCATTGCCGCCGATGCAGATGCGTTCATCCGCAAGGGCAACGGGCAGGGAATCTCTGTCCGCCTCGGAATAGACAGCGACCGTCCGGATGCCCATTTCTTTGCAGGCACGGATAATGCGGACAGCCACTTCGCCTCTGTTGGCAACGAGAATTTTAGAAAACATTTTTCGTCACTCCTTGATCAGTGCAAAGGAAAACTCTGCACTGACGCATAATTTACCGTTTACATAACCCTTGCCCTCTGCCCAGTAGAAAACTCCCTTGTGCTTGCGCAGGGTACATTCTGTTTCGAATACATCCCCGGGATATACGGGGCTTTTGAAGCGCACCTTATCCAGTCCCGTAAAGAAGGGAGTGATGCCGTCCGCTTCACCGGAAAGCAGGACACACGCGCTCTGTCCAAGGATTTCGCAGAGAATCACACCGGGGGCAACGGGATTGCCGGGAAAATGCCCCTGTAAGAAAAACTCATCTTTGCGGATGGTTTTTTTGCCGTAAGCCTTGCCCTCTCTCAGCTCTGCTTCGTCAATCAGAAGCATGGGCGCTCTATGGGGCAGGATTTTTTTGATTTCCTCCTGATTCATCAGCTTTCCTCCTTTTCGGGCAGGATGCGAACCAGAGGCTGACCAAATTCCACAATCTGCCCATTATCTACACAGACTGCCGCAATCGTGCCGCCCAGCTCCGCTTCGATGTTATTGAACATCTTCATGGATTCGACAATGCAAAGCACATCGCCTTTTTTCACCGTATCACCAACCTGCACAAAGGACTTTGCCCCTGCCTGCGGTGCAAGATAAACCGTACCTACCAGAGGGGATTTCTGTTCCACTCCGGCAGGCGCTTCTTCCTTTTCCGGAGAAAACAACTCTGCGGCAGGTGTTTCCGCTATGTTTTCCGCAGAAACCGCAGGCATTTCCTCTGGCATCTGTCTGCCGCCTGCCTCCAGAACGATACGGGCATCGCCCTCCGTCAAGTCTAATTTTTTCAGCTGATTCTGACAAAGAATCTTAGCCAGCTTATTGATTTTATTCGTATCCATCGTATTCGTCCCTCATCTTTCTGAATGCAACACAGGCATTATGACCGCCAAAGCCAAGAGAGGTGGACAACGCCGCCTCTACGGTCGTCTGCACTGCTGTATTTGGGGTATAGTCCAAGTCGCAATCGGGGTCGGCTTCTTTCAGATTGATGGTAGGGGGAATGATATTTTCCCACACAGCCAGAATTGCCGCGATTGCTTCTACCGCGCCTGCTGCGCCAAGCATATGCCCTGTCATGGATTTTGTGGAGCTGATGTGAAGTTTTTTCGCCGCATCCGCTCCGAAAGCATTTTTGATGGCTTTGGTTTCGGTTTTATCATTCAAGGCTGTGCCTGTGCCATGTGCGTTGATATAAATTTCCTCCGGCTTTACGCCCTTAAGAGCTGCCATTGCATCCACGATTGCTCTGCCGCTTGCGGTTGCCTTCTCTTCGGGGGCAGTCACGTGATGGGCATCACAGGTGGAGCCATAGCCAACGATTTCCGCATAAATCTTTGCACCGCGTGCCTTTGCGTGTTCATATTCCTCCAGAATCACCGCACCTGCGCCCTCGCCCATGACAAAGCCGGCACGGCGTTGATCAAAGGGCAGAGATGCCGCATTGGGGTCTTCCGATGCGTTCAACGCCATGCAGCTGCCAAAGCCTGCCACGGCCAGAGGAACGATTGCTGCTTCGCTGCCGCCGCAGATTGCCGCAGTGGTATAGCCATGCAGAATGGCTCTGTAGCCTTCGCCGATTGCGGTTGTGCCTGTTGCGCAGGCAGTGGAAACCGCAACGCAGGCATTCTGTGCCTGATAGCGAATGGCAATATTGCCTGCCGCAATGTTATTGATAATCTTGGGAATGAACAGTGGAGAAACACGATGAGGTCCCTTTTCTCTCAGCACATCATAGCCCTCGGAAAGCGTTTCAAAGCCGCCGATGCCGCTGCCAAAATAAACCGCGAGGTTTTCCTTTTCAATAGCGTCCTCCAGCTTGCTGTCTGCCATTGCCTCACTTGCTGCCGCCAGAGCAAACTGCACGAAACGGTCTGTTTTTTTTGCCGTCAGCTTATCCATATATTTTGTCGGGTCGAAATCCTTCACCTCTGCCGCCAGCTTATATTTGCTTTCGCCGACATCAAATCGGGTGATGGGTGCGATGCCGTTTCTTCCGTTTTTGATGGATTCCCGGAAATCAGTTATGTTATTGCCCACAGGGGTCACCGCGCCGATGCCTGTTACTACTACTCGTCTCATTTCATCAATCCTTTCCTGCGAAATCTGACTGATTTTTCGGTTTTCTTGCGCCGATTCAGCATGCCAGACCGCCATCAATACGGATGACCTCGCCTGTAATGTAATCAGAATGTTCAGACGCTAAAAATAATGCCAGCTTTGCCACCTCCTCTGCCTCGCCGAAGCGTTTCATGGGGATGGCATCCTTCAATGTATCGTTTTCCAATGCCTGTGTCATTTCCGTTGCGATAAAGCCGGGGGCGATTGCATTACAGCAGACCCCTCGGGAGGCCAGCTCCTTTGCAACGGATTTTGTCAGACCGATTACCCCGGCCTTAGAGGCGGAATAATTTGCCTGTCCGGGGTTGCCTGTCAGCCCCGAAACAGAGCTGATATTGATAATCTTGCCGCTCTTCTGTTTCAGGAAGAGAGGGTATACCCCTTTTGTCATATAAAATGTGCCCTTGAGGTTGGTATCAATGACTGCGTTAAAATCTGCCGCATTCATCAGGGGTACCAGTTGATCCTTTGTAATGCCTGCGTTATTCACCAGAATCTGAATACTGCCGAAATCCTTCACGATTTCCTTTACGACTGCCGCTACCGCCTCCGCATCTGCGACATTGCATTGATACGCCTTTGCCTTCACGCCCAGTGCTTCCAGCTCTTTTACGGTTTCCTCCGCCCTTGCGGTGTTGCCTGCATATAAAAACGCGAGGTTTGCGCCGTTTTCCGCGAATTTCAGGCAGATTGCTCTGCCAATCCCTCTGGAGCCGCCGGTTACGACTGCTGTTTTTCCTTTCAGCATCCCAATTCCTCCTTCACCCTTTCGATTTCCTCCATATCGGAAACACTGTACACCTTTGCCTCGGGCAGAATACGCCGGATGAGCTTTTTCAGCGTATCGCCGATGCCCACCTCAATGAAGGTATCAAAGCCGTCCGCCGCCATGTGTTCGATACTTTCCTGCCAACGCAGGCTGTGGTTGATTTGATTTTCCATCAGCTCCAATACGTTTTCTGTATAGGGTTCTGCGGTAAGGTTGGAATAAACCGTCAGCTTAGGCTTTCTCAGCTCAAATTCTTTTGCGCTTTCGGAAAATTCCTTACTTGCTTCGTCCATAAAAGGGGAATGAAAGCCGCCGCCGACTGCTACGGGCAGACCCCTGCCGCCTGCCTCGCGCACTGCCTGCTTGAAGGCATCCATTTCCTCAATCGCACCCGCCGCCACAAGCTGACCGGGTGCGTTATAGTTCACGGGATACACCTGCTTGAACTGCTTGCAGATTTCCTCGATTTTTGCATTATCCAGCTTCAGAACCGCAAGCATGGAGGCAGGATGCTCCGCCGCCGCTTTTGCCATTGCTTTGCCGCGGATGCAAGCCAGATGGAACCCATCCAGATAGCTGTATGCACCGGCAAACGCCAATGCGGGCAGCTCGCCCAGAGAAAAGCCCGCCACGCCCTCCGCGGGGATACCGACTTCGGAAAGAACAATCGCCGCCGCAAGGTCTGTCAGATAGAGACAGGGCTGTGTGTTCTGCGTTTCCCTGAGCTCCTCCGCTGTGCCGGAAAAGCACTGCGACAATGTGCCGTCTCTGAGGGCTTCTGCTCTGTCGAACAAATTTCTTACGGTTTCGTTGTTATCATAAAAGCTTTTGCCCATGCCGGCCTTCTGCGCGCCTTGTCCGGAAAAAACAAACGCTATTTTACCCATTTTGCCGCTCCTTTCAGTAAGGCCTCTGCCTCTGCCGCAATTTCCGCAACGATTTCTGCCGCAGGCTGCTCCTTCCTGACCATGCCTGCAATCTGCCCTGCCATAAAGCAGCCTTCTTCGGTATCGCCCTCCACAGCGGCTTTACGCAATGCACCTGCACCGAGTCTGTCTACCGTTTCGGCTGTTGTTTCGGGAGCATATTCCACCTTCAGAAAATGACGGGCAAACCGGTTTTTAATGACACGACAGGTGCTGCCGCCGAAGCGTCTGCCTGTTGCCGTTGTGGAAACATCTGTTGCCTTTTTCACCATATCCTTATAATTTTGATGCACACCACATTCCTCTGCAAGCAGGAAACGGGTGCCCATCTGCACGCCAACCGCGCCCAGCATAAATGCCGCTGCCATTCCTCTGCCGTCGCCGATGCCTCCTGCCGCCAGTACAGGGATATCCACCGCATCTGCCACTTGGGGAACCAGAGGCATGGTGGAAAGCTCACCGATATGACCGCCGGATTCGCCGCCCTCGGCAATGACAGCATCCGCGCCGGCTCTCGCCATCATCTTTGCCGCTGCGACAGATGCCGCCACGGGAATCACCTTGATGCCCGCTTCCTTCCACAGGGGAACATATTGATTGGGAATGCCTGCGCCTGTGGTGACGACTGCTACCTTTTCCTCGGCAACAATTTTTGCCACCTCCTGTACATGGGGGCTCATCAGCATGATATTCACGCCGAAGGGCTTCTCTGTCAGGCTTCTTGCAATGTGAATCTGTTCTCTCAGATAATCGCCGCCTGCGTTCATCGCAGAGATAATCCCGAGGCCGCCGCCGTTGGAAACCGCTGCCGCAAGCCGCCCGTCAGCGATCCATGCCATGCCACCCTGGAAGATAGGATATTGGATGCCAAGCATCTCGCAAATCGGTGAAACGATCATATCGTCGTCCTCCTTTTCCTTCGTTTTTTCTTACGCCTGTTTTTCTTCGATCAGTTGTACCAGATTGCCAACAGTGTTTACTTTGCTTTCGCCCATTTCAATTTCTGTGCCAAGCTCCTCCTCCAGATTCATCAGAAGCTCCATAATATCCAGAGAGTCGATGCCCAGTGTGCTGAATTCTGTGTCCATCTTGATTTCTGCTGCATCACATTCCACTTTTTCCGCTAACATTGCTGCAATTTTTTCAAATACCATACTTCTTTTCTCCTTTTCTTTTCCTTTGCTTTTTGTTTTATTTTTACCATTTCAATAAACAACAGGCACTTGCCAGACCGCCGCCAAAGGCAGGCAGTAATAATAAATCTCCTCTGTGCAGCCTTCCTGCCCGGTTCAACTCATCCAGCGCGATGGGGATGCTTGCAGAGGAGGTATTGCCGTATTTATGAATATTCAAATAAAATTTTTCCTTGGGCACCCTCAGCTTTGTGCTTGCAAAATCAATGATGCGCTGATTTGCCTGATGCGGCACGATATATGCGATGTCATCAAAGGTCAGACCGTTGCGCTCCAGAATTTCCATGCAATTCTTGCAGATGGCGGTGACCGCAAATTTGAAGGTTTCCTGCCCTGCCATGTGGATGTATGGCTTTTTCTCCTGTCCTCTTTCATAGAAGGGGGAGATTCCTACGGGCTGCGGAATATCAATGACATCATCGCCGCCTTCCACGGCAAAAACGGCATCCAGATAATTTTCGCCGGTTCCCAGAACCATCGCGCCTGCACCGTCCCCGAAGATAACCGCAGTACCTCTGTCGTTCCAGTCCAGCAGGCGGCTCAGACGCTCCGCCCCGATGACGAGTACCTTTTTCACCCTGCCGCGGGCAAAGAAGCCTGCCGCCGTTTCCAGAAGAAAATCAAACGCAGAGCAGGCAGCGTTGATGTCCATCGTCATGCAGGAAAGCCCCAGCGACCTCTGAATCATGCAGGAAACGGAGGGGGAAATGCTCTCCCCGCTGACACTTGCCGCCAAAATCAGGTCGATTTCCTCCGCTGCCACGCCGCTGTTTTCCAAAGCAGCCCTTGCAGCCCTTGCCCCCATATCCGCCGCGGTTTCATTTGTGCTGATATGGCGTTCCCTTACACCGACCCTCCGGGCAATCCATTCGTCATTGGTTTCTAAAAGCTGCGACAGGTCGTCATTCGTTACAACCCTGGGTGGGACATATTTTCCTGTCCCTAACACACGAAAGCTCATTTTTCCACTTCTTCTCCCCTTTCTTAGAGAATACGAGAAACAGTTTCATTTTCCGAAATCCGTTCCGCTTTTTCTTACACTAACTTAGAGTCCCGAAAAGCGAAGAAGGTTACAAAAAATGAGAAAAAATTTTTGAACCCAAAAAAGTAAACGCCGAGAATCCTTGAATTCTCGGCGTTTCTCATCTTGAAAAAATCAATTTTTGTGATCCTCCATGTAATGCAGCACCAGTGCAACGAGTGTCGCACTCAGGTAGAAAAGGAAACCGCACCAGAGGAACATCCGCCTTTTGCGGACTCTTTTTGCCAGCATGACATAATTTTCCTCCGGATTCCCGTGCGGGATCTCTGCGTGTATCCGCTCGATGGGTTGATACTTTTTATAGTAGGCACGACACTGCGGACACTCCCGTAGATGTTTTTTCACCAGCCTTTTGCTGACCTCGCTTGCAGCTCCGTCATGATACAGAGGTGCCAAGTCTATCACCAGCTCACATTTCCAACTCATCCTTTAACACCTCCATTAGCATTTTCTTTGCCCTAAAATAAATCACCTTTGCGGAGTTTTCGCTAATCCTCAGAATCTGTGCGATTTGAGAAAAGGGAAGCTCTGCGTAGATACGTAGCACTACCACATCGCGATATTTCTTTGGGATATTCTCAACCACTTTACGTACTGCTTTTTCAATATCCTTTTTGCTGATATGCTCCTCCGGACTGACATCCCCCTCCAGATAGCTCTGTGCTACCAAGTCCAGATTTGCCGCATCCAGATGCAGCTTCTTTTTTTTCAGATATTTGAAATAGGCGTGCTTGCCGATTGCTGCAAGCCATGTAAAAATCTCACATTCACCTTGAAATTTATAGAGGGATTTATATGCCTGCAAAAAGGTTTCCTGTGTTAAGTCCTCCGCCAGATTTTCGTCGGCACACATACGGTTGAGAAAGGCATATATTTTCCGATAATATTCCCGATATAAGCTTTCAAAGGTTTTCATCCGATCACCTTCCTTACTGTATTCGGATTTCTCAGGCTAAGATTTTTGTCTCGAATGCTCTGCCGCCTGCGTATTTTTCCAGCAAATCCTGCGCTTCGTCCAAAAGCGCTGGCAAATCCGCCGTTCCGTCAAAGGAATAATACACAAGGAGTAAATCCTCTGTTGCATCGGTAATCATGGTTCTGTCGTTATCGCTGGTAGGATTGCCAAAGGGACCCTCCGCATCGAAAAGAACGGGCAGAAACTCGATATTCAGCACATCCTTGCCGATGCCGCGATATGCGGTTCCCTCGGGCGCACGCATCCAGATGATGTCGCCCTTTGTTTTCGCAAGGTCGTAGGTTCCCATGGAATAGCCCGATTTGATGGAAAGATAGTTGTTAATATCCACCACGTTATTGATATAATAAAGGCCTCTTTCTTTCGAGATTCTCCGGCACATTGCCTCCGCGGAGGAACGATAGCGGTTCGGCTCCTTCCCTAAGGCCTTATACGCCCTTCGGGTTGCCTGAATTTTCTCTCTTTTGTTTGCCTCGGAAAGCTCAACCTCGGAAAGCTCCGCGATTTTCCCGTTTAACAGTGCCAAAAGTTCCTCTGTGTCGGGTATGACCGCAACCTTCGCCTGTAAAAGCCCCAAGGCGGCATCGGGGCAGCGCTCCTTTAAGCCTGCATCTATTCTTACCGTTACCAAAACAAGCACTTCCTTTCAGATTCTTCTTACTGATTTTAGCATATCGAAAAATCGGAGAATGTCAAGTTTTCCTGTGGGGGGTGGTTGAAAATTGTGAAAAAATGCGTTATCATGAGCTTTGATAAATTTTTTAATCAAAAAGGAGAGAGAAGAAATGGATCAGCGTACCTTGGTTGTTTCCTGCGTAGAATATTACAGTGACTTGAAAAACATTCCCGGCAATAAGGTTTATATTTCCTTTAAGCAGTCCGGTTTTATTGATTTGATTCTGGATAGCCATAAGACCTTTCCTGAAATGGATATTGATTTCTTTGTCGGTATGATTGATGGGATGACCTATCTGGAGAGCGATGCGGACGAGCCGGAGAAGGAATATACCCACCATGAGAACCGCGCCGCTGTCGGAGCAGAGGTGGTGGAGCTTTTGCAGAAAAAGCATAAAATGGATGCCTTGGAGGCGTGCGAGTTGTATTATAACTCCCGTGCGGCTGCGATGGTGAGCGAGGAAAGGACGGGCTGGTATCAGAAAACCGCACAGGAGATTTTTGAGCAAATTGAAGCGGAATAAGAGATAAAAAAACAGGCGCGATTCCACCTGAAGAGGGGGATGGTTACCATGTGTATTTATTGATGTCCTCTGGGGTAATGCCGGGGTGGAGGGCGATATTGATGCTGTTGGCGATGAGATTTGCCAAGCGGTCAACAACGGCGTCCACCTCCTTCGGTGTGACGAAAAGATTACCGGTATAGGGTCCCAGAATTTCCGCAATCATTTCGTATTTTTCCTCCTGCGACAAGGCGGCGAGGGTTTCGTAGAAGGCGCTTCCCTTTTGAGCTTGCCGTATCATATCCTCTAAAATACAATCCATGGTATCATTGACCAATGTGGCGGCATCGACTACGGTCGGCACGCCGATGGCGAGTACGGGGATGCCCAAACTTGCCTCATCGAGGGTCATTCTGCGATTGCCGACCCCGGCTCCCGGCGCAACGCCCGTATCACTCATCTGGATGGCGGCGTTGATGCGGCTGCTACGGCGGGCGGCGAGGGCATCCACCGCAATCAGAAGGGCGGGGTGTAGCCGCTCCACGATGCCCTTGAGGATTTCGCCGGTTTCTATACCGGTGATGCCCATAACACCTGGGCTTACGGCGGCAACGGGGCGGACGCTCTGTTCAATGGTGGGCGGAAGGGTGCCGCGCAGGTGACGGGTCACGAGGATTTTGGAGACGACCTTTGGTCCGAGTGCATCGGGAGTGATATTCCAGTTGCCCAGACCTGCAACGAGGACACAATCCTTTGGTGAAAGCTTGACGAGGGAGCGAATTTGCTCCGCCAAAAGCGCAATCAGCTTTGCGTGACATTCGGCATCATTTTCCTTGAGCTTTTCCGATTCTAAGGTGATATAATGCCCCATCGGCTTTCCCATCAGGCGGCTACCGGCAGGGGAATGGATATGCACATGAGTCAGGGAATACTCCTCCTGCTCATCGGTTTTTGCTTCCACGCCCTCCGGCGCATCCGGTGTATTCTTTTGCACCAGCTCTTTTGCTTCGATGGCAAGATCTGTCCGCACGGAGAAGGTGTAGGGCGTTTTTTTGGTTTTTTGGTACATTTTGTCACGACCTTTCGGGTTTTTCTTTTTATTTTTTTCGCTGTTTTGAAAAGTATTCATTGACTTATGCTGTTTTATAGGGTAGAATATATCTGTTAAGTTAACCACGGGGTGCTCGAAGGAGCGTAAAAGAGCCCCGAACCGTGTCGGAGGGAAGAACCCTCAAGGTGGTTAATCGCAAGAGGAAAGAGTGATATTCCCCCAATATCAACAAAAACCACAGTACAGTATTTTTAGGAGGAAATAACATTGGCTAATATCAAATCGGCGAAGAAAAGAATTAAAGTAATCAGCAAAAAGACACTGAGAAATAAGATGATTAAATCTCAGGTAAAGACAGCGATGAAAAAGGTTATCGTTGCCGTAGGCGCAGGCGATAAGGACACAGCGGCAGTAGCACTGAAAAATGCGGTATCCGCTATCGACAGAGCGTATATCAAGGGGATTTACCATAAAAATGCAGCGGCAAGAAAGAAGTCTTCCCTGACCAGACTGGTAAACAGCCTTTGATTGACAGGCACAGAGCATCAAGGATATTCGAGAGAATATCCTTTTTTTGTTATATGAAAATTGCTGCGGATACAAGGAAATGGCGCAGAGGCAGTCGCTATTTTGGGCGAATTGTGGTACGATAATAAAAAAACTATATTTGCGGTGCGGCGAAGGCCGCAAAAAACCGGCTTGACAGAGGATATTCGAAGGGAGGCCGACGGTATGGATTTTGTGGACAGCATCATCAAAAAGAGAGACGGCGGCAGACTAACGGAGGCGGAAATTACAGCCTTTATACGAGGCGTGACGGAGGGAACTCTGCGCGATTATCAGATTACCGCTATGCTGATGGCAATATTTTTTCGGGGCATGGATGCGGAGGAAACGGCGGCTTTGACGATGGAAATTGCCCGTTCGGGCAATTTATTCGACCTTTCCGGTTTGCCCGGCTGCAAGGTGGATAAGCACAGCACGGGCGGCGTTGCGGATACAACCACGCTGATTTTGGCACCTCTGGTGGCTTCGGCGGGCGTGCCTGTAATCAAGATGAGCGGACGGGGGCTCGGCTTTTCCGGCGGCACGATTGATAAGCTGGAAGCCATACCGGGCTTTCGGGTGGAGCTGACGGAGGAGGAGGCTGTTCGATTTGCGCGGGAGAGTGGCATTGTGCTGATGAGCCAGACGGATAACCTTACTCCCGCAGATCGCAAGCTATACGCACTGCGGGACGTAACGGGGACGGTGGACAGCATTCCTCTGATTGCGGCAAGCATTATGTCAAAGAAAATTGCGGCGGGAGCGGACGCGATTGTTTTGGATGTGAAATACGGCAGCGGCGCCTTTATGAAAACGCAGGCAGACGCGGAAAAGCTGGCAAGCATTATGACGGATATGGGGCGACATATCGGCAGAAGGGTGACAGCGGTTATCAGTAGCATGGCACAGCCATTGGGGACGCATATCGGCAACAGCCTTGAGGTCATCGAGGCGATTGAGGTTTTGAAGGGGAAGTTTGGCGGCGATTTGCTGACGCTTTCTCTGACTCTGGGTGCAAATATGCTGCTTTTGGCAAAAAAAGTCAAAACAGAAGCGGAGGGCAAGGCGCTTTTGCTGGAAAACATTAAAAACGGCAGGGGGCTTGCAAAATTTAAGGAGCTGCTCCGGCAGCAGGGCGGCGATGTGCGCGTGCTTACGGATTATCACTTATTGCCGACGGCAAAGGAAAAATGGGAGGTAAAAGCGGAAAAATCCGGATATATTACAGAGATGGATACCGCCATGATTGGGAGAGCCTCGCAGGAAACGGGAGCGGGACGCAGATTTCAGGGGCAGGCATTGGATTTTGGTGCGGGAATCGTAATGAAAAAGCGATTGGGCGATTTTGCGGCGATGGGGGAGACTTTGGCTGTGGTTTACAGTAAAACCAAAGAGCAGTGTCTGAGTGCGGCGGACTTTTTGCAGGATGCCATAGCGATTACAAGGACACCTCGGACGGAGCAGACGCCCTTGATTTGGAAAATTATCAGACAGGAGGACGAAGCATGAAAAGAGCGATTATCATTGTGCTGGACAGCGTTGGTATCGGAGAAATGCCGGATGCGGCGGATTTTGGGGATGTTGGGAGCAATACGCTGGTCAATATCAAGAGGGTGCGCCCACAGACGAGCTTGCCCAATCTTTGTGCATTAGGCTTGGGGAACATTCCGGGGAAGGACATCCGACTTCTGGGTGAGTCTGCTGCGCCGCAGGGCTGCTATGGCAAGATGGCGGAGCGCTCCATCGGCAAGGATACCACAACAGGACATTGGGAGATGGCAGGTATCATTACAAAAAAGCCTTTCCCGACCTTTACGGAGACGGGATTTCCCAAGGAGGTCATGGACGCCTTTGAGGCGGCAATCGGCACAAAAACGCTGGGGAATTATGCGGAATCCGGTACGGTCATCATTCAGGATTTGGGCGAGGAGCATATGAAAACAGGCTATCCCATCGTCTATACCTCTGCGGACAGCGTGTTTCAGATTGCGGCGCACGAGGAGGTCGTTCCTGTGGAAAAGCTATACGAAATGTGCGAAAAGGCAAGGAAAATTCTGACGGGGGACTACGGCGTCGGGCGCGTCATTGCGCGTCCCTTTATCGGCGAGAAAAAGGGGGAATTTACCCGCACCGAAAACAGGCGGGATTTTTCTCTGGAGCCGACCGGCCCGACGATTTTGGATTTGGCGAAGGCGAAGGGCATGGAGGTTGTGGCTGTCGGGAAAATCGAGGATATTTTTGAGCATCGCGGCATGACCCGCAGTGATCACACCACCAACAACCATGACGGGATTGAGAAGACCATACAGTTTTTGCAGGAGGATTTTGCGGGGCTTTTATTCACCAATCTGGTGGATACGGATATGATTTACGGACACAGAAACGACGTAGAGGGGTACGCGGCTGCGTTGGAATACTTTGACAGCAGGCTGCCGGAGATTTTGGCGGAGATGAAGGACGAGGATGTGCTTTTTATTACGGCGGATCACGGCTGCGACCCGACGACGCCAAGCACCGACCATTCCAGGGAGTATGTGCCGCTTCTGGTTTGCGGCAAGCCTGTGAGAGAGGGCGTTGCGCTCGGTATCCGAAAGAGCTTTGCGGATTTGGGACAGACGGTTTCCGATTATCTGGGCTTGGAGGCGCATTTTGAGGCAGAGAGCTTTTGGAGCGAAATTGCGAAATAAAAGCGTAGAATCAATACGAAGGAAAAGAGGGATTCCTATGGAGAATATCAGCATCAGACCGGTGACGGAGCAGGATGCGGCAGAGCTGCTGGCCATTTATGCGCCCTATGTTACGGGGACATCGGTTACCTATGAATATACCGTGCCGAGTGTGGAGGAATTTCGGGAGCGGATTCGGCATACGCTGCGAACCTATCCGTATTTTGCGGCGGTGGAGAACGGAAAAATCATCGGATATACCTACGCTGCGCCGCTGCACCCGAGGAGGGCGTATCTTTGGTCGGCGGAGGCTACGGTTTATCTCGCAGAGACGGAGCGGGGGCGTGGCGTCGGCAGACTTTTATATGAAAGGCTGGAGGAGACGCTAAAGCGGCAGCGGGTGCAGAATATCAATGCCTGTATTGCCTATCCGAACCCGGCAAGCATTGCCTTTCATGAAAAAATGGGGTATCACATGGTCGGGAAATTCAACGATTGCGCGTATAAGCTGGGGAAATGGAGCGGCATGGTTTGGATGGAGAAGTTTTTGGGCGGACATGAGAATCCGCCGCGACCGTTTTTGACGTATCCGGAAATTTCTGCGGCGGAGCGGGAACAAAAGTGAGATTTTCGGCGTCAGAGGATATAAGGACGTTGGTTGCAAGCGGATGTGTTTTATAGTATAATGGCATTAAGAGCTTGGGAAGAGCTTGGGGGCGTTGCCCCCAACACCCCCACGAAGGGGTCTGGTCAAGTATCTTCCCTTCGGGAAGACGGCTGTGCCGCCGCTCTATCTTGGCGGTACTGTCCGCCCTCGACCCGGGTTGCAGGATCATATACATGGTTCTGCGTGGGAGGATGTCAAGATAATAAATTGCTGCAAAGGCAGGGAGTTGTCTTTGCAAATGGGGGTCAAAGGGAGCCATTCCCCTTGCAGGAGTTTGAGGGTGGAGCCCTTAAGGTCTTTCAGGCTTTTAAGGGCGCAGGTGCGCCTGTGGGAAGACCTTGGGGGTGGGTTTTCGGTACAGGAACGGATACGGAAAAAATCGTTTGCATATTTTTAAGGAGAGCATACCATACATGGAAGAAACAGTCATCGTAATTATGCGGAAGGACGCGGCAACGGGCTTTTTGGATCAGGAGCTCGGCGCGTACTCTGTTTGTGAAAACGGAGAATTGATTTTCAACATTTATGCGGAGGGCGAGACGCCTGAGATTGTGCTGCGCCTAAGCTGCGAAAGAGAGGTGCGGGATTGGGAATATGAGGCGATATACGATTATTATGACACGGAGACCGTAGGCAGCCTGGTGGATGCCATTGCCGAGGAGGACGGGCATTATGACCCTGTTTGGGTGGTGCGCTTTCCCTTCTGCGCGGAGCAGGAGCGGATGGAGGAAATGCTGACGGCTGTTTTACGGGCGCATAAGCGGGAGCTGCTTTCCGTTTATGAAGCAATCAAGGATAAAGAGGATGATTACCGTGAAGAATAAAATGCGAGATATTTTTTGTGTGCTTTTGGTTCTGAGCATACTCCTTGGTACAGGCTGCGGAACGCATGGGACAAGTCCCACCCCTCCGGCACAGGAGGAGGACAATGCGACAACGGAAATCATCGTGCCGGGCGGAAAGCAGGACGATGCGACGACGGACGATGCGGAAGCAAAGACGGAGGAAACACAGGAGACGGAAAAGAAAACACAGACGAAAGCACAGACAAAGCCCTTCTGGCAGAGCGAAACCTCCAAGCTGTACGAAAATTTGATGACGGTTGCCGCAGCGGCACAGCAGGATTATAAGGTAAACGGTGCAAAGCGTGGCTGGATGAGCAAAAACGGGAAGCTATACGGATACTATGACGGATATTACATAACACCCACTGTGCTGGTAGAGGAGGGGTATCTGAGCAGCGATTTGGATACGGACGGCTTCGAAATTTTGCTGGTGGACGGAGATAAGCTTGCGGCCTACAGCGGCAGCAGCGTGCCCTCGGGCAGCGATGTTTTTTGCGTTTTTGTATCGGTCAAGCAGAATGGAAAATATCTTCTTGCTTCCGCAAACGGGAAGGCAGGACAGCTTTCGCAGTCCGATTATCAGGATTTTTTGGCACAGTATAATCAGAGTCACGGAACGGTGGGGCGGCTTTCCTCCGCATCGACGGAGTACGGGCGTATTTTGAATTACATTTGCCTGTATGAAGGGCGCTTTACGGATTATTATGTGCGGGAGATTCGCAAGGACAACAAATATGCGGTAGTCGTTTTTTCGACAACGAGCAACACGGCGAATATCAAGCAATATGTTTTGAAAAACGATAACGGCTTCTGGGAGGTTGTATATCCCAATGTACAGATGGACGCTTACCCGATTACGGCAATCAACCGACTGGTTCCGGATTTTAATGTGGATGTGCTACCGAAATACAATTTGGCGGCGTGGAAGGGTCTGGTAAAGGCGGAGCAGGGCGGCGCTGTGGCAGCGATGTTTGGAAAATATTACATTACGAGTAAGAGCCAGATCCAATATCAATGTGCGACGGCAAATTGCGCGTATTTCCGCCTGACGGACGGCTCTCGCTATGTTGCCTTTTCCAACGGCGAATACTGGACGGCGGCACCGGTTGCTTCGGATATTGCGGCAAGGAGTTATTTTTTGGAGCGCACCGGTACGGATTACAGCTTTATTATTCTGGATGATTAAAAAGAGGGTGTTTTTATGACAAAGACCAATGTGATGCGCTTGCTGGAGGCGGCGGGCATTGCCTATCGTACAACGGAGTACGAATATGACGAAGCCAATCTTTCGGGGGTTTGTGCGGCGGAAAAAATCGGCATGGATGCGGCGCAGGTGTTCAAAACACTGGTGACGCGGGGAGATAAAACAGGAATTACGGTTTTTTGTATCCCTGCGGACAAGGAACTGGATTTGAAAAAGGCGGCGGCGGTTTCCAAAAATAAGAGGGTGGAGATGACACACATGAAGGAGCTGCTCGGGCTTACGGGATATATCCGCGGCGGCTGTTCTCCGATTGGGATGAAGAAAAAATATCCTACCTTTTTGGATGAAACCTGTATGCTGTTTGATGAAATCGCGGTCAGTGCGGGGACGAGGGGCAAGCAGGTGATTCTGTCTGCGGCAGATTTGATACGCTATACCGACGCGGTCTGCGCGGATTTGACAAAGCAGTGATGGGCTAGGGGGATTTTTGAAGGAGGACGGCATGGAGACGATTTTATTTGCGACGAAAAACAAAGGAAAGCTCAAGGAAATCAACGAAATTCTGGCGGATATGGATGTGCGGGTGATTTCCATGGAGGATGCCGGCATTACGATTGATGTGGTGGAGGACGGCACGACCTTTGAGGAAAACGCCATGAAAAAAGCGGTGCAGGTTATGGAGCTTGGCGGGCTGCCGACCTTAAGCGACGATTCCGGCTTGGAGATTGATTATCTGAATCGGGCGCCGGGCGTTTATTCTGCGCGCTTTATGGGGGAGGATACGCCGTATCCCGTGCGGTTTCGGGCGATTTTTGAAAAGCTTGTGGGTGTATCCGAGGAAAAGCGGACGGCGCGCTTTGTGAGCTGCATTGCGGCGGCGTTTCCGGATGGTAGACGGCTGGTTTGCCGCGATACCGTGGAAGGAATTATCGGCCATGAAGCAAAGGGTGAGAACGGCTTTGGCTATGACCCGATTTTTTATGTGCCGGAAAAGGGGAAATATATGGCAGAGCTTTCCGCAGAGGAGAAAAATGCCATCAGCCACAGAGGAAAGGCCTTGCGGCGGATGAAGGAATTATTGAAGAAGGAATTGTGAGGATATGAAAATTCTGGTGTTGAGCGATACACATTCCTATTTGAAAAATGCGGAGGCGGTGCTGCGGCAGATTGGCGGACGGATGGACGCAGTGTTCCATTTGGGCGACCATGACGAGGATGCTGCTTTTCTGCAAAAGGAATTTCCGAAACTGCCCTTTCATTATGTGCGCGGCAACAACGATTTTTGTTTGGATACGCCGCGAGAGAAGCTGGTGCGGCTTGGCGGCAAGCGGCTGCTTTTGACGCACGGGAACAGACAGCGGGTTTACACCGGCTTGGATACAATCTCCTATTGGGCGGAGGAGCAGGAGGCGGATGTGGTATTCTTTGGGCATACGCATCGACCGCTTTGGCAGGAGAGAGGGCGGGTATTGCTTTTTAATCCGGGCAGCATTTCCGTGCCGCGCGGCGGGACATTGCCGACCTTTGGCATTCTGACGATAGAAAACGGCAGAGTGGAGGGGGCAATCATGGAATATTGGGATGAGATGCATTACAAACGGCTCAATTAAGAGCAGAAAAGTTTGAAAAAATGATTGACAGAGGGATATTCTTGTGGCATAATACTACTTGCGTCACTTGTGGATCAGTAGCTCAGTTGGATAGAGCAACGGCCTTCTAAGCCGTGGGTCGGGGGT
>CAVHYX010000030.1:0-33690 GCA_963640305.1 Sodaliphilus sp. | reverse complement strand
GCGAGGCGGCACTGGCTGCGGAGAAGAGAGCAATTCATATCCCGAATAAATAAGGTGGGTAGGCACGCCTACAGAAAGGCAGCGTTACTTTAGACATTTTCATATAAAAAAAGAAAGCATCTCGTTTCGTTATAGAAACGGGATGCTTTCTTGTGTTTTTGCGGGTTATTCGCTTTGCAGGAGTAAATCCAGAAGTTCTTCTTTTTGCAAGCCATGGAAATACTGCTCGATTTTGCAGGGAGCGAGACAATCCTCCAGCGCCTTGCGCTCCAGCTTTGTATGCAGGAGTCTCTGCGCCAATTCCGCGGCATCTCGGACACCGAAGAAATCGCCGAAAAATTGCAGGGCGGTAATGACACCGTCGGTAGTATTCATGTGAATTTCGACCTTACCGCAATTTTCGAAGCGCCTGCTTTTTTCTACATGGTAGGCGGGTGAATGTCCGTAATTCCATTCCCATGTGGCATAGCGCTCCGCTTTTATTTTTTCGATGGCGGACAGCTCCGCGTCGGAAAAGACATAGGGGTGAATTTCGTTCGCTTTCAGGATATATTGCAAAAGCAGGTGCTTGAACTCATCCAATGTGAAGCCGGCGGGAAGATAGGGAGCGATATTTGTCACGCGGCTTTTTACGGATTTTGCTGCCTTGGATTGGAATTTATCCTGAGAGACATGCAGGACATCGGCAACGACGGATAAATCGGAATCAAACATCAGTGTGCCGTGGTGCATGATGCGCCCCTGCTTGAGATATTGGGAATTACCGGAGAACTTTTTGTCGTCGATGGTGATGTCGTTTCTGCCGTTGACCTCTGCCGGAACCTTCAGGGAGCGCAGAAGTGCGGCGATGGGCTGACAGAAGAGGCGAATATCCAAATCCGTTGCATCCTTGGCATCCAAAATAAAGGTAAAATTCAAATTACCCATATCATGATAAACTGCGCCGCCGCCGGAAAGCCGACGCACGACGGAGATGTTTTTTGCATCAGCGACCTTTTGATTGACCTCGGCAAAGGCGTTTTGATTTTTCCCGATTACGACGGTGTTGTCATTTTGCCAAAGCATGAAATATTCCTTGCTTCTGTCCATGCAGTCGAAAACATACTGCTCCAAAGCCAGATTGAAAGCGGGGTCGGTACTGTGGGATTCGATATATACCATAGTAGTTCCTCCTTTTTGTATTCGATTTAAGTGTTTTGTATTTTTATTTTAGCATAAAACGAGGAAAAAGGGAAGTAATAAATCAGCAAAAAAGGATATTTTCACTTCGGCTTTCGTTTTTGCATGGGTCGTGCCTATGCCAAATAGGATATAGGGGAGACACCTAAGGGGGGGCGTTTTTGATGCGGACAAAGGGAGAGGTGGTTCGGATTCGGATTGCGGCAAGCGGAACGGCGGAGCTCTGCCGAGTGCTTTTGCCGCTGCTTTTGCGGGAGATGGAGGAGAGGCAGAGAGGGCAAGAAAGCGGGGCGAGGGAGGATTGAGGGAGGAGAGAGGCGAGAGCTGTGCACTTTATTTGCGGCTTTCCAGAGAGGATGAGCGGGGAGCGGAAAGCGCATCCATTGAGAATCAGCGGAAAATTTTGCGGGAATATGCCGCACGGCAGCAATTTTATGTTTATGATGAGTATGTGGACGACGGTTACACCGGTCTGCATATGGAAAGACCCGCATTGCGGCGGCTGCTCCGGGATGTGGAAAGGGGGCGGATACAAATTGTTTTAACCAAGGATCTTTCGCGTCTCGGACGCAACAGCGGGAGGCTCAGTCTGCTTTTGGACGAATATTTTCCGAAGCACCATATTCGGTATATTTCGGTCAGCGAGGGCATTGATACGGCGGCACAGCGTGCGGCGGACAGCCTGCTTGTGCCGATGCAGAATCTCATCAACGAGCTATATGCGGGGGATATTTCACGGAAGATACACGCCGCCTTGGAGGCGAAAATGCGTGAGGGGGCATATATCGGTGCATTCGCACCATACGGCTACCGCAAGGACCCACAGAATAAAAATCACCTGCTGGCGGATGCAGAGGCAGGGGCGGTGGTGCGGGAGATGTTTCGCTTGGCAAGAGAGGGGCAGACGCCGGCGCAAATTGCGGCGATTTTGAATGAGCGGGGGGTTTTAACACCATCCCTATATCGGCTACGAAAAAATCCACAGTTTGTTGCGGCGGATTTTCGAGGGGCGCGGGAGTGGAAGGCGGCGAATATCAGTAAAATGCTACGGAATGAGGTTTATCTGGGGCATACGATGCAGGGTAAGCGCTATAAGCCCGGCTTCAAAAGCGAGGTCTGCTGTATGCGGGCGAGAGAGGATTGGCGAGTGGTGCGGGACACGCATGAGGCGCTGGTTGACGAGGAGACCTGGCAGACGGTACGCAGGCGGATGCGAGGCCGCACGGAAAAGCGGGAGAGGGGATTTGTCAATCTTTTTTCGGGTCTGGCGTTTTGCGCGGATTGCGGGAAAGCGATGTCCACCGTGGGCACGAGAAGGCGGGAGGATACAGCGAATTTGAATTGCGGCGGCTATAAACAGGGTGGGACGCGCTGCTGCTCCAATCATACGATTGCATATGACACCCTTTATGAAGCGGTGCTGCTGGCTCTGCGGGAGCAGCTCTCTCTGACGGAGAAGCAAAAAGAATGGCTGCTGCGGGAGACAGCCGTGCGGACGGAAGGACAGGAGAGGGAGGAACGAAGGAGGACGGAAGGAAAGGTGGCATTGTTGGAGCAAAAGCTGGAGCGGCTCTTGGACGACAAATATGCGGGGTGCATCACACAGGAGCAATTTGAAGGGCTTTATGCAAGATATACGGCGGAAAAGGAGGAGGCGGAGCGGGAGCAAAGAGAATGGGCGCAAAGAGCGGAGGAGGCAGCCTCCAAGCGGGCGGATGCCCGCCGTCTGCTTGCCGCATACGAGGATTTGCGGGAGTTGCGGGAAGAGCTTTTGTTTGGACTCATCCGGCGCATTGAGGTGCGGCAGGGAGAATATCTTGCGGGAGTAAAATATCAGGAGATTCAAATTTATTTTGCTTTCTGTTGCGAGCCGAAAACCATAGAAATGCGAAGGGGCTTTTCCGAATAGGGGGATTTTTTATCCCACAAACGACGCAAGCCTGTGCATGGGCTTTGGGTGCAATGCCGTTGGGGTGAGCGCCTGCCGTATTATAGAATCCCCAAGGGAGCGGATGCTTGCGATTTTGACGAATTGCATGGTGCCCTGCAATGGGCGGTTTCCGACGCTGATTTTGCTTTGCGGCTTCTTTTTTGCACGGGGGAATCCGATTGCGGCGGGAGGCTTTGTGGTTTTATTGATTCTTTTGGCAATCGGCATGACGCTGGCGACCTCTCTTTTGCTGAGCAAAACACTTTTGCGGGGGTTGCCCTCCGCCTTTGTGCTGGAGCTGCCTCCTTATCGCCGTCCGAAAATCGGGGAGGTGGTACTCCGCAGCGTTTTGGACAGAACCGTTTTTGTCCTGGGGCGGGCGGTTACGGTTGCCATTCCCGCCGGCGCAGTTATCTGGCTTAGCCAAAACATCATGCTGGATGGACATACGCTGCTTTCCGGCGTAGCAACGCTCCTGGAGCCGCTCGGTGCGCTGATGGGGCTTTCGGGTGTGATTCTTACGGCATTTTTGTTGGGGATGCCTGCGAATGAAATTGTTTTACCGATTTTGCTGATGGTTTATTGCCAAAACGGAATGCTTGTGGAGGCGGAGGGAATCGCGCAGGCGGGGGAGGTGCTTCTGGCAAACGGCTGGACATGGATGACGGCGGCTTGCGCGGTGCTTTTTTCCCTGAATCACTTTCCCTGCGCAACGACGCTTTTGACCATCCGAAAGGAAACGGGCAGCCTGCTTTGGACGGGGCTTGCTTTTCTTTTGCCGACGGTGGTGGGGATTGTGCTTTGTATGGCGGTGCATTTGCTTGCTGTGGGGCTTGGATGTTTTTTCTGAAAAAATATTTTCAGCAAAAAAAATTAGTGCTATACTATATTGCAAACAAAAGAGAAATGGGGGATTTGCATGAACGAACAATTATATCGGCTGCTGCAAAAGGCGAGAGAGGACAGCACGCTGCGGGAACGGATTCGGGCAGTGCGGGAAGCAAAGGACCCTGCTCTGGCGTTATGCGAGCTTTGTACGGCGGAGGGATTCCCTTTGACTGTGGGCGCCTTGTTTTCCGAGCAGGAGGAGTTTTTCTGCAATCTGTTTCGCAGCTGCAACGGTAGCGCCGTACAGCCCTTGGACGGATGGGATGACCCTTTGGATATGTTTTTTGCGGCAATGGAGGCATTGGAAAAATAAAAAAAGGGCACAGCATGGAGGGGGATTCCGTGCTGTGCCTTTTTGTATCAAAATGCCGCATTTTTCAGCTTGCCTTCATTTCCAGACGCAGTCGATCTGCAATCAATGCAATAAACTCCGAGTTGGTGGGCTTTCCCTTATGGTTATTGATGGTATAGCCGAAGAGGGCATCGATGGCGTCTACCTTGCCGCGGTTCCATGCAACCTCTATGGCGTGGCGGATGGCGCGCTCCACGCGGCTGGGGGTGGTGTTGCATTTTTTTGCGATGGAGGGGTAGAGCTCTTTTGTGATATAATTGAGCACCTCCATATCGTTGACGCTCATGATGATTGCCTCCCGCATATAGTGATAGCCGCGGATATGCGCCGGTACGCCGATTTCATGCAGGATATTGGTGACCTTTGTCTCCAAATCGTATGCTGTGGCATTGGCGGAAAGGGGAGCGGTTGCCTTCAGAAGGGGTTTTTGCTCCTGCATGAGTTGGCGGATGCGCTGTGTCAGAGCTTCCATATCGAAGGGTTTTACCATGTAATAGCTTGCGCCCAAATCCAACGCCTTCTGCACTACCTTATCCTGACTTAAGGCGGAGAGGATAATCGTAACGGGGCGGCTTGCCTCCTCTGTTTTTTGCAGACGCTCCAAAACGCCCAAGCCGTCCAGACGGGGCATAATCCCGTCAATGACCGCAACATCGGGGTGCGTATCTCTGATTTTATTCATGGTATCAATGCCGTCCATAGCAACGGCGACCACATGGATGTCCTCCTGCTTATTCAAATAATCGACGATGATGTCGCAAAAATCCTTGTTGTCATCTGCCAAAAGCACTTTTATTGTATTTTGATTCAAAATAATCCCTCCCGGTGTAAATTCGTGAATGTTTATGCAGAACTTCCTTGCTTTTGGGTTGATTATAGTATAGAAAAATTACGGCGACAAGAACCATTCGTAGGACAAAAAAAGCCCGAAAAATCAATAAAAACAGAGGATTCTCGTTTTTTCTTGTATTCGCGAAAAAAGGCTGTGGAACGCTGTCGAGTATTGTTTGTCGAAACCATGAAATTTGCGAAGAAAGCGGGAAAAAGAGAGGCAAAAAAATTTAATAAAAGGGCGATTGGAAAAGAGAAATTTTTGCGAAAAAAAGACCTCATCCGAAGGATGAGGGGAGTGATTTGACTTAGCTTGATTTTTTGGTTAGTCATTTTTTTTGTTTTTGTGCGATTTTATCGGTCAGGGAGGCAAATTCCGCAAGACCCAGCGCCTCGCCGCGAATCCGCGTATCCCATCCCAGATCCTCCAAAATCTCTGCGAGAGCCTCCTTTGTAAAGCCAAAGCCGCCCAGATGGAAGAGGCAGTTTACCAGAGTTTTTCTGCGCTGACCGAAGGCACAGCGAACGATATGGAAAAACAGCTTTTCCTGCGACGGAGGGACGCACCGATTGGGCTGCGGCTTGAGGGTAATAACGGCGGAAGCAACCTTTGGACGGGGCATGAAGCAGGAGGGGGGTACAATCATATCCGGCTTGGCGGAGCAGTAATATTGCACTGCAACGGAAAGCGCACCGTACTCCTTTTCGCCGGGGGCTGCCTGCATTCGCTCTGCGACCTCCTTTTGCACCATGACGGTAATGCTGTCTATTGCGTGTTCGTTTTCCAGAAGGCTCATAAGGATGGGTGTGGTGATATAATAGGGCAAATTAGCGACGACCTTGATGGGCTTGCCCTTATTTTTTTTGCGGATAATAGCGGCGATGTCTGTTTTGAGTATATCCTGATTCAAAATTTCGATATTGTGATACTCCGCCAAGGTCTGCCGGAGAATGGGAATCAGCGTGCTGTCAATTTCCACAGCAACCACGCGGTCTGCCTGCTCCGCAAGCACCTGCGTCAGAGAGCCGATGCCGGGGCCGATTTCCAATACGCAGTCCTCCTTTGTGATGTCCGCACAGGCAGCGATGTTGTCCAGAATATTGGAATCAATCAGGAAATTCTGACCGAAATTTTTTTTGAAGGCGAAGCGGTTTGCTTCGATGATTTCTTTGGTTTTGCTTGGAGCTGCGATTCTTTCTGTCATGAGGGCTCTCCTTTTCAGATGATATTGCTTAGATGATATTGCCGAGTACGCCGAAGCTTAGCACGGAAACGATGATACCTGCCGTCAAAACACCCAATGCGATGCAGGGAAAGGCTTTTTTTGGATCCATATGCAAGAGAGCGGCAATCAATGCGCCCATCCATGCACCGGTACCGGGCAGGGGAACGGCAACAAAAAGGAATACGCCCCAATACGCATATTTACGGATGGTTTCGCTCTTGGACTCTGCCTTTTTTTCGCACCACTGCACCACGGAGGCGAGGGGCGTTTTTTTCAATGCGCGGAAGATCAAGCGGATGAAGAGCAAGATAAAGGGAATCGGCAAAAGATTCCCGACGTAGGCGATGAGGAAGGTCGGCAGCCAATCCATGCCCATGGCAAAGCCGGCAATGATGCCGCCGCGAAGCTCCAGAATCGGCAACAGGGAAACGATGAATACGATGACCTCCTTGGAAAAAATGCCGGAAAGATTTTGTATGAACCAATTTGCGAGGCTTTCAGCCAAATGAATCTCCTCCTAAACTTTGATTTTTGCGATTTTTATGCCATTCAGCCTATTTATTATACAGGAAGGGAGGCGGGGGAACAAGAAAGATTTTCTTAATTTTTTTTGACACCTTCCTGTTTTCGCGGGGAAAAAGGGATGTGCTTTTTTTGGAACCTTGCGGGAAATGCGTTTTCTGTATTGAAAAAAGAGAGTAGATATGTTTCAATGAAGTAAGAAGAAAAAAGGGCGTATCCGTTTTTTACGGGAGCGGCGGACAAGGAGGGAAAACCAACATGACAGAGGATTTGCGGGCGCAGCTGATGGGCGTGAAGCTGACGAAGAAGGAAAAGCTGATTGCAGATTTTATACTGGACAACTTTGCGGAGGCGTGCTTTATCACCTCAACGGAGATTGCGAACCGGCTTTGTGTCAGCGATTCCTCCGTGATTCGCTTTACGCGGACGCTGGGCTACAGTGGGTTTATGGAGTTTCAGCGGGCGATTCGCAAGACCTATACGGAGCGGATGAACAGCGTTTCGGAGACTATTACCATTCCGTCGGAGCGGCTGCGGCTGAGCATTTCCAAGCTGGATCACAGCGATATTGTGGAGAGCTATTTTTGCAATGTGCTGCAAAATTTGAAATCCTGTATTAATCGGAATAATACGATTGATTTTGAACGTGCGGCGGAGCTGATTGTGGGGAGCAGGCGGAAATTTATCGTGACCTCCCGTGCAAACAGCGGGATTGGGGATATGTTGCTTTTGTTATTGAAGCATCTTTTGCCGGAGGTATATGAGACATCGCATCCGGCGTTGAATGTGATTGACCATCTTTGTGATATATCGGAGGAGGACTGCGTGGTGGCGGTGAGCTTTCCGCGGTATTCGGAGATGGATTTTCTGGCGGTACAGATGGCGTATGATGCGGGGGCGAAGATTATTTTGATTACGGATAAGGCGAGCGCACCCTTGGCACAATATGCGACACAGCTTTTGATGGTGAGCGTGGAAAGCAGTACTTTTTTCAATTCGTATGTTGGGGTGATGTTTACGATAGAGCTGCTTTGCTCCTTTATCAGTAAGAAAATGGGTTGCTCCAATGAAGCGAAGCTGGAGCTGATCGACAAGTATCTTGCCAAGGTTGGGTTGTTCTAGGGGGAAAGCCTCGGTCAAGCAGTTGAAAAGGTTTGTGATGTGTGAGGCGGCGCCTCGCAGAAGAAAAGAAAAAGGAGGAGTTTTTTTCATGCGATTCGGTTTTATCGGCGCGGGCAATATGGCAAGCGCCATCATCAGGGGCATGACCATCGGCACAAAAAGCTATGTCGGCGAGGATATTTTTGTTACAAGTAAATCCGGCGCCTCTGCCGAACAGCTGGCGGGGCTCTGCGGTGCAACAGCAGTGGCGACTGCGGCGGAGCTTATTGCGTTGAGCGATGTTCTGGTGCTTGCGGTAAAGCCGCATATATTATCGGATATACTGCCTACCTTAAAGGAAGAACTTGCGGCAAGACAGCCATTGGTTATTTCTATTGCGGCAGGGAAAACACTGGCGTATCTGGCAGAGCAGCTGCCCGCAGGGACACCCATCATCCGCATTATGCCGAATATCAATGCAAAAATCGGCGCGGCGACGAGCGGTCTGTGTGCCAATGCGCTTGTAACGACAGAGCAAAAAGCTATTGCGAAGGAATTATTTTCGACCATCGGCACGGTGATTGAGCTGGAGGAAAATCAATTCGGCATTTTTACCGTTTTGGCGGGGTCTGCACCTGCGTTTGCTTATCTTTACATGGATGCCCTGGCACGGGCGGCGGTCAAGGCGGGTATGTCGAAAAAACAGGCATTGGAAATCGCGGCGGCAACGGTTGCGGGCAGTGCGCGGATGGTACTGGAAAGCGATGAGCATCCCATGGAGCTGGTGGATCAGGTCTGCTCTCCCGGCGGCACGACTATCGAGGGGGTTGCGGCATTACAGGCAAACGGCTTTGAGACGGCGCTCATGGCGGCGTTTGATGCGGTTTTGGAAAAGGATAGAAGGATGTAATTTCAGACCTTGCGTGAAAAAATGAAAAGAAGCAAAAATTTGTTTTTCTGCGGGAGATATAAAAAATAAGGCTTACTCTATTTTCTGTTTAGAGTAAGCCTTATTTTTTCTCTGTAAAAGCAATTCAAAGTGCGGGGTCTGCTTGCCTCGGAGTCTCCAAGGTCTTTCTGCGGAGATTGTCGCACTTTTCACAGCCTCACTCAAAATGCTCCGGATGTAAGCCCGACCATCCCGTCTGCGGCATGGTCAGTAGGCGGTAAATATCCTCTTGCTCCAGCTCAAAATCGAAAATATCAAGGTTTGCCTTCATCCGTTCGGGCGCGGAGGATTTCGGTAGCGGCAGGACATTGTTCTGTAAGCAGAATCGCAGGCAAATCTGCGCCGGACTCTTGCCGTATTTCTTCGCCAGCTCCAGCACCAGTGCGTCCTCCAATAGCCGCCCCCTGCCTAATGGACTCCATGCCTCCGCCTGTATGCCGTTACTCTGACAGAAATGCAGAGTTTCGGACTGCGGATAACCGGGGTGAAACTCAAACTGATCCACCATGGGTACGGTGTTGGCATTTTTCAGCACGTGCAGAAGATGCTGTGGCAGGAAATTACAAACACCGATCGCGCGCACCGCACCCTCGTCATATAGCTTTTCCAGCGCCCTCCAGCTTCCTGTTACCAGCGGCTTCCAATCCGCACCGGGGAAGGGCATGGGCCAGTGGATGAGGAATAAATCCAGATATTGCACCCGTAAATTTTCAAGCGACGACTCAAAGCTTGCCATCGTCTTATCATAGCCCAAATCCGTTTTCCATACTTTTGAGGTCAGAAAAAGCTCTCTGCGCGGGATACCGCATTGCTGTATGGCGTTGCCAATCATTTTTTCATTCTCATATTTTGCGGCAGTGTCGATATGGCGATAGCCGGATGCCAAGGCGTCCAGAATGATTTTTTCCTCCCGAACCAGCCATGTGCCGAAGCCGAGGAACGGAAGCTCCGTACCGTTTTCCAGAATAAACCCCTTCTCGCTAATCATATTCGATTCCTCCTTACATCTTTTCCGACAACGCAAGTGCAAGCGTTGTCAGCGATTCTTTTGTATTTTTTTCCGGCTCTTGCAGGACTGCGTCCAGCAATTCCACCAGAATATTGCCTAAAATTTTGCCATGCGGCACGCCCAATGCCATCAAATCCTGCCCGGTCAAGGCAAGCGTTTTCAAGGAAAGACAATCCCCCGCCACAAGGATTTTTTCCAAAGCGGCTTTTGTCTCGGCATGGGGTGAGTCGGGACGTAAAATGCGTTGCAGGAGCAAAAGCTGTTCCGTTGCCTCTTGTCCGATGGTGCTAAGCTTTTTGCGAAGCGGATAAGGCGCTGTCGGCAAATTTTGGGGCAGCTCCGCCAAGAGCAGACCAATCCGCCTAAGGGAGTGGTGATCAAGCTTCATGCGGGTGAGAAATTCCCGCGCTGCCTTGGGAGAATACTGCAAAATAATGCACCACCGCAGAAGTATATCCTCGGGGCAACGCGAAAGCTCCGCCAAAAGCGTTTGGCTATGCGCCGCCAGCTCTGCGGAGAGGGTCGCATCTATCTGTGCGAGAAGGCCGCTTTCCCAGAGCAGGGGAATTTTTTCCGTAAAAGGGGCGAGAAAAAGCTTTTGCAGCTCCTCACGCACCCGCTCGACACTGATTTTTTGAATCAAAGCCGTATTGGCACAAAGCGCCGACCATGTTTTCGGCTCGATTGTAAAGCCAAGCTGTGCGGCGAAGCGCACACAGCGAAGCATCCGCAGGGCGTCCTCCCGGAAGCGATGCTCCGGCGCACCTACGCCGCGAATGATGCCTGCGGTAATATCCGCTTGTCCCGAGAAGGGGTCACGAAAGCCCTCCTTGGGGTGATAGGCAATGGCGTTCATGGTAAAATCACGGCGGAGCAAGTCCTCATCCAGCCTTTTGGTAAAGGCGACCTCATTCGGGTGGCGGCAGTCGGTGTATTCGCCATCGATGCGATAGGTCGTGACCTCATAATTTTCATGATGCAAAACGATGGTGACTGTGCCGTGCTTGATGCCCGTATCGAAGGTATGGGGGAAGAGAGCTTTTGTCTCCGCAGGGAGAGCGGAGGTCGTAATATCCCAATCCTGCGGGGTGCGCCCGAGGATGGAATCGCGGACACAGCCGCCGACGATATATGCCTCATGACCGTTTTGATTCAGTTGATGCAGAATATAAACCGCATCCTGTGGAATGGGTGTACGAAGCTTTGGCAAAATATTTCCTCCTGTTTCTTTTGTTTTTCTTTTGGGACTTTGTCTTCCGCTGCATCTGCCAAGGGGGTTCGGTCAAGCATCCTTCCTTAGGGAAGACGGCTGCGCCGCCGCCTGATTTTGGCGGCGCTACTACCCTCGGCACCCTGATTTTCTTACAGAAGCCGGTTTTTGCTTCTGTGGAAGATAAAATATAACATCCCGTTTACCCATCGCTTTTGTAAGTCAGGTCAAGGGCATGATGCCTTTGTGAGGGAGTTGTGGGCAAAGCCCTCACGGTCTTTTTTATTCTACTCCCGCTACTCGTTCTTCTATCTCCCGCAGCAGCAGCGCAAGCTTTTTCTCTGCCGCCGCGAGGCTTTCCGCCCGCACACCGATGTAAAGCTTCAGCTTCGGCTCCGTCCCCGACGGTCGGATACAAACCCATGTCCCGTCTGCCAGCGTATATCGTAACACATCCGAAACCGGCAACGGACTCCGTCTTTCCTCGCCCGTCTCCAAATCCCGGAACACCTGCGTCCGATAATCCTCCGCCTGCCGTACCCGTAACCCGCAAAGGCTCTCCGGCGTCTTCGTACGGAAATCCTCCATCACCCGCTGAATCCGCTCCATGCCCGCAAGCCCTTTCATCGTCAGGGATTTCACCGCATCCAGATAATACCCGTATTTCTCATATAATCCAAGCAGTGCCTCATACAGCGTTAACCCTTTTTCCTTATAATACGCCGCCATCTCGCAAATGAGCACCGCACCATAAACCGCGTCCTTGTCCCGCGCATAGGTTCCCGCAAGACAGCCGTAGCTTTCCTCGAAGCCGAATAGATAGGTGTATGCCCTTGTCTCCTCAAATTCCTTGATTTTTTCGCCGATGTACTTAAATCCCGTCAGCACATCCGCCTTTGCTACGCCATATTCTGCGCAAATCGGTGCAATCATTTCCGTGCTTACAATGGTCTTCAGCACAATTCCGTTTTCGGGCAGTTGCCCTGCGGCCTTCCGCTGCGAAAGGATATACTCCGTCGCCAGCACGCCGACCATATTTCCTGTCAGCGCCACAAATTCACCCGCGCCGTTCTTGACCATCGCACCCATACGGTCGCAATCGGGATCCGTCCCAATCAAAATATCCGCGTCTACCTCTGTTGCCAGCTTCTGTGCCAGAGTAAATACCTTCGTATCCTCCGGATTGGGATACTCCACCGTCGGGAAGGTCGGGTCGGGCAGCTCCTGCTCCTTTACAACAAATACGTTCCGAAACCCTGCCTTTTCCAGATTCCGCCGTACCGGCAGATTCCCCGAGCCATGCAGCGGCGTATATACAATATTTAGCCGTTCTCCCATCCGCGCAAGCATATCCGAATCCATCAGCTGCGCCTGCACATTCCGGTCAAACGCCTCGTCCACCTCTGCGCTGATGAAAGAAAACAGCCCCGCCGCCATTGCCTGTTCCTTTTCCATGCGCCGAATTTCGCCGAAGCTTGCGACCGCATTCACCTCTTGGATAATTCCTTTGTCTCTGGGTGCAACCACCTGTGCGCCATCCGCCCAGTAAACCTTATATCCATTATATTCCGGGGGATTATGGCTTGCCGTCAGCACCACCCCCGCAGTCGCTCTCAATTCTCTGACTGCGAAGGAAAGCATCGGCACGGGGCGCAAGGAGGGGTACAAAAACGCAGGAATCCCGTTTCCCGCGAAAATCAATCCCGCTTCCTCCGCAAATTCCGCAGACATAAACCGCGAATCATACGCGATCGCAACACCCTGCGCCTGTGTCCCCTCTTTTTTGATATAATTCGCCAGTCCCTGCGAAGCCTTCCCGACGGTATACCGATTTAGACGGTTGCTGCCGTTGCCGATAATACCCCGCAGACCGCCTGTGCCAAACTCCAGATCTCGAAAGAACCGTTCCTTGATTTCGTTTTCATCCGTAATGCTCCGCAGCTCTGCCTTTGTCTCCTCATCAATAAAGGGATCCTCCAGCCATTGCCGGTATCTCTCCCGATATTCTTCCATGTGTCTTTCCTCCTTCGCTGCTTTTTCCGTTTTTTATTCCGCCAGTGTTGCGTGCAGTGTTGCCGTTGCGGATTGCATCTCTATCGTCTGCTTATAGGTCGTGTATCCACTCTTTTGCACCGTCACGCGATGGGTGCCGTAGGGCAGGTTCAGCTGTAAGGGGGCTGTGCCGTATTCCTCTCCGTCTACTGCTACCCATGCACCCTCCACATCCGCCGTAACGGTCAATGTGCCGTATTGCATATCCCTTTGCAGCTCCGCCGTAACGGTCAGTGTATCGTCCTGTAGGGTCACGCGCTTGCTCCATTCCGTATAGCCGCTCTTTAGGATTACTAAATCATATTCGCCCATCGGCAGTACCACGGGGCTTTCCGCCACTGCACCGTTGACATAAAGCTTGTAGTCCTTTATATTCGCCTTTACAATGATAACGCCCATCTTGTCCTGTGCGCGGGAAAGGTCATAAACCGTTTCCTCTCCCGCCTCCACCACAAGGGCATCCGTTCTTGTTTCAATATTCGAGCCGCTTACGGTAACGGTATGGTGTCCTTCCGCCGCCGCGAGCCGCATTCCGTTCTCGATGGGGATTGCCTCCTCCTCGTCTGTCTGAATGGTTCCATCCTTGATAGTATCAGCGTTTTCCACAAGGATATACCCGTGGTATTTCTCTACATCAATGACCCAAACTGTGTTCGCAAGAAGCTTTAGACAAAGGGTATCCGAGGAGGCAAGGTCGTCTATGCTAATTTTCTCATCGTTATAGAAAACCATGGTTTCCTTATCGTAGGAATAGCTTTTCTCCTCCGAGGAAAGGGTTCTTTTTTTGCTGTCCGGGGTCAGTCCGGTTGCTTTCTCCGTTTCCACTGCGCTGAAATCCGCGTGCAGGAGGGTCTTTCCATCGCGATCCAGCTCCGCTGCAAAAAGGTCACCCACCGCCAGCGCTGCCTTGGTCACACTGCGTCCGTTTTCGTCCGTCAGCTTGGTGGCCTCTGTCAGAAGGACGGTTTTTCGCTCCTTTGCTGCGATATCGTACGCCGAGTATGTGCCGTCTCCCTCGTCCGCTTGTATCAAAAGCGGCGTATCCGCGCTTGCCGTTACGGCTGCCTTTTTCTCTGCATGAAAGCCACAGCGCACAAAGGAAAAACCGATGATGCACGCAAAAATCCCCAGCACGAGCAGAAGCCCTGCTGTTTTTTTGTTTAGTCCGAATTCCTCAATTAAGCCGGTAAGACCATCTGTTTCCTCGTCTGTCTCGTCTTCTTCGTTCTCCGTATCCTCTTCCTCTGCGGGGTTCCGCTTCGGCGGTGCAAAGCTTTCGGATTCAAATGCGTCCAAAAAAGCGTTTGCGTCTCCAAGCTCATCCGCTTCGTCTGCCGCAAGCTCCTTCACCTTATCGTTAATTTCATCTAAACGAACCGTTAAGCCAAAATCAGGCTCATTTTCCTGAAAATGATACTTCTTCATCCGTTTCTCCTCCTTCGGGGAAAAAATTACAGAACTCCTTATGCTCTATTGTAATCTCTCCGCAAAAAAGTTGCAACAAAAAAAGAAGGAAGAACCGCAAGACCGCAAGACTGTAAAACCACGGGAACCTTGTCTCTGCCACCCATACAAGAGGCGATGTCCCTTGACCTATTTTGCAGAAACAAATTCTTGTTTCTGTATTTTTTCATTTCGGAGTAATCCTAAATTTATATATTTCCTTTGCAAAGGCAATGCCTATCATCCATATTGTTCCTCTCACAGAAGCATGAATATGCTTCTGCAACTCGGCTTCCAAGGGGGGAGACCTCCTTGGCGGGGGTTCGGGGGTGAGACCCCTGAGGTCGTTGCCCTTGCGGCCACGGTCTGAAAGCTTAAGCCTGTGCACCATCCGCCAAAAGCCGCCGTAACCGCGCTCCGTTTTCCTCCTCACGTGCCGCCGCTGCAAGCCGCTCACGCATCGCAGGCGAAACGCAGGTTTTCCGTCTGTTGTAATATTCATTGATGAGCCGCAAAAATTTCTCCGGATATACCAGCATCCCCTGTAATAAAACGCCATCCCCCGCAGAAAGCGGGCAATACCTGTTGTATCGCTCCAGTATGGCAAAAAGCCCCGCCGTATCACCCTCCGTTTTCTTGAAATATCTCCGGATATATGCCGCAAGGTCAGCCAGCGGCAGCTCCGCAATGCATCTGTCGAAATTCCCGATAAAAATTCGTCCGTCCGCCTCCTGCCGGAGCGCCTCGCCTTTATATGCGTTATGACAAAAGCCGCCTTCTGCCGCTGCCCGCCGTATTGCCGCTGCATAGTTGCCTTGCCGCAAAAGTGACTCCGCCTCTGTTGTCCGCTCCATGTATGGCGCATAATATTGCAGCAGGAGAAGGTCAATATCGTCATAGCCGCTGTGTCGCTCCTTCCGCCGTCGTAGCCTTGCAAGCTCCCCACGTCGCTTGGCGTATAAGTGCGGCAGACGGTTTTCGTCCCATCGCGTAGCGGGACTTTTCAGCCCCTTCGCCGCCCGGTGCATCTCCCCAAGCACCTCCGCGCCGCGTAAAAAGCTCTCTGTGCTGTCCTCCGGCAGCGTCTCCTGCGGCAGCATATCCTCTAAAATATATATTGAACCATCGTAGTGGTAAAAAGGCTCTCCCACAAGCGTCGGATAGCATCGGCTGATATTCCGAAAGCCGTTTTGATACAACCGTTCCTTTACATCAAAGGCAAGCCGCAGGCTATCTATGCTGCCGCGTGGCTTTTTCAGCTCTTTGAGCCCCTGATCCGTGCGACAGACCAGTCCCGTTCTCGTTCGCGTGCCATGGCGTAGCCGCAAGCCATAGCCCTCACGGACGATTTTTTCATAAATCTCCTCCATGCTCCATTCCTCCTGCTTCTTCCAACCCAAAAAATGCCTCTGAAACATTCTATGGGGCAAGCGCAAAAAAAAGAACCCTCCCCCAAATCTCTCGGAAACGGCTCCTTCAGGAAAAATGCTTGAAGCATAAATAAAAACGGGGTGAACCAACGCAAGGTCAATCCATCCCGCTTTCTCCTGCGCCTTCAGGGACTCGAACCCTGGACCCACTGATTAAGAGTCAGTTGCTCTACCAACTGAGCTAAAGGCGCATATTCTGTTACAATCTCAAACCTCGACTGCAAGAAACATACTACCATGAACTTTTCCTCCTGTCAACTACATTTTTCAAATTTCTCAAAAAAATTTTTTCACAAATTTTGTATTTTCCCTATTGCGCGCAGCAGCTTTTTGTGTTATGGTAGGGGCGTAAAAAATAATATCGTGATTCTTCGGGGCAGGGTGCAATTCCCTACCGGCGGTGAAAGTCCGCGACCCTCCGATGTCGTGAAGCGCAAAGCGTGAAAGGATACCGGAGGCTGACATGGTGCAATTCCATGACCGACGGTGACAGTCCGGATGAGAGAAGAAAAGATTGATGCTGTTCGTGTGTTTTTTTCGTATGCGCATGAAGGCTCTTTTGCGTACGCAAAGCCCCTGGGAATATGTTCCGGGGGCTTTTTTCATCGCGAGAATTCAGCGTCAATCATAGGTCTTAAGAAGAATCCAATCAGACAAAATTGGAGGAATGAAACATGAAAACAAAAACGAAATTCAAAACCCGCGATTTAACCATGATTGCCATGATGGGCGCCATCTGCTGCATTCTCTTGCACATTGATTTCCCACTCCCCCTCCTGCCTCCCTTCATGAATTTTGACCTGGCAGGTCTGGTGGAGATGATCGGCGGCTTTGCCATGGGACCGTTGCAGGCAGTCTGCATCATCCTGGTAAAAATCCTGTTGAAGCTGGCAACCGAGGGCACGTCCTCCGCATTTACGGGCGAGCTGCAAAATTTCCTGCTCAGCTGTGCGTATGTCCTGCCTCCTGTTATTCTGTATCATCAGAAAAAATCTAAAAAAACCGCAGTCATCGGCATGGCAATCAGCTCCGTATTCACAGGTTTCGTTGCCATCTTCACAAATCTGTACATCATTATTCCCTTCTATATGGCACTGATGGGACAGGATATGAGCTATTTTGTAGCCATGTGTACCGAGGTCAACCCCCTCATTTCCGACGTATTCACACTGGCAATCCTTGGGATTCTGCCCTTTAACCTGATTAAATGCGGTATCAATTCTGTCGGTACAATGGTGCTGTATAAGCGCCTAAGCCCAATCATCCATGGCAGTGCTTCCATAAAAGCCGTAAAAGCAGCTGCCGTAAAAAAGGCGGATGAGACAAAAATCTGAGTATCAAAATCAAAGCATACAGAAGGATAAAAGGAGGAAGCAAAATGAAATTCAGCATAGACAAAGACCTTACCTTTGCACAGGCAAAAAGCCTCTTTTTTGAACAGCTTGGCGCTTGGAATATTATGGCGCTTGCCAGCAGTGCAAACGATCACGTTACGGTGCGTAACGTCAGCTGCCTGTTCTATAATGAAAAGATTTATTTCAAAACAGACAAAAACTTCCGTAAGACAAAGCAGCTTTATGAAAACCCAAATGTTGCTCTCTGCTACGGCGGCATTCAGGTGGAAGGAACAGCGAAAAATTGCGGCTTGGTTGTGGAGGAGGCCGGCAGAGTGTTTGAGGGGCTTTATAAAAAATACCTCTGGGGCAGCTATAATAAATATAGCCACGAGGACTCCGAAATCATCATCGAGGTCACACCGAAATTCGTTGAGGTCTGGGATACCAGCGAGGATAATTATGCCTATCAGATTTTCATTGATTTTGAAAAGCAGGAGGTCATGGTAAAGCCTTACGATAAAAAGTAAAGGCTTACGGAAAAATATTTTCCGAAGCAGCGGAAGGGTTCGGGAGACGAACCGCAGACAGGGTTGCTTTCAGCGAACGGAGTCTGTCTGCTTGTTCCTCTGCCCGGATAAGTCGAAACCCTGATTTCGACTTGGAACTACACAGGCCAATAGTAATCCATTGTACTATTTTTCTTATAAACAACCTACAAGAGCATCTGTTCTCCGCAGATGCTCTTTTTTGTCCGAAGGATTTTTATAGCAAAATAATAGGAGTCTGCGGAAGAAGGAGCTCATTCCGGCGAGACAAGCTGATAAGCATTTCTCATTTTTGTTTGTGCGAAATCTTGATTTTGATTATTGCCAAAGGGTTACGACTTGCGCCATGATGGTTTCGCCTTCATAGAGGAAGGTTTCGACCTCCTTACCGTTTTCCGTATTCCGCAGATAGGTACGGATGGTGACGGTATCCCCGCGCAGGCATTCCTTACGATAGACGATGCGAATGTCCCTGAGGGTCAGCTTTTCGTAGATTGCATCGGGGATGTCATCCATCACCCATTCCAGATATTTGACATTATTGGCGTGTCCGTTGGTATCCGTATCCCTTCTGGTTACAACAAGCTCTCTACTGCATAGCAGTGCGCCGGTCGGAGCCTTTGGCATGAGGAATTTTTCGCCCTCGATGGCAGGCTGCTGCCCGGTATGGTAGCGCGCAATCATTTCTGCGGGGATGTTGGTTGGCTTTCTTTTTTCCGTATCCATGAAAATCCAACGGGAGCTGCCGTCCAACAGCTTATGCCCCGCCGCATCAAAAACAAAGAAGCTGCGGTTTGCCTGAAAACGGGCAAATTTATCGCTCCACGTTTGGAGGAGGATTTTTTCGCCGTAGCGCGGCATACGGTAAAGCTGCAGATGCCAGTTGACCACAGACCAGAAGAAGTGATGCTCTGTATTATACTGCACGGTATAGCCGAGATTGTCGGAGTGGTCGATTGCAATCTCCTGTAGGTCGGAAAGCAGGGCTGCGGGCGTCATACGGCGGTTGCCATCAATTTGGAAATAATGCACCGTTCTTTCCTTTTCATATCCGATTCTATCCATTGTGTATTGCCTCCTTACAACATGGGTGAAATGAGCCTTGCAACAGCTTCATGCACCTTAAACCACCATTTTCTGCGGTGATACCATTCTCTTGTGATTTCTATGGAATTATGCAGGTCGTTATAAAAATCCGCTTCCAATATTTTTGTCATACCCTCATCGTACATAACGGCGTTGACCTCGAAATTCAAATCGAAGCTGCGAATATCCATATTGGCGGAGCCGACGGAGGCAACCTTGCCGTCAATCGTCAGCACCTTGGCATGGATAAAGCCTTTTTCGTATTGATACACGCGTACGCCGGCCTCCAAAAGCTCACCCAGATAGGACATACTTGCCCAGTAGACGAAGAAATGGTCGGGATTGCCGGGGATTAGGATGCGGACATCCAGACCGGAGAGGGCCGCAACCCGCAACGCCTCAAAAATGCCGTCATCCGGCACGAAATAGGGCGTGGTCAGGCAGACATGACTTTCCGCCTCGTTTATCATTTTGAAATAGCCGTTGCGGATGTTTTTCCAACGGGTATCGGGGCCGCTGGAGACAATCTGCGTCCGCACGCCGTGTGATTGCGCCCGCTTGGGAAAATATTTTTCGCCGAGACGCAGGATGCCGTGCTTGGCGGTAAAATTCCAATCCATGATAAAGCGCATTTGCATCTGGTCGACCGCATCTCCCTGAAAGCGCAGATGGGTATCCCGCCAAGGGCCGTAGCGCTTAACGATACCAAGGTATTCATCTCCGACATTGAAGCCGCCGATATAGCCGACCTGTCCGTCAATGACAGCCAGCTTACGGTGGTTGCGATAGTTCAGACGGATCACGAAGCGGGGCAGGAAGGCAGCGGTATAGCCGCCGGTGGCATGGAATTGATCGAAGAAATGCTTTGGCAGGCGGGAATTGCCGATGCCGTCATACAGAATCCGCACCTCTACGCCCTCGCGCGCCTTTTTCGTCAGCTCATCCAGAAGGCGCGTGCCGAGACGGTCGCCACGCCAGATATAATATTCCAGGTGGATATATTCCTTTGCGCTGCGAATATCCTGCACAAGAGACTCGAATTTATCCTTGCCATTGTTGAAGTAGTCGATTTTGTTATTGAAGGTAATCCAGTTGCCGCTGTTCAGGTGCAGATGTGCGAGGTCGGTTACATATTCGGCATCGGGCAGTCTGCCGCTATTTTCGATGAATGCCTTTTGCTCTGTAATCTCCTTCGCGGAATGGACATCCTGAAATAGATATTTATAGTATACCTCTTTATCATAGTTTGCCTTTTCCCGAAACATTTTTTCCCGCTTGCTGTTTCGCCCAAACACCATATAGATGAAAAATCCCAAAATCGGGATGAACAGCAGCACCAAAAGCCATGCCCATGTGCTGGCGGGGTTTCTGCGTTCAAAGAAAACGACAACGCCGGAGAGGATTACATTGGCAATTAAAACGCCCACGGCAATCAATGCAATCCAATGCCATATGGTACCCATTCGGGGAGCCTCCTTTCGAATTGTGACGGATAAACCAAACCTCAAGACCTTGGGGTTCAAAACTTGGAGCTTTGCTCCCAAGGCCTTTTCGGGTATTGTACTATACTTTTTGCTCCGGTTGCAAGAAGCGTTCAACGGAAAAAATCGAAAAAAATGAAGATTTTATCTTCCCTAAAGCGCAAAATGATGGTAGAATGATAGGGTCATAGAGAATTTTTGAGCAAAAAAGAGTACAATGCCTTGTGCATTTGGAATAGCGGTACGGTTAAAGGAGGAAATATTTTGAACATTTCTGATGTTTTGATTATTGTTTTGGTTGTTGTGGCGCTGCTTTGTGCAGGGATGTATTACCTGAACAAAAGAGGCATGAAGAAAATGATTCAAGCGCAGGATTTTATTGAGCAGAACCGTACGACGGTGCAGATTTTTGTTATTGACAAGAGACAGGAGCGACCCTCTGCCTCGAATATGCCGAAGGCGGTGTATGAGCAGATGCCGAAATCTGCTAGGATGCGTAAGACGAACCTGATTCGCGCAAAGGTGGGCCCGCAGATTGTTACGCTGATGTGTGATAAGCCGGTTTATCAGGTATTGCCGGTGAAGAAGAATGTTAAGGTGGATTTGGCAGGGATGTATATTGTCGGCATCACGGGCATGAATCTGGAGGATAAGAAGAAAAAGACGCTCTCCGAAAAAGTTGTGGCAAGCGCCAACAAGACGATGAGAGAACGGAGCGATAAGGCGAGAAAGTAAGAAAAAGGGAGAGAAAAAAACAGAATCCCTCCCGCTAACGGATGTGTCATCTGTCAAACAGACAGGGGGTGCATCCGTTTTTGCTTCTTCCGCAAAAACAAGGATTTAGGGGTGCAGACACAAGACCGTGGGGCTCTGCCCCACCACCCCGCAAAGGACATCATGCCATTGACCTGATATGCAGAAGCATACCCATGCTTCTGCGAATGGGAATATTAAAATAGGGCTTTCTCTGTTTTTTATTGAGAGGAAGCCTTATATTTTTGTTCTGCCAAAGCAAGGCTTTGCTTTTGCAAATGGGGGTCAGGGGGAATCATTCCCTTGTGGGAGTTTGAGAGCAAAGGCCTCAAAGGTTTTAAGGTTTTTTGGGAAAAGCGACAAAAAAAGGCAACAGTGCCGGAACACTGCCGCCATATTTTTTGATTATGCCGATGCTGTCGCTTTGGAGGGACGGGAAGAATGGGTGTGACTGCATAGGCAGTTTCCCGCCTCTCCGCCGAGCGGCTTTCCGAAGAGAGGATGACCGAAAAAAACAGAGCAACGACCGTAAAAGGTGCGTCATTCTGACCTTTTTGCCTTCCTGCCTGCGGATCGCCGAACAAGGACATTCTCAAAAATACAGGTTTCATTATAGACAAAATTCGACGGATTGTCAACGAGAAAGAATTTGGTATTGATAAAACGGTGCATCGCCTTGTATAATAGGAAAGATAGATTCCTGCGAAGCGGGAAGGAAAGGAGAGAGTGTATGAGATACGAAGGCACTGTATACAGACCGCCCAGCGAGGCGGGCAGCTTAATTATTCAGCTGACGATTGGTTGCGCAAGAAATACCTGCACCTTCTGTAATATGTATAAGGATAAAAAATTCCGCATCCGTCCTTTGGAGGAGGTTGTGGAGGATTTGGAGATGGCACGGAGGTATTATAACCGTATTCCGATTCGACGCATTTTTTTGGCGGACGGCGATGCGCTGATTGTAAAGACGGAGGAGCTTTTATATATTATTGCGAAATGCAAGGAGATTTTCCCTGAGGTGGAGCGCATTTCCGTATATGGCGCGCCGAAGGATATTTTGCACAAAACGCCGGAGGAGCTCAGACGGCTGCACGAGGCGGGTCTGGATATGGTTTATATGGGACTGGAAAGCGGCTCGGATGCGGTTTTGCAGGCGGTGAAAAAGGGCGTGAACGCTGCGGAAATGATAGAGGCGGGAAAGAAGGTGCGCGAGGCGGGCATGATTCTTTCCATGACGGTTATCTCCGGCTTGGGTGGCAAGGCGCTCTGGCGGGAGCACGCACTGGGCAGCGCTACGGTCATTTCTGCCATTAAGCCGGAATATGTCGGCTTTTTGACGCTGATGCTGGAGCCCGGCACGGAGATGTATGAGAGCCATCAAAAAGGAGAAATTGAGCTGTTGACGCCGCATGAGGTTCTGGATGAAACGGAGCTTTTCATCCGCAGTGTGGACGCGGAGGGAACGATGTTCCGCTCCAATCACGCCTCGAATTATATTCCGCTGGGCGGCACATTAAACGGAGACAGAGATAAGATTTTGGCACAAATCGAAACGAGCAGACAAAGGAGTCAATTCCGTCCGGATGTATTCCGCGGTATTTGACGGAAAAAAAGGAGCAGGGTAGCATGGCATGGTTGGGCTTGGTCACATGGATCATCATATATTGGTGCTTATTCCTGACCGTAGAAACGGGCAGGGTTGGCTGGGGGATTTTAGCCGGCTGGCTTTTGCCTGTTCTTGCCATGGCGGTTCGCTTTCGGGCGGGAATGCAGGTCAACGGGTTGATGGTTTTAATCTGCTTCGGGATGTTTTTGCTGTGCCGCAGGGGCTTAAGCGACATTTGCGGTTGGAATATTAAGCAGAGGAGAAAGCGTCCCATGCTTTTCCGGCTCTTATATGTCCTGTTGTTTTTGCTGCTGTTTTACAGCGTGGCGCAGGCGCAGATACAGGGGTATTTCCTGAATTTGCAGGGCTGGGGCAGCGAAACCATGCCCTATCTGCGGATGCTTTTGGTGACGATTCTGCTTTTGCTGTTGAACCGATTTTATACGGAGATGGCATATACCGCCATTGATCGTATTGCGTGGAAGGAGCGGGAGCTGGTGTTGCTTTCCTGCCGCTGCTTTTTGACGCACGAAAGCGGTGCGGAGAAGGTCGCAAAGCAGGGCTGCTTTCTGGAGGGAATCCACAACGGCGTTACCTACCATTTTCAACTGACGCGCCGTACCTATGCGATGCTGCGGCGAGAAAAGAGCCTGCGGCTGCAAATTCGGACGGGTATTTTGGGCGGACTTTATTTTACGGAGCCGCAGAATCCCGATTTTTGTAAGCGGGTGCGTCGACGGGATAGGAAATATTTCGTAGGGGGCTTACTCATACAGATACCGGCGTTGCTTTTTGGCATTTGGCTGTTTTGGTTCTTATAATATTAAGCGGAAGGCGGGAGCTTGGCTTGCCCTAGAGAGAGGCAAAGGTCTTAGGGAGATACCTAAGGCTTTTTTATTTGGCGCATTTTGCAAGGGTGCGGGGCATATCTTTGCAAGAGGGGATGTGTCTGCATGAAAAAATGCTTTGTCCGCATATTGTTTTATATTTTGGCGGCGGTGCTTTTTGTACCGCTTTTGCTGACGTTGCTTTGCGGCGGGCTGAAGAGGGAGGAATTGCCGCAGGAGGCGAAGGCACTGTATGGCTTGGCGGAGCTTGCGCCCTTGGACTCTGAATTAGAGGAATATGTGACGGGGGTGGTTGCGGCGGAGATGCCGGCAGCCTTCCCCGAGGAAGCGCTCAAGGCACAGGCAGTTGCCGCGAGAACCTATCAGGTGCGGCAGATGCGGGAGGCGGGGAGCGATTCTGTGCTTTATGATGTGGGACAGGCATACCTTTCCCGCGAGGAGCAAGAGGAAAAATGGGGCGAGAGCTATGCTGTGTATGCGGAAAAAATACAGGCGGCAGTGCGTGCAACGGCGGGGGAAATTATGGTATATGACGGGGAGCCGATTCTTGCCGCCTTTCACGCGCAAAGCGGAGGCAGGACGGAGGCGGCGGAAAATGTCTGGCAGGAGGCGTTGCCTTATTTGCGCAGTGTGGACAGCAGCGATGATAGAGGGGCCCCGGGCAACGAAAGCATGGTTACGCTTTCCAAAGGGGAATTGGCGGAGCGGCTGGGGATTGCGGAGGGAGCTGCCCTTTTCATCAAAAGCCGTACGGAGGCGGGGTATGTTGCGGAGGTGCAGGCGGGAGAGAAATGTTTTTCCGGCGGGGAAATCCGGCAGCTTTTGGGACTGCGCAGCGCGAATTTTACGATTGCGGAGGAGGGGGACGGCTATAGCTTTACCGTCCACGGCTACGGACACGGGGCGGGCATGAGCCAATACGGTGCGGCTTTTTTGGCCAAAAAGGGAAAGAGCTATCATGAAATTTTGCGGCATTACTATACGGGCATATCCTTTTCGATTCTCGAATAAAATACGCACGCCTTGGTAACAATAGCCTTGGAGGTGTGAAGGATATGAACAGAAAGGAAAGAAGAACAGCCCGCCGTATGCAGGGGCTTGCTGTTTCTGCCTGCCTATGCCTTTTGGCGGTGGGAGCGGGCGTCACCTATCGGGCGTTTTTGCCGGGGCGGACGAGCGCCGAGACAAGCACAGAGACGACCGTTACGGCGGTGCAGAGCGAAACAATCGAGACGGCACGCATTGCCAAGGAGGCGCAAAAAGAAAAGATGACACAGCAGGAAACGGAGCCTGTGACGGAGACGAAGAAAACGGCGGAAATCCGTTTTGCATCGCCTCTGGCGGGGGAAGCGGAAATTGTTTTGCCCTACAGCAGTGACCGCGCCATTTATGACCCGACGCTGGCACAATACCGTACGAATACAACCGTTTGCCTTGCCGCAGAGCAGGGAGCGGAGGTACAGGCTGCGGCAGACGGCGTGGTGCGGGAGGTAAAGAAGGACGCACGAGCGGGCAACGTGGTGACGATTGCACACGGCGAGAATCAGCTGACTACATACGGTCAGCTTGCAGATGCCGTAGCAGTCAAGGAAGGAGATAGTGTAACACAGGGGCAGACCATCGGCGCAGTTGCGGCACCAACGAAATACGGTGTGGCGCTGGGGACGCATTTGGATTTTGCCATGGAGGAAAACGGAGAGCCGCAGAATCCTACAGGTTATTTGGAAAAAGAGGAATAGAAAGAGAAAAAGAGGAATAGAACGGAAAAGCCGAGGAAGGGGGCGCACCCTTCTTCGGCTTTTTTGAGAGAAAAAGGGGAATTGTCAGAAAAAATCATGGTTTTTTCAAAAAACGGCTTTACGAATTTTGGGAAAGAGGCTAAAATGATGGGACAAGGGAATCTGACAAAGGGGGATTGCGATATGAAACGCTTGTCTATCGTGAAAGGTGATATTGCAAAGGCGAAAACAGAGGCGATTGTCAATGCTGCCAATACATCTCTTTTGGGCGGCGGCGGCGTGGACGGTGCCATCAATCGGGCGGCGGGACCGGGGCTTTTAGCGGAGTGTCAAACCCTGCACGGCTGTCCTACCGGCGAGGCAAGGCTGACAGGGGGCTATAAGCTTAAGGCAAGCTATGTCATCCATACGCCCGGTCCCATCTGGCGTGGCGGCAAATGGGGCGAGGAGGATCTTCTGGCAAATTGCTACCGAAATTGTCTGGCGCTGGCAGAGGCACACGGCATTAAGAGCATTGCGTTCCCTTCCATCAGTACGGGGGTATACCGTTTTCCCGTAGACTTGGCGGCGAAAATTGCTGTGCGGGAGGTTCTGCATTTTCTGGAAACGAATGCTACCATGGAGCAGGTGATTTTCATTTGCTATGATGAGAAAACAAAGGAGGTATATCAGGCTACCTTGGCAGAGGCGGGAGTCTGAGGGTTTTTTCAAAAAAATAAAGGAATGAAGAAGCGGGATTGCGGCAGAGGGTTTGTCGCAATCTTTTTTATGCTGTGTACAATTTGCGTTATGTAAAGTAATGGACGATATAAACAGAGAAGAGGTTCTGTGGAAATTGTGGAGAAATTGCGGGGTTTGTCCACAGTGAAAAGGGCGAAAAAGTGAGTTTTCCACAAAGTTATTCACAATATCCACAGTCCATTTATGGACGGTCTGTGGGAAAAAAGAGAAAAAATATGGTTTTTGCGGTTTTCTGGAAGACTTGAAAATCAGCCGTTTTTCTGTTTTTAGGAAAAAATGCCGTTACGTGGTAACAAAATTATGGAAACCAATAAATGAAAATCGCACAAAAAATTTTTTTGCAAATTTCATCATGTTTTTTGAAAAGGAAGAAGGAATTTTTGAAAAAACGCAGAATTAAACCGATATGGAAGCAATACTGCGCGGAGGAAAAGCAATGCACACCGCCGTGCGGATATATGTTTTTTGATTCCCGATTCTTTAGCGGGAATCCGGAAAGGAGCTGTTCTTATGCGTTACAACATTATCGGAAAAAATATTGATGTATGGGACAAAACAAAGGAAGCAATCGAAAGAAAGATGGACAGAATCGCCAAGCTCTTCCCCGAGGATACGGAGGCAACGATTACTCTGAGCGTGGAGAAGCAGGCTGCTACGGTCGAGGTGACAATTCCGATGTATACGAGAATTGCCCGCGCGGAGGTACAGGATGCGGATATGACGGCTGCGATAGACAAAGCGGTGGATATTCTGGAGGGGCAGGTCGTTCGTTATAAAAAGCGGATGCGCACGAAAATCAGAGGCGGTGCGGAGGCTTATGCGGCAGAATATGCGGCAATCCTGATCCCTGAGGAGGATCTGGAGGGCGAGGAATCGGTAAAAATCGAGAAAATCAAGCGATTCGATGTAAAGCCTATGGATGCGGAGGAAGCTGTGATGGAGATGGAATTGATCGGGCATAGCTTTTTTGTCTTCCGCAACGGGGAAACGGATGAAATCAATGTGGTTTACAAGAGGAAGAACGGTACTTATGGGTTGATTGAGCCTGAGTATTGATATGGCAAGGAGAAAAATCCGCCTTAGACCCTGCGGGGTCTGAGGCTTTTCTTGTGAGAGGGGAAGAATATGAATCGGGAACGATTTGCAAAGCAGGTTGCGTTTGTTTTGGAGGCAGACAAGGAGAAGAACATTCTCAGACAGACGCATTTGAGCGGCGGGGGCAGACGGGAGAATGATGCGGAGCACGCATGGCATATGGCGATAATGGTTTATCTTTTGCGGGAATACGCGAACGAGGAATTCGACCTTGCGAAAACCATGATGATGGCGCTCATCCATGATATTGTGGAGATTGATGCGGGGGATACCTATGCCTATGACGCGGTGGGGCTTGCCACGCAGGCGGAGCGGGAGAAAAAGGCGGCGGCGCGTATCTTCGGCATTTTGCCGGATGACCAGCGGGACGAGCTGCGGGGCTTATTCGAGGAATTTGAAAGAAACGAAACGGCGGAGGCGCATTTTGCACACGCCATGGATAATTTTCAGCCGTTTTTGCTAAACAATGCCAACGACGGGGGGGATTGGCGGCGGCATGGCGTCGACCGTGGTCAGGTTTGGGGGAGACAGGAGAAGACGAAGTTGGGCTCGGCGGAAATTTGGGACTATACGCGCGAGCTGTTGGAGGAGCATGTGCGGAGGGGAAATATCATGGGTTAGAGCGAAGGAAAAATCAGCGAACTGTCCACGGAGATATAAAAAAGAGTGAAGTTCTCCATACAAAAAGGGATTCACTCTTTTTTGTTTTCTGATTGGGATAATACCATAACCGTAAAGACTTAGGACCCGCAATCCTCCCGGCAGGGGAATCATTCCCCTGCACCCCCCATTTGCAAAGGCAATGTATTGCCTTTACGATTCCCATAGTTCCTGTGTTTTTACTCACAGAACCATGGATATGGTTCTGCAAGCTTGGGTCAAGGGCATGATGCCATTGTGTGGGTATTGAGGGCAATGCCCCAAAGTTTTTATAATTATTGCACCATAGCGGGAGCGTTTTTGCAGCATCAGAGGGTTTGTTTTTTCCAGGGCTTCAGGCGATAGAAGAAAACGGAGAGCAGGGTGGAAAGTGTCCAGCCGAAGGGCCATGCCAGCCAGATGCCCGTAGCGCCGAGGCCGAGCCCCTTTGCGAACAGAAACGCCAGAACGACGCGCAGGAGCAAATCGGTGAAGGTGGTGGTCATAAAGTACAGCATGGCGCTGCCGCCGCGCAGCACGCCGTCGCACATGACTTTGATTGTTACCACAAAATAGAAGGGTGTAACGATGTGCATATAATCTACGCCGGCTTGAATGGCGGCGGCGCTGCTTTCATTCAGAAAAAGACCCATGGCAGTACGACCGAAGAAGAAATAGAAGAGGAAAAAAGGGACGCAAACCAAGATACCGAGAAGCGTCCCTGCGCGGAAGCCCTCCGCAATCCGTTCCTCTTTTCCTGCGCCGAGATTTTGCGCAGTGAAGGAAGAGAGGCCGTTGGAAAGCGTGGTCATGCAGGTGACGGAAAAGGTATTCAGCTTGCTGCAGGCGGAAAAGCCGGCGATTACGGCGGAGCCGTAGCTGTTTACGGCGGACTGCACGAAAAGATTACCGACGGAGACAAAGCATTGCTGCAAAATACTGGGGACGGCGACGATTGTCACCTGTGCCAGCATAGGCAGGGAAAATTTGGCATAGCTTTCGCTGCTTTGGAGCTGCCTGAGACGATGGAGAAGGGTGCAAAAGGCGAGCACGGAGGCGATACCCTGTGCGGCGAAGGTTGCCCAGGCGACACCGGCAACGCCCATGCGGAAGCAGACAACAAAAAGCAGGTCTAAAACGACATTGCCGATGGAGGAGCCGATGAGGAAATACAAGGGCGTGCGGCTATCTCCGAGTGAGGTGAAAATACCGTTGCAGACATTATATAAATAAAGAAAAACGAAGCCATAGATATAGATTTTGAGGTAGAGGGAGGCATCGGAGAAAATATTTACGGGGGTGCGAATCATACGCAGCATAGCATCATCCGAAAGAAGCCCGACGAGGGTTAGCGCGATGCTGACGGCAAGGCAGGTGAGGAAAATGGTGCAGATGGCGGTTTTTAGCAGGCCGAAGCGCTTTGCGCCAAACAGACGCGAAACCACAACGGCACAGCCGATATTACTGCCGACGGCAACAGCCATGAAAATCATGGTGATGGGCTGGGACGCACCGACTGCCGCGAGTGCATCCTCTCCGATGAAGCGCCCTGCAATGACGCTGTCTGCGATTTGATAAAGTTGCTGGAATGCCACACTTAAAAGCATGGGAATCGAAAATGTCCAGAGCATTTTTCTGCTATTGCCCTGTGTTAAATCCGTAATCACTACCGTCATCTCCAATTTTGTTATATTTTTGTCATTTTATCTTCTGCGGGTATTATACACCTGTTTTTTTAGAAAAGAAAGTCAAAAGAGGAGGAATTTTTGGAGAGTGTGACACTCGTCAAGGGGGAGGAATTATGATACAATAACCGAAAACAGCGTTAAGACCTTGGGGTGTTGGTTCAAACCCAAGCAGGGGAGAATCCCCTGCACCGTGCTATTTTGCAAAAGCAAATACTTGCTTTTGCGGAGTGAAAGACATACGGTTTCCTCTAAAATGAAAAAATACAGAAACAAGAACTTGTTTCTGTAGCTCGGGTCGAGGGGGTGACTCCCTCATGGGGGGCGTTGGGAGTGAAGCACCCAAGGTCTTCAGCCCTTGCAGGAGCGAAGGAAAAAACGCAAAGGAGTTTTTGTATATGGCAAAATTATATTTCAGATACGGCGTGATGGGCAGCTCTAAATCGGCACAGGCGCTCATCACAAAATTTAACTACGAGGAACAGGGGATGCGCGTTTGGCTGATTAAGCCTGCGGCGGATACGCGCTACGGCGTGGATCGGGTACACTCCCGCATCGGTCTGGAGCAGCCCGCGGATGCGATTGAAGAGGATATGGATTTATATGAAATCTTCCGTGACAGAGAACGGGAATTTTACGATGTTATCATTGCGGATGAGGCGCAGTTTTTACAGCCCTTGCAGGTAGAGCAGCTGAGGAAAATCGTGGATTGCTATAACGTGCCGGTGCTTTGCTTCGGACTGCGGACGGATTTTCGGACAAAGCTGTTCCCCGGGAGCGCAAGGCTTTTTGAGCTTGCGGATTCCGTGACGGAGCTGAAAACGGTCTGTGCCTGCGGCGGCAAGGCGATGGTGAACGCACGGATTGATGCGGAGGGGCGGGTCGTTACCGATGGGGAGCAATTTCTTCTGGGCGGGAACGAAAGCTATCGCCCGATGTGCTATAAGTGCTGGAAGATTAAGTCGAAATCAGAATTTCGACTTGGGGAAAAAGGAGAATAAACAGATAAGTTCCATCGGCTGAAAGCCTCGAGACTTCCTGTTTTCCTCGAGTGGGCAAAGCCACCTCTGCGGATTCCATTTGGGCAACAAGTTTCCCGAGCCCTTTCTCGGAACAAAGTGCGCTGTTTTTCGTCAGAGGAACGGGGTTATTGAGAAAAAACATGGAATTTATATAAAGATTTCTTAAAACTTTTTGAACATCCCCCGAAATACGCAAGTTTTCCTTGTGTGCGGGGGTATTTCTCTGCTATACTGTAATAATGTAAAAGTGTGCCTTTTGAGTTTTGGCGCAGGAGAGAACAGAAAAAATGAGGTGAACCAAAAAAATGGGTTTCTTGGAAAAAATATTCGGAAACTACAGTGAAAAGGAAATTAAGAAGATCAAGCCAATCGTGGCGAAAATCGAGGCATTAGGGTCGCAATACGAGAGCCTTTCGGATGAAGAGCTGAGAGGGAAAACGCAGGAATTTAAGGAACGCCTGGCAAATGGCGAGACATTGGATGATATTTTGCCGGAGGCGTATGCGGTGGTCAGAGAGGCGGCATCCCGCCCCAATGTATTGAACATGAAGCATTTCCCCGTGCAGCTGATGGGCGGCATCGTCATGCATCAGGGGCGCATTGCCGAGATGAAAACGGGCGAAGGAAAAACGCTGGTGGCAACGCTGCCTGCCTATCTGAATGCTTTGGAGGGCAAGGGCGTACACGTGGTTACGGTCAACGACTATCTGGCGCAGCGTGACTCCGACTGGATGGGCGAGGTATTCCGCTTTTTGGGGCTGAGCGTTGGCTGTATCCTGAACGGGATGGACAGCGAGGAGCGTCGTGCGGCGTATGCCTGCGATATTACCTATGGGACAAACAACGAATTCGGCTTTGATTATCTGCGGGACAATATGGTGGTACGCAAGGAAAACATGGTGCAGAGAGATTTGCATTATGCCATCATTGACGAGGTTGACTCCGTTCTGATTGATGAAGCGAGAACGCCGTTGATTATTTCCGGCAGCGGTTCCAAGTCCACAGACCTGTATCGCGTAGCCGATTTGTTTGTAAAGAGGCTGACCAAGGGGCGTATTCTGAACGAGGATGAGGCGATGAATGCGCTTTTGAAGGAGGAAATTCAGGAGGAGGGCGACTTTGTTCTGGATGAGAAGGCAAAGTCCGTTGTGCTGACGCAGGAGGGTATTGCAAAGGCGGAGAAATATTTCTCCATAGATAACCTTTCCGACCCGGAAAACCTAGAGATACAGCATTATATCAACAACGCCTTGAAGGCAAACTACAATATGCATCTGGATAAGGATTATGTCATTCATGAGGGCGAAATCGTGATTGTGGATGAGTTTACGGGGCGTATGATGCCCGGCAGACGCTATTCCGATGGGCTGCATCAGGCAATTGAGGCGAAGGAAAATGTGCAGGTGCGCAGAGAAAGCAAAACACTGGCAACGATTACCTTCCAGAATTACTTCAATAAATATAAGAAGAAATGCGGCATGACCGGTACGGCGAAAACGGAGGAGGAGGAATTCCGCAACATCTACGGGATGGACGTTGTGGAGATTCCTACGAATCGCCCCGTACAGAGAAAGGATTTGGACGACCTTGTGTATCGTACCGAGACGGGAAAATTCCGCGCGGTGGTGCGGGACATTATCGCGGCGCATGAAAAGGGGCAGCCGGTGCTGGTCGGTACGGTGACGATTGAGAAATCCGAAACGCTGAGCAAGCTTCTGAAAATGGAGGGCGTGAAGCATCAGGTTTTGAATGCGAAATATCATGCGCAGGAGGCGGAAATCGTTGCCTTGGCGGGGCAGCTGGGTGCGGTTACGATTGCGACCAACATGGCAGGTCGTGGTACGGATATTAAGCTTGGCGAAGGCGTTGCGGAGCTGGGCGGCTTAAAAATCATCGGCACGGAGCGGCACGAATCCAGACGTATTGATAACCAGCTGCGCGGACGTTCCGGCCGGCAGGGCGACCCGGGCGAATCCCGTTTCTATATCTCTCTGGAGGACGATTTGATGCGGCTGTTCGGCTCCGAAAAGACCATGAAGGTGGTTGATGCCATGGGTATGACGGAGGACGAGCCCATTGAGGCGGGGATGCTTTCCAAGGCGATTGAAAATGCGCAGAAGAAGGTGGAGGGCAACAACTTTGCCATTCGTAAGCACCTTCTGGAATATGACCAGGTGATGAATGAGCAGAGAGAAATCATTTATGGCGAGAGAAGGCGCGTGCTTTACGGCGAAAACCTCAGAGACAGCATTATCGGCATGATTGGCGCGGTGGTGGAACGCACAGTGGATGCGCACATGAGCGATGATCAGCTGCCGGAGGAATGGGATATGGCGGCATTCAGCGAGGCGATGGGTGCAATTATCCCTGTCGGGAGGGTCAATATCAAGGAGGACGCACTGGCACAGATGACGAAGCAGAAGCTGAAGGATACGCTGACGAAGCTGGGGCTTCAGCTTTACGAGATGAAGGAAAAGGAAATCGGTCAGGAGCAGGCTGAGGGCGAAGAACGGATGCGCGAGCTGGAACGGGTCGTTATGCTGCGTGTGATTGACCAGAAATGGATGGATCATATTGATGATATGGATCGGATGCGGCAGGGGATTGGACTGCATGCCTATGCACAGCGGGATCCTTTGACGGAGTATAAGTTTGTGTCCTACGATATGTTTGAGGAAATGAGCAATCATATTCAGGAGGATACGTTAAAAATCCTGTATCGCGTGCGTATCCAGACAGAGGTAAAGCGGGAGGAGAATACACAGCCCACGTTTACCAACCGAGACGACTCTGCGGTGAAGCAGCCGAAGAGGCGGACGGATGAGAAGATTGGCAGGAATGACCCTTGCCCCTGCGGCAGCGGGAAGAAATACAAGCAATGCTGCGGAAGGTAAAAAAACCGTGGGGCACTGCCCTACACCCTCCTGTGCAGGGACATTTCATATCCCTGCGGGAAAATGGAGATGGATAGCTTTGGTATTTCTGTTTTTA
>CAVHYX010000029.1:0-31368 GCA_963640305.1 Sodaliphilus sp. | reverse complement strand
TAGAGCATCGCCTTGCCAAGGCGAGGGTCGCGAGTTCGAATCTCGTCTCGCGCTTGTAGGAATCGGTTTTGAGGACAATCAAGGCCGATTTTTTTCTTATTCCTGCGGCGCAAAGGAGGCAGAAACGAGAATTTTTGTGGAATCGAGGGAGGCTTGGTGGTATTTTTTGTTGAAAAGAGAAGGAAAATTTGTATTTACATATAGATTTTCGATAGCCGGTGTGATATAATCAACTGTGATTGTGCAGTTTTGTGTACTGCAATGCAATGGCATCGGAAAGAGAATCGAAAAACAAGGTTTTTATCAGACTTTTTTAAGGAGGAACTTCTTATCATGAACGCAACAGTAATGAATCAAGACAAAACGGCAGTAAAGCTTTCCTTCGAGGTGAGCGCAGAGGTGCTGGAGAAGGGTATGGCTTTTGCTTACAACAAGCATAAAAACAATCTGTCCTTGCCCGGCTTCAGAAAGGGCAAGGTGCCCAGAAAACTGATTGAGGCACAGTATGGCGAGGGCTTTTTCTATGAGGATGCAATCAATCACATTTTCCCCGACGAATATATGGCTGCAATCAAGGAATTGGGCTTGGATGTTGTTTCCGCGCCTACTCTGGATATCGACTACATTCAGTCCGGCAAGGGTGCAAAGTTTATCTGTGATGTAACCGTAAAGCCTGAGGTTGAGCTGGGTCAGTATAAGGGGCTGGAGGTAGAGAAGGTTCCGGCAGAGGTGACAGACGAGGATGTTATGAAGGAACTGGAGAAGGTGCAGAAGCAGAATGCAAGAAAGGTTGCGGTAACGGACAGAGCGGCGCAGTTGGGCGATGCGGTGAACATTGACTATCTGGGATCTGTGGACGGCGTTGCTTTTGATGGCGGTAAGGCAGAGGGCTTTGATTTGGAGCTGGGCTCTCATTCCTTTATCGAGGGCTTTGAGGATCAAATCGTTGGTCACAATATCGGCGAGGAATTTGACATCAACGTTACCTTCCCCGAGGCTTACCATGCGCCTGATTTGGCAGGCAAGGCAGCCGTATTCACGATTAAGGTGAATGGCATTACCACAAAGGAACTGCCCGAGCTGAACGACGCATTTGCGGAGGATGTTTCCGAATTCTCTACGCTGGATGAATACAAAGCAGATATTCTGGCTAAACTGGCAGCAGAGAAAACAGAGAAAGCAAAGCAGATGCAGGGAGACAAGCTTCTGGATGCGGCGGTTGCAAACTGCAAAATGGAAGTGCCACAGGTGATGTATGATAATAAAATCGACAGCATGATGAGAGAATTTGAAGAAAATATTGTTCGTCAAGGTCTTTCCATGGATATTTACTATCAGTACATGGGCACCAACGAGGAAACTATGAGAGAAACCTTCAAGGATACCTCTATGAAGAGTGTAGACGCGAGATTGATGCTGGAGGCGATCGCAAAGGCAGAGAATCTGGTTATCTCCGATGAGGATTTGGATGCAGAGGTTATCAAATACGGCGAAAGCTACGGCGTAGACGGCAAGACCATGCTGGATATGATTCAGGAGGATGACAAGAACGCTTTGCGGCAGGATATGCTGGTTAGAGCGGCCATGAAGGTCATTGAGGATAGTGCAGTGATCAAAGAGGCATAAGCCGGATGCTGTCAGAGCAATATTGTACTTCAAATAGGCACAGGAGACTGTGCCTATTTAGATAATACAGGATTGGAGGAAGTGTAATGAGTTTGGTACCTATGGTCGTGGAGCAATCCAATCGTGGGGAGCGTTCCTATGATATTTATTCCAGATTACTGAAGGATCGCATTATTTTTCTGGGTGAGGAGGTCAACGATGTAACGGCAAGCCTGGTTGTGGCACAGCTTTTATTTTTGGCGGCAGAGGATCCGGAACGGGACATCAATCTTTACATCAACAGTCCCGGTGGCTCCGTTACGGCAGGCATGGCGATTTATGACACCATGCAATATATCAAGCCGGATGTTTCCACTATTTGCATCGGCATGGCGGCAAGCATGGGCGCATTTCTTCTGGCAGGCGGTGCGAAGGGCAAGAGATATGCTCTGCCCAATGCAGAGGTGATGATTCATCAGCCCAGCGGCGGTGCAAGAGGACAGGCGACAGATATTCGTATCCATGCGGAAAATATTTTGCGTGTCAAGGAAAAGCTGAACCGCATTTTGGCAGAGAATACGGGCAAGCCGGTGGAGGAAGTGGAACGAGATACGGAAAGAGATAACTTTATGAGTGCAGAGGAGGCAAAGGCATACGGTTTGATTGATGCTGTCATCACGAAGTCTCAGACAAAGGAGAGAGAATAAATGCAGGGAAAAACGGAAGATACCAATAAGCTGCGCTGCTCCTTTTGCGGGAAAACGCAGGAGCAGGTGAAAAAGCTGATTGCAGGGCCGAATGTATATATCTGCGACGAATGCATTGACCTTTGCTCGGATATTATTGATGAAGAATATGATGTGCTGGCGAATCGAGATACCGCTTTCCAAGTACCTAAGCCGAAGGAAATCAAGGCAACGCTGGACGAATATGTCATCGGACAGAATCGGGCAAAGCAAGCCTTGGCGGTTGCGGTTTACAACCACTATAAGCGCATTTATATGGATACGAAGGCGGAGGACGTGGAGCTGCAAAAGAGCAATATCCTTCTGGTTGGACCGACGGGGACGGGGAAAACCCTTTTGGCGCAGACCTTGGCAAAGGTATTGCAGGTGCCCTTTGCGATTGCGGATGCAACCTCTCTGACCGAAGCGGGCTATGTTGGCGAGGATGTGGAAAATATCCTCTTAAAGCTGATTCAAGCGGCAGATTATGATATTGAGAAGGCAGAGCGCGGCATCATTTATATTGATGAAATCGACAAAATCACGAAGAAGAGCGAAAATGTATCCATCACCCGTGATGTCAGCGGCGAGGGAGTGCAGCAGGCGTTGTTGAAAATTTTGGAGGGGACGGTGGCAAGCGTACCGCCGCAGGGCGGCAGAAAGCACCCCCATCAGGAGTTTATCCAGATTGATACGACGAACATTCTCTTTATCTGCGGCGGTGCCTTCGGCGGCATTGAGAAAATCATCCAGAACCGCATGGGGCATAAGGTGATTGGATTCGGTGCAGAGGTACAGAGCAAGCAGGATAAAACAAATGACGAGCTTTTGCAGAGCCTCATGCCGCAGGATTTGCTGAAATATGGCTTGATTCCGGAATTTATCGGTCGTCTGCCTGTTGTGGTTACGCTGGATAATCTAGATGAAGATGCCTTTGTGCATATCTTGACTGAGCCTAAGAATGCGCTGACCAAGCAGTATGAGTATTTATTTGCGCTGGATGATGTCATTCTGGAGTTTCAGGAGGGCGCTTTGCGCGCCATTGCAAAAAAAGCGATGGAGCGGGAAACCGGCGCAAGAGGATTGCGTTCCATTGTTGAGGAATTTATCAACCCGATTATGTATGAGATTCCGACGGAAACCACCGTGGAGCGCTGCATTATTACCGAGGGTACGGTGGATGATAAGAAAGAGCCGGAATATATTTATAATGAAAACAGACAGCCCTTGCAGCGGATACGTAAGCGCAAAAACAGCAAGAGCAACGACGGAGTTTCGGCGTAAGCCAAAACATGGCACGGGTGTTCCCTTCTTTTTTTGGAAGGGACACCTTTTTTCATGGAAAAAACGCACAACAAAAAACGACGGTATCCGATGGGGCGTGGAAATCTGTTTACATGGGGCGGAATTGTCGGAGAATTTCACAAAATCGTCAAAAGCACGGGGGAAAATAAAAATAGCGGTTGACGGACAGATATTTGCGTGCTATCATTTATGCGTATTCGAGAGAAGGACAAGTATGTATAGATGTCCTTGTACAAAAAACAAAAAAGAGATGCAAAATGAGACATAGGAGGACGAACCATGCTGACATTAGAGATGATTCAGGAGGCAAGAAAAACCTTGGATGGTGTTGCGAGAGTGACCCCTTTGTATGAATCCGCATTTATCAATCCGAATGCGAATGTATTTATCAAGTGCGAGAATATGCAGGTGACAGGCTCTTTTAAGCTGCGCGGGGCTTATGTAAAAACAGCCAATCTGACAGAAGAGGAGGCTGCAAAGGGCGTAATTGCCTGCTCCGCGGGAAACCATGCGCAGGGCGTTGCGTTAGCGGCACAAAAAAAGGGCATTCAGGCAACTATTTGTATGCCTGCGGGCGCACCTTTGGCGAAGGTGGAGGCAACCAAGAACTATGGTGCGGAGGTTGTGCTGGTGCCGGGCGTATATGATGATGCGGCAGCAAAGGCAGTGGAGCTGCAAAAGGAAAAGGGCTACACCTTCCTGCACCCCTTTAATGATGAATATGTTATGGCAGGTCAGGGGACGGTTGGTCTGGAGATTATGGATAAGCTGCCTGATGCCGAGGTGGTATTTGTTCCCATCGGTGGCGGCGGTTTGATTTCCGGTGTTGCCTGTGCCATCAAGAGCATCAACCCCAACTGCAAGGTTTATGGCGTACAGGCGGCAGGTGCGCCCTCTATGAAGCAATCCTTTGAGCATAAGAAAATCGAGAAGCTGGCAAGTGTTTCCACGATGGCGGATGGTATTGCGGTAAAGGAGCCGGGGACGTTAACCTTTGAGGCTTGTATGCAATATGTAGACGGCGTTGTCACCGTTACCGAGGCGGAAATTGCTTCTGCAATCCTGTTGCTTTTGGAAAAGCACAAAATGGTAGCCGAGGGCGCAGGTGCGGTTTCCATTGCAGCAGCAATGACAAATAAAATAGATATTGTCGGCAAAAATGTGGTTTGCGTGGTATCCGGCGGCAATGTGGATGTAAATGTATTGGACAGAATCATTGATAAGGGATTGCAGGAAAACGGCAGAATTGCGGAATTTTCCGTTATGATGGCAGATAAGCCCGGTCAGCTTCTTCGCCTGCTGCAAATCATTGCCCAGACCGGCGCGAATATTCTGGATGTCAACCATGACAGGCGTGCAAGAGGTGTTGCGGTCAGCAATGTTGTGGTTAATGTAACGGTGGAGACAAGAAATAAGGCGCATTACGAGGAAATGGTTGCAGCGCTGAAGGCACAGGGATATACCATTTGATTTTTTTGGGGACTTTTCCGAGAGGTATGAATCGAAGCATTCGTGCCTCTTTTTTGTTGAAAAAGCGGAGCGAATATAGTATTCTGTTGATTGAGGTGAAAAAAATGGAGCAGGCAAAGACGAAACGAACGGCAGGAATTTGCTATACACTGGCAGGAGGAATGTGCTGGGGGCTTTCCGGCTGCTTTGGACAATATTTATTTCAGGAAAAGGGAGTTACGGCGGAATGGCTGGTTTCGATTCGGCTGCTTGCGGCCGGCCTTCTGCTTCTGGTCATCGGCTTTTTGATTACGAAAAAACACATGGGCGATGTTTGGAAAAACGGCAAGGACGCCAAGCGTCTGCTGCTTTTTTCTGTTTTTGGTATGCTGATTTGTCAGTATACCTATTTTGCTGCCATTCAATATTCCAATGCGGGGACGGCAACGGTTTTGCAGGCATTATCACCCCTATTGATTTTGGGCATTGTATGCCTGCGGAGCAAGCGTCTGCCGCACCGAATCGAGGTTATGGCGATGCTTTGCGCCATTTTTGGGGTATTTTTGCTCAGCACGCACGGAGATATACATAGCATGAGCCTAACGCCGCTTGCGCTGTTCTTTGGCTTGGCGGCAGCAGCAGGGGCGGCGGCTTATAACCTGCTTTCGGGGGATTTGCTGCGAAAATACGGCGTATATGCCATTGTGGGCTATGCGATGCTTGTGGCAGGAATCGTAATGCTGCCCCTTGTGCGCCCTTGGAGCTATGCCGTTCTCTTTGATACGGAAACGATATTGGCACTGACCGGGGTGGTCGTCATTGGAACAGCAGCTGCCTTTTCCCTGTATTTGAAGGGGGTCAGTCTGGTGGGGCCGTTTTTGGGCAGTCTGCTCGGCATGGTTGAGCCGATTACGGCGGTCATAGTATCGCTTCTCTTTTTACACGCAGGGTTCCAAGCGATTGATTTGGTTGGCTTTGTACTGATTTTGGGGACGGTAACGGTGCTTTCCCTGCGTCCGCAGGTATAGGGGAGGAGTAATTTTGATGAGAGCTAAGATTTGCTCGCAGAGAAAATCTATGCTAGAATAAAGTTGTATCGAAGGAAATCTGCGGGGTATGAAGGTTAGATGAGGTGAAAGATTTGGCGGAGCAGAAAAACAGGAAAAAATCTGCCAAAGCAGCTGCAAAAGCACCATCGGTCAAGGAGACAACGAGCAGTGGTGCAAAGCGGGAAACGGCGGTAAAAAAGGAAACGACCAAGCTGCCTATGCAATCCGCCTGCTTTGGAGACAGTGTTTTGGATGAGGTTATTTTAATATTGATAATCGTTGCTTCGATTGTCGTTTTTGTCAGTCTGTTAACGAAAAAAATGGGTGTAATCGGCGGCATCATCAGCAGCTTTTTCAAAGGGATTTTGGGTATCGGCGGCTTATTCTTGCCGATTTTTGTTATCCTTTATTGTATTTGGCTTTTGGCAAGCGAGGAAAAGAAGCATCCGTTGGTACGGGGCATTGGTGTGGGACTGTTTTTGCTGACGGTGGCGGCGGCGGCGCAGCTTTTGCATCCGATCCAAGCGCCAGGAATGGGCTTTTTTGCGCGTTGTGGTCTTTTTTACAGTGAAGGTGCGTTTACCAACGGTGGACTTTTTGGCGGGCTGATTGGGAACGCGCTCTACTGCGCACTGGATACGCTGGGCAGCGGTATCCTGCTTTTGGCGGCGGGCATTATTTCTGTTGTGATGGCGACGGGAAAATCCTTTTTCTATGCTATTGTAGAGCTGAATGCCCATTGCAAGGCAAGGCGGAGGGCGAAAAATGAAAGGATTAAAAATAAAGCAGACCGGATTCGCCAAGAGGAGCAGCTGGAGGCGGAGCTCGCGGCGAAGCGGGAGGAACGCCGCAGGAAGCACTCCAAAGAGGATTTCAATATCGAGGTGCAGAGGAAGGATGAGGAAAAGCCCTATGTGCAGGAAACCGTATTCCGAAAAAATCCGCTGATATTGGAGACGAAAAAACGAGAGCCGATTTTTGATTTTGTGAAGGAAAACGGCGCAGAGGTGGCAGTGCGCAGAAAGGAACCGCAGGAGGATGAGACAGAGCAAGTCGTGGAGCCTGTTGCGGTACAGGAGGACACTACGGCGGATTGCGGATTTGCCGGGGAGGATTTGCTGTTTGCGGAGATTTTTGCGGAGGAGCCGAAGGAGCCCTTGCTGAAGGAGGACTTTGAAGAGACATCTGTGGATTTTGCTGAGGAGGCAGAGGAAGCGGAGGAACCGAAAGAAATAGAAGAACCGAAAGAAATAGAAGAACCGAAAGAAATAGAAGAACCGAAAGAAATAGAAGAACCGAAAGAAATAGAAGAACCGAAAGAAATAGAAGAACCGAAAGAAATAGAAGAACCAAAAGAAATAGAAGAACCAAAAGAAATAGAAGAACCGGAGGAGGAAATACCTTATGTGTATCCGCCGATTACGCTTTTGGCGCGGGATCCGCAGGAGAGTACGGGCAAAAACCGCTCGGAGATGTTTGAAACCGCAAAAAAGCTGGAAAGTACACTGAAGAGCTTTGGCGTAGATGCGAAGGTCATTCAAATCAGCAAGGGACCTACGGTGACACGGTATGAGCTTTCGCCCAGTCAGGGGGTTAAGGTCAGTAAAATTGTAAATTTGGCGGATGATATTGCCTTGAATCTGGCGGCAAGCGGGATTCGTATTGAGGCACCTATCCCCGGTAAGGCGGCAGTCGGCATTGAGGTGCCGAATCGGGAAACGCAGTCGGTTTATATGCGGACGATTTTGGAAAGCGATGCCTTCAGACAGCACCCTTCCAAGCTTGCCTTTGCGCTGGGGCAGGACATTGCTGGCAACCCCGTGGTGACGGATATTGCTAAAATGCCACATCTTTTGATTGCGGGGGCAACCGGATCGGGTAAATCTGTCTGTATCAATACCCTGATTACGAGTATTCTCTATAAAGCAAGCCCGAAGGAGGTCAAGCTGCTCTTGGTTGATCCGAAGGTGGTGGAGTTGAGTGTATATAACGGGATTCCGCATTTGCTCATCCCTGTTGTGACAGACCCGAAAAAGGCCTCCATGGCACTGCATTGGGCGGTGCGGGAGATGCTGCAAAGATATAATGATTTTGCCGCACACGGTGTCCGTGATATTAAGGGCTTTAATCAGATGATGGAGGAAAAGGGCGACGAAAAGGGCAAAATGCACCAGATTGTGATTATCATTGACGAACTGGCAGATCTGATGATGGCGGCACCCGGCGAGGTCGAGGACGCGATTTGCCGTCTGGCGCAGATGGCGCGTGCGGCGGGGATGCACCTGATCATTGCCACACAGCGTCCCTCTGTGGATGTGATTACGGGTGTAATCAAAGCGAATATCCCCTCCCGATTGGCGTTTGCCGTATCCTCGGGCATAGATTCCCGCACGATTTTGGATATGGTCGGGGCGGAAAAGCTGCTGGGTAAGGGCGATATGCTGTTCTATCCTGCGGGGCAGAGCAAGCCCTCGCGTTTACAGGGTGCCTTTGTAACGGATAAGGAGGTAGAGGAGATTGTCTCCTTCCTGAAGCAAAGCAGCAAGCCTACCTATACGCAGGAAACTATCGACCAAATTACTGCGACGGACAAGAGTGACGGCTTGTCGGAGGATGCGGATGAATTTTTTGCACCGGCGGTTGATTTGATTTTGGAAAAGGAAAAGGCATCCGTTTCCATGCTGCAACGGCAATTCCGCATCGGCTATAACCGCGCGGCAAGGCTGATGGATGCATTGGAGGCGCAGGGGATTGTCGGCCCAGAGGAGGGGAGTAAGCCCCGAAGGGTGCTAATTACCAAAAGCGCATGGGAGGAAATGACGGGTGCGGTTCCGGAGGAATTGTAGGAAGCAGAGGAGAAAAGAATGAAGATTTCAAAAAAAGACGCATTGCTGTGGTTTTCCTTTTTTGCCGAGCTGGACGAGGAGGAAGAACTGTTGCCAAAGCAGATGGAGTTGGTTTATGCGACCTTTGCACAAATAGAGGATGCCATTGATGCGAGAAACGAAGGACTGATGGCGGAAATAAAGGGCTTGAAATCCATTGGCGGCAGAACGTATTTTGTCGGGCCGGAGGAGAAATTTTCGAGGGGTTGCCTTTCCTGCATGACGGGGACGGGCTTGACCGCTATCCGCAAGACCAACAAATGTAACATTCAATGCAAATTCTGCTACAACTACGGCGAACTGGGGGACTGTATGCCCATAGGCGAGGGAATGTGGGAGATTGGCGGAACGAAGTTTTATGAGCGAGATTTGGATCTGCTGCTTTCCGTGCAGGAGAAGCCGACGGGGATTTCCTATGTTTATTTAGAGCCGTTCGTAGAGATAGAAAAATATTACGGCGTTATCAAAAAATTCCGCGAAGCGGGAATTTATCAGCATATGTATACCAACGGCACATTGGCGACAGAGGAAAATATGAAGGCACTGGGAGAGGCGGGTCTGGACGAGCTGCGGTTCAATCTGGGCGCAAGCAATGTCTCCGACAAGGTAATTGAGGCGATTGCGACAGCGAAGAAGTATATCAAATATGTCGGGATTGAAACGCCCATGACGCCCGAATATTTCGAGGCATTTATGCAGAAGAAGGAAAAAATTCTGGCGACGGGCGTGGATTTTATGAACTGTGCGGAGTTGCATCTAAACGGCAACAATATCCGAAATTATGACGGGGAAAATATGTATGTCTACCGACAGGGGTATGTTTCGCCTGTTTGGAGCAGAGCGCTGACCCTTCGACTGATGCAGATTGCGGATGAGGAGGGCTGGGATGTTGCGGTGCATGACTGCTCCAACCGCACAAAGTTTGCCCGCGGACTCAATCTCAAGGGAAAGGAAGGCGGCTGGTTCGGCGCAAGTAGCTACGGCTCCGAATTTAGCAGACCGCCCTTTGCGGCGTTTCTGCCGATTTTGCAGGATGAGAATTTTCAATTTTTAGAGGAGGAGGAGCTGCCCGAGGGTTATCGCCCGGGGGAATTGCTTTTCTAAAACAAGCAAAAAAGCACCGGAGCTTGCATCAATACTTTCGGAAATCCAAGAAACAGAGCAAAGCAGGGAACGTCTTGCATAGGGCAGCGCAGGGGGATGCCTTTCAACGACAAGGATGGTGCAAAAATATCTCGTTTTGTGATATAAAGATGCAAATCCGGAGGAGATTTCCGTCTCGAATTTTGGATTGCTTCGATGCAGTGCGGAAGCCTTGACTTTTCAAGGCTTCTTTTTTGTATGCTATATTTCATCTTATATATTCCGGTATTGTGCCTCCGAAACGCGCTTGCGCGCGCGTCGGTCTGCTGTTATACTAAAACCAGAAAGAAGCGGACTTTGATACAGCAAAAACCGAAAAAGGCAGGAATCCTGTTGTCGTGACATGAAATGGAGAGAATGCGATGCCCGAAAAAGGATACACGGTTGGACAAGTCAGCAAAATTACAGGGGTTTCCAAGGATACCCTTCGCTTTTATGATAAAATTGATTTATTAAAGCCGAAGTATGTGGACCCGAATAACCATTACAGATACTATACCTATGATCAGTTTTGGAGCGTTGATATTATCAACTGCTGCCGTAGCTTGGATATTCCTTTGGAAAAAATCAGAAAGATTCTTCGGACGAATGACAATAAACAAGTGCTGGAGCTTTTGTATGAGCAGCGGGAGGAGGCTGTTCGCAAGAGGGAATATTTCAAGAGAATCGTTGAGGATGTAGATTGGTATTCTGCACAGCAGGAGCGGATGCGAAAAACCATTGCCTTGGGGGAAATCCGAATCAAATATTTACCGGAGCGGGTCGTGCTCTACGGAGATAATCAGGAGGATACACAGGCATATCACCTAAAATTACAGGAGCTCATCAACCAGGTGACGGAGAACAGTCATTCCATCCGCAGGAATTATGGCTTTATTTTGCAGGAGGATAAAATTCGAGAGAATTGTTTTTTGAAAAAAGGAGAATATATTCGCTTCAGTAAATCTACATTTGATATCCGTAAAATTGACCCCGCCTATCTGACGAAATTGCCCGCGGGGGATTATGCCTGCTTTGTAGTGGAGGTTGTCAATCAACAGGCAGACTTTTCTGCCTTATTGGCGTGGCTGGACAAGCGTGGTATTTTGCCTGAATATGTGATTGCAGATGAGATTGGTTTGCAGCTATTTGAATATCTGAATTCCGGCTATCTCTGCGAAGTTAAGGTAAAATTGAAATAAATTTTGAAAAAAATCGAAAAAATTTAAGAAAATTGAAAAAAGGTATTGACATTGGAGCGGCTCCAACCCTTACGCTGTGCTTGTAAGGAGTTGGAGCCGCTTGTGGTTTTTTTACTCCCGCAGAAGGAGGACTTCCAAACAAAGCTGCAGATTTGTTTGAACTTCTACTCAAAAACATTATTTTTTTATATCTGAATGGAGGTTGAATCTTATGTATCAGGCAACAAAGGAACAACTGGAAGCTTTTAAGAAGGATCACGAATATTTGAAAACGAAACTGGATTTGGGAAAGGAAATCCTTTGGCTGACAAAGGAGGACTGCATGAAGGTAGGACCCAATACAGAGGAGACATTGGATTTGGTCAGACAGGCATTGGTTGCACATGGCAAGGACGAATATGAGATGCCGGCAAAAATCGGTATTCATCCCTTTGATGATGTTTTCTTCCATGCGATGCCTGCTTATGTACCCGGCAATCTGGCTTGTGGGATGAAGTGGATTGAATGCTTCCCCAGAAACCCCAAGGAATTTAATCTGCCTCAGACAACAGGCTTGCAGATTATGAACGATATTGAAACAGGTGTGCCTATTGCCGTGATGGATTGTACATGGCTGACCGCGATGCGTACACCTGCCGTAACCGCATTGGCAGCAGGTGCACTGCACCCCGAGGCAAAGAGCTTCGGTATGTTTGGCTGCGGCGTACAGGGCATTGGTCATGTCAGATATATTGTAAAAACACTGAAAAATCTGGAGCGTATTTATATCTATGATAAATTCCCCGAAAGCATGGATAACCTGATTGTACAGGTAAGGGATGAGGTCAAGATTCCTATTATCAAGGCAAAGAGCATTGAAGAAGTTGTTCGTAGCTGCGATGTACTCAGCTCCGCTACCTTCATTGTGAGAGAGCCGATGAAGCTTGCGAAGAAGGAATGGGTCAGAAAGGGTCAGACCATCCTGCCCTGCGACCTGAATACCTTCTGGGATCCTGAAATTGCCCTGCACGCAGATAAATATATCGTTGATAGCATTGAGGAGCATGAGCTGTTTGCGGGTATGGGGTACTTCCCTGACGGTCTGCCTAAGGTTGTTGCCGAAACAGGCGAGGTTTTGGCGGGGCTTAAGGCAGGACGCGATCATGCCGAACAGCTGATTGTTTGCAGCAATATCGGGATTTCCGTAAACGACCTGGTTATGGGCGAGGCTATTTTGAAGAAAGCACTGGAAATGGGTATTGGCACCAAGCTGAAGCTGTAACCCTTCCCTCCATAAATGTTTATACATATTGCGGGCAGACGGCGTAGGGTGAAACACCCTGCGCCAAAGCCGCAAAGGGGCGAAGGACGGAAAAAGGAAGGAGGCGGAACAGCATGGAAAAAGCAAGAGAAACATGGGGAAGCAAGCTGGGTTATATCATGGCGACCGCAGGCTTTGCGGTGGGATTTGGCTCCATTTGGAGATTTCCCTATTTGACAGGTACACACGGCGGTGGTGCATTTGTGTTTGTATATTTGATACTTTCGATTATCGTTGGCGTGCCGCTTTTTACAGCGGAAATGGTTTTGGGGCGTAAGGCAAAAAGCACACCCATTGAGGGGATGCGCCGTCTTACAAAGAAAGGCAGTCCCTGGGTTGCCTTTGGGTGGTTGAGTCTCGGCTCCGCTCTGTTTATTATGGCGTATTACAATGTATTGCTCGGTTTCGTACTGACCTATGTGGTAAAAACGGCGAAGGGTGACTTGAATGGCGTTTCTGTGGAAAGCTCTGCCGCTGTTTATGATACCCTGACCCAAAGCCCTATGGTCATTGCTGTTGCTTCTATTGTGATGCTGATACTTTTGGGATATATCGTTATGAAGGGGCTGAAGGACGGTATTGAGAAATACTGTAAGATTCTGATGCCGGCACTTTTGGTAATGCTGGTAGTTGTTGCCATTCGTTCCTGTACGCTGGAGGGCGCAAAGGAGGGGCTGGTCTGGTTTTTGAAGCCGGATATTTCCAAAATCACGGTAAAAACAATTTTTATGGCGTTATCGCAGGTATTCTTTGCGACGGGCGTCGGTATGGCAGTTGCCTTTGTATACGGCAGCTTCCTGGACGAGAAAACGGGCAGTATCCCGGGGGATTCTCTGGTTATCATTCTAATCAATACTGCTATTGCCATCACCGCAGGCTTATGTATGTTTCCTGCCATTTTTGCCATGGGAATGGAGCCGGATTTGGGCGCGAGCCTAATTTTTAAGACAATGCCTGTGGTGTTTTCTCAGATGCCCATGGGACGCGCCTTTGGCACGGTATTCTTTGTTTTGGTTCTGATTGCGGCAGGTCTGACGGGGATCGGGTTTATCGAAGCGATTGCGGGTGCATTTTCCGATGCCACAAAGATTGATAAGAAGAAATCCATTGCTATCACTCTGGGTGTCGTATTTCTTTTGAATATCCCTGTTATCCTGTCTTATGGCGTATGGTCGGATATTACCGTTTTTGGGAAAAATTTCTTCGATTTGGCAGATTATATTTCCAGTAATGTCATGTTGACATGGGCGGGCGTTGTGCTTTGTCTCTACATTGTTTTCAAATGGGGATTCCAAACATATATGGAAGAATCCAATATGGGAGCAAAACGCATCAAGGTCAGACCTTGGTGGAAGCCATTCGTTCTGTTTTGGGTACCGATTTTGGTGCTGGTTGTAGCAGTCGGCAGTCTGATTGCCATTTAATAAAAAATGCAACTCATATTTGTTCACACTCTTTGATATGGAAAGACATCCGGCAGCCTTGCTTGTCGGATGTCTTGTTGTGGTGAAAGCGAGATACAAAAAAAGTAAAGGCAAAGGCTTATGCAAGAGAAGACGGGAGGAAACGAAGATGTTTTACAGGAAAGAAATTTTGAATCTGCTGGACAAAAAAGGGATTGTTTATGACAAAATGGAGCATCCTGCGGTGTTCACCATGGAGGAGATGGATGCGCTCGGCATCACGAACAAGGGCTTTGTTTGCAAAAATCTCTTTCTGCGCGATGCAAAGGGGAAAACGCATTTTCTGCTTTCCATGCCGGAGGAAAAGAGGGTGAGTCTGAAGGATTTGGCAGCACTCCTCGGGATGGATCGGCTGAGTTTTGCTTCTGCGAAGAGATTGGAAAAATATCTGGGGTTGAAAGCCGGTGCGGTTTCGCCCTTTGGGGTTTGGAATGATGTAGAAAACAAGGTGATTGTCATTTTGGATGAGGAATTGATGGCGCAGGAGAAAATCGGCGTGCATCCCAATGACAATAGGGCAACGATTTGGTTGGCGCCCAAGACACTGTGCGATTTGATTACGGAAAAGGGCAATGTATGTAGGGTGGTGAAGCTGTAAGAAGGTTTTATGCGGCGTGTGCTTGACCGTATCTCTGTGCAGGGTGTAAAATGGCAAAAAGAGATAAAACGGGAGGCTGGGAAGAATGAGAAAGCACGCAGGAGGAAGAATTGCTCTGGCACTGACGATGCTTCTGGGGCTTTTGCCCTGCACAGCATGGGCGGAGGATGAGACAGAGACACAGGCAATCACGCACACAGCACATTGCCTTTACGGAGAAACGGATTGTACCACAGAGGGACATACGAAGCCCAATCGCTGGATAGCATGGGACAATGCGAGTAAGCTGCCGGATTACGAGGGAGCGTACTATCTGACAACGGATGTGGAGATAACGAGCACTTGGTTACCTGGGGACAATACAGTGCTTTGCCTGAACGGGCATACCATTCGGATGAATCAGAGCGAAAGCTGGGAAACGGATACTATTAAGGTGCAATACTACGTAACATTTACGCTTTGTGACTGCAAGCAGGGGAATACGGAACAGAAATTCGGTAAAATCACACACGCAGAAGGCAAAAAAGGTTGCGGTGTGTACGTTGGTAGCAATAACGATGGGCAAGGCGGCACTTTTCTTTTGTATGGCGGTGAAATCAGCGGAAATACGGCGGCGCAGGGCAGTGGTGTGCAGGTGGGTTCGTTTGCAAGCTTCACGATGTATGGCGGTACGGTTTGCGGAAATGCTGCGGATACTTATAGCGGTGGCGGCGTGCGGGTGTATGGCAGCTTTGCGATGGAGGGCGGAATCATCAGTGGAAACCGTGCGAAAACCGAGGGTGGTGGCGTATATCTTTCCGGTAACGCAGACTTTACGATGACAGGCGGAGCAATCAGTGAAAATACGGCAAGCCAAAAGGGTGGCGGCATCTCCGTGAACAGCAATTCTGCCTTTACGGTTTCCGGAAATGCAAGCATTACGGGGAATCAGAAGGGCGACACGACCGATAATTGTGCGCTTGATGTCGGAGGCAGGATGGTCATTGGCGCAGGCGGATTGCGAAGCGGGGCGAAGCTTGGTGTGACAACCAATGCTGTGCCTACGGCTGAGACTCCTGTTTTAATTGTGACCGGCGCGGGGGAGGATTACCGCCGCTATATTTTGAGTGATGCGGGGAAGGAAATTTCCTATGACGCATCCGCACAAGAGATGTATTTGACTGCTGATGTGCATACGCATAGCTGGGGAGCATGGAAAACAGATGCCGAGCAGCATCAACGCCAATGCAGCACTTGCGATGCAGAGCTGCTTGGTTCGCATGATTTTGCGGGGAAGCGGTGTACCGTTTGCAACTATAAAAACAAAAAAAATTCCGCTTCTGACGAAACGTTGTACCGGGCAACGGTTTTTGATACCAAGCATGGCACGATTGCAATCAGCGAGACAGAGGCGACGGCAGATACAAAAATCATCCTGACACCGCAGGCAGAGAAGGGCTATGAATTAAGGCGCATCGCTGTTACGGATGAAAACGGCGAGACAGTCACGCTGGCGGAGCGGGAGGATGGTACCTTTACTTTTCGGATGCCGGAGGGCGGCGTGACGATAGAGGCTGCTTTTGTGCAGGAAGAGCAGGATCATACCTCTGAGGAGGATCATACTTCTGAGCAGGAAGCCCTCGGGCAGACTGCACCTGTGCAGATGAAGCAGGTGATTACCATGCAGATTGCAAGCTTGACGGCAACGGTCGGGGACAGGACTGTGACAGGGGATGCCGCACCGTTGATTTTGCATGACAGAGCTATGGTGCCGATTCGTTTGATTACGGAGGCCTTCGGCGGCACGGTGACATGGAACGAGGCGACGCAGACGGTTGTTTTAACAATTGACGGGAAGGAAATCCAAATGACGATTGGGAAGGTGCTGGAGAGATATGGCGTTGCGCCAACGATTATCCATGACCGCACATTTGTGCCTGTGCGCTTTGTTGCGGATGAATTATCCGCGACTACGGCATGGGATGAGGTAAGTCGGACGGTGATGATGGAACGAATGATAGCAGAATAGAAGGTCTGCCGCCTCCGGACAAAGAATAGCGTGCATCATACTAAAGGTGTGCCCGGATAAGAAAACTTGAATTCTGAGATGCGGAAAGCTACGGTGTCGGTTCTCCGTTGCAGACTGCTTGGTAGCGGACTTTCTTTCCCTTTATCAAAGGAGACTCTCGGGAAACCTCCTTGTATCCGCAGACTTTCGGCTATTTCATTTTCTTCATATTTTTTTATGGGGACACACCCAATGGTGGATGCTGTTCTTTTGAAAGGGACGGCGTTGGAAAAAAACACTTTTCACTCCGGTGGTTTCATGATATAATTCTACTGTTATAGGGGCGAAATATAGAGAAAAATGACTATTTTTTACGGTATGGGAGGGTTTTCCCATCTGTTTTGGTGATATAGCTTGTCCTTTGAATGCGATTGGAAGGATGAATTTTTGTATGGAGAAATTAGTGATAAAGGGCGGGAAAAGATTGACCGGAGAGGTCAGCATCAGCGGCGCGAAAAATGCGGCGGTGGCGGTGATTCCGGCAGCGGTGATGGCGACGGGTGTCAGCGTTTTGGAGAATCTTCCCGGGATTGAGGATGTGAAAAATATTTGCCATACCATTCGCGAGATGGGCGGTGAATGTGAATTTTTGAATAAGCATACCCTTCGTATCAACTGCGATGCGGGTGTCAGCTATCAGGCTACCTTTGAAGGCGTACAGAAGATGCGTGCCTCCTATTATCTCATAGGGGCGCTTTTGGCGCGGTATAAAAAGGCGGAGGTTGCCATGCCCGGTGGCTGTAATTTCGGCAAGCGCCCGATTGATTTGCACCTGAAGGGCTTTCGCGCTTTAGGCGCAACAGTCATTGAGGAGGAGGGCATGGTGAAGGCCTATGCGGATAAGCTGGTCGGTACTTCCATCTATATGGATCAGGTGAGCGTTGGGGCAACGATTAACGTCATGCTTGCGGCAACTATGGCGGAGGGAACGACTACCATTGAAAATGCGGCAAAGGAGCCGCACGTTGTGGATACGGCGAACTATTTGAATATGATGGGTGCGAATATCAAGGGTGCAGGGACGGATGTGATTCGTATTAAGGGCGTTACGGCGCTGCACGGTGCACAATATACCATCATTCCCGACCAGATTGAGGCGGGAACCTATATGATTGCGGCAGCGATTACAGGCGGCGATATTTTGGTAAAAAACATTATTCCCAAGCATATGGATTCTTTGACGGCGAAGCTGGAGGAGATGAATGTTAAGGTGGCGGAATGGGAGGATTCCATCCGTGTTATGGCAGATGAGCCTCTGCGTGCCGCCAATGTGAAAACGATGAGCTACCCTGGCTTTCCGACGGATTTGCAGCCGCAGATTGCAACGCTTTTGGCGCTTTGCAACGGTACAAGCGTTTTGACGGAGAATGTTTGGGAAAACAGGTATCAGTATATGTGCGAGCTGCGCAAAATGGGTGCGGATGTAGAGATTAACGGCAGAATGGCGACCATCCATGGCATTAAACATTTTCGTGGTGCGGAGGTTTCCGCAACGGATCTCAGGGCGGGTGCAGCGATGATTTTGGCAGGCTTGGCGGCAGAGGGCGAAACGACCATTGATGGGGTGCGTTATATCGATAGAGGCTATGAGGACGTCGAGGAAAAATTCCGCTCTATGGGCGCGGATATTACCCGTATAGAGGAATCATAAAAAAGGAAGACTGTGAGCTTCGGAGTGCATCCGAGGCTCTTTTCTCGAAAACCGTACGGCAGGGAAGGAGGAGAAGCGGGAATGGAATTTTGTACCATAGCCAGCGGCAGCGGTGGCAACTGTACATATATCGGTACGGATTATACGAAAATATTGATTGATGCCGGCATCAGCGGCAAGAAAATTGAGGAGGGCTTAGCAAACCTGGGCTTGACGGGAGACCGGATTGATGCGCTGTTTATCACCCATGAGCATACCGACCATATCAAGGGGGCGGGGATTCTTTCCCGCAGGTTTGATATTCCTGTTTTCGCGACGGAGGATACTTGGGCTGCCATGGAGAAGGAGCTTGGGCGCATTGCGCCCGGCAACCGGCGCATTGTTTATCGGGATGAGGTTTGTGCAATCAATGATCTTTGTGTGAAGCCCTTCCGTATTCCGCATGATGCGGCAGACCCGGTGGGATACAGTGTTTTTACCGAAAGGAAGAAAATCACTTTGGCGACGGATATTGGTCATGTGACGGATACGATTCGGGAAAATATCGAAGAGAGCGATTTACTGCTTTTAGAGGCGAATCACGATGTGGAAATGCTGAAGCGTGGCAGCTATCCCCGAGCTTTGAAGCAGCGAATTTTGGGCGAGAAGGGGCATTTGTCCAATCATACGGCAGGGGAGCTTTTGGTGGAGGTTATGACGGGACGGATGAAATATGTTTTTCTGGGGCATCTCAGCGAGGAAAACAATAACCCGCATCTTGCCTACGAAACGGTAGAGGGAATTCTGCAAAGAAATCATATTCAAGTTGGTACGCAGGTCAAAATGGACATGGCGAGCCGCTTTCAAAACGGCGTAAGGGTAGAACTGTAACGGAGGATTGGTATGCGGGTTACGGTTGTTTGTGTAGGAAAATTAAAGGAAAGCTATTGGCGGGAGGCGATTGCGGAGTATTGTAAGCGGCTGAGCCGTTATATGAAGCTGGAGATTATTGAAGTGGCGGATGAAAAAGCACCCGAAAGCATGAGCGAGGCGCAGGTGGCAGAGGTCAAGGAAAAGGAAGGACAGCGGATTTTGAAAAATGTGCGCGAGGATGCCTTTACAGTGGCGCTGGCAGTGGAGGGGGAAATGCTTTCCTCGGAGGAGCTGGCGGTGTTTATGGAGCGAAAAGAGGTTTGCGGTGTGAGCCATATTGTGTTTATCATCGGCGGTTCTCTTGGGCTTTCCACAGCGGTGATGCGGCGGGTGGATTTTGCGCTCAGCTTTTCCAAAATGACCTTCCCGCATCAGATGATGCGCGTGATTCTATTGGAGCAGGTTTATCGCGCGGAGCGGATTCGGCGAAATGAGCCATATCATAAATGAGCTGGAGAGGGGAAGATTGCTATGAGAAAAGGCGCGAAAATTGTGCGATATATGGGGATTGTGTGCTGGTTTTTGGCACTGTTTCTTCTGGTTTACAACCATCAGGTCAAAAAGCAGGAGGAGCAAAGTTCTGCTATCACAACAGAGGCAGAGGAAGGTGAAACGGGAGAGACACAGCAAGGTACTGTGATTTTTCCGGAATAGGCGCAAGAAAAAACGGCGTTCTCAGATGAAACGGAGAACGCTGTCTTTATTTGTTTCAACTTTCTTTTAATCTTTTAGGAATGCTTCACCGATCTTGAGTACATCTCCTGCGCCAATGGTCATAAGCAGGTCGCCGGGCTTACAGTTTTGCTCCAGATATGCACGGATGGCATCAAAATCCCCGATATACCGCGCGGATTTGCCTGCTTTTGCAATTCTGTCTGCAAGCATGGCAGCGGAGACTGTGCCGTCATCGCTCTCTCTTGCAGCATAAATATCCGCAATGATGATTTCATCCGCATCGGCAAAGGCTTCGCCGAATTGTTCAAACAAATCTCTGGTTCTGGAATAGGTGTGTGGCTGAAATACACACCATATGGTGCGATGCTGTACTGTTTTTGCTGCTGCCAGCGCTGCTTGGATTTCCGTCGGGTGATGGGCATAGTCATCAATAACAGTGACACCGTTTTTTTCTCCCTTTCTCTGGAAACGGCGCTCCGTGCCGGTGAAATGCTGTAAGCCCTTTTGGCAATCGGTGGAGCAAGCGCCCAGAAAATGCGCCGCCGCAATGGCTGCCAGCGCATTGGTGATATTATGCTCCCCGGGGACATTTAGGTGGAAATTTCCGAACAGAGTCCCTTTATAATACACATCAAAGGAATTTTTGCCCTCTGCCTCGTGTACGATATGCCTTGCCTGCCAATCTGCATCATCCGTAAGACCGAAGGTTTCTATGGCGCAGGCTAAGCCCTCTGTCAGCTCTGCCGTATTTTCAATCGCCCGATTCAGAATCAGCATGCCCTGTGCGGGGATACGCGTTGCAAAGGTGTGGAAGGAATGGCGGATGTTTGCAAGATTTTTGAAATAATCCAGATGGTCCTCCTCTATATTCAGAATTACGCCGACCAGCGGGCAAAATTGCAGGAAGCTGTCGAAATATTCACACGCCTCAGCTACGAAATAAGGAGAATGACCGATTTTCAGATTACTGCCGATAGCGGGCAGGATGCCGCCGACCGTGATGGTGGGGTCAGCATTTGCGGCAAGCAGAATTTCGGAAACCATAGAGGTGGTTGTTGTTTTGCCGTGCGTACCGGAAACGGCGACGGATTTTTCGTATTCCGACATAATTTCGCCGAGCAGCCTAGCTCGATCCATCATGGGAATATGCTTTTTTAGGGCTGCCTGATATTCCGGATTATCCGGATGGATGGCAGCGGTATAAACCACCAAATCCACATCATCGGTGAGATTTTCCGCGCGATGCCCGAAATTCACCCGAATACCGATTTTCTGTAAATGCGCGGTGACGGAGGAGGGCTTGATGTCCGTGCCGGAAACGATGCAGCCCTTTTGTACAAGGATTTCCGCCAGACCGGACATACTGATACCGCCGATGCCGATGAAATACACACGCTGTTTTTCTTTGAAGGTTGTCATATTTTATCGCCTCAAATTCTATGGAATGGGTTTTGCTTACTTTTCTCTTTTTTGCACATTTTTTGTATTCCATTATAGTATACTAAATTTGGAAAGGCAATGTTTTTCCCACTGCATTTCTTATATTTTATACCGCAGGCAGCGGAAATAAACCTTTTTCGGCGGGGAGAATGATTATGGAGCATGGAGAGAATTTTTCTTGTGAGTTTGCAGATAAGCTTTGCAATAAGGAATGCTTATGGTATAATATCCACAAGCAAGCTATGCTTGTGGTGCAGCCGCAAAAGCGTCTGCCTGCTGTTTGCACAGCAGATTCTACGGTTCGTAGGCGAAGCCTACTCACCATGTTTTGGAAAAGTAAATATCCAATCACTGCATGGCTACTTCCTTTTCCTGCGGACATGGTAGAATAACCGCAAATATTTTGTATGTAAAAACATTGCTTTTACCGTATGATATTAGCTGCAACCTGAGAAAACAGAGGTGGGGAATATGCGTAAAAAAGAAATGATTGCGATGCTATTGGCGGGAGGACAGGGCAGCCGCTTGGGCGTGCTGACCCGGAAGGTAGCAAAGCCTGCCGTTGCTTATGGCGGGAGATACCGTATCATTGATTTTCCCTTGAGCAACTGCATCAACTCCGGAGTGGATACCGTGGGCGTGTTGACGCAGTATCAGCCATTGCGCCTAAACCAGCACATCGGTATTGGGATTCCTTGGGATTTGGATAAGAAAAACGGCGGCGTGACGATTTTGGCGCCTCATGTGAAAATCGGAGACTCCGGCGAATGGTTCAACGGTACGGCAAATGCGATTTATCAGAATATTGATTTTATCGACAGCAATAATCCGGAGTATGTGCTGATTCTTTCGGGAGATCATATTTATAAGATGGATTATTCCAAAATGCTTTCCTTCCACAAGGAACGTGGCGCGGCGGCAACCATTGCCGTGATGGAGGTTCCCTTGGAAGAGGCGAATCGCTTCGGGATTATGAACACCCGTGAGGAGGATAAAATTTATGAATTCGAGGAAAAGCCGAAAAATCCGAAAAGCAATCTGGCTTCCATGGGGATTTATATTTTCACATGGGACAGGCTCAGAGATGCTTTGATCGAGGATAATTCCATCCATCCGGACAGCGATTTCGGCAAGCATATCATCCCGAAAATGCTGGATGAGGGACAACCAATGTATGCATGGCGGTTTGACGGCTATTGGAAGGATGTCGGTACGATACAGTCCTATTGGGAGTCCAATATGGACTTAATCCGCACACTGCCGGAATTTAATCTCTACGAGGATTTTTGGAAAATTTATACGAATAGCGACCACCAGCCACCGCAGTATGCTGCACCCGGCTCCCGCACGGAGGAAGCGCTGCTTTCGGACGGCTGTGAGATTTACGGCGAGGTCTACCGCTCTGTCATCGGACCCGATGTTGTGGTGGGGCGGGGTGCTGTTGTCCGAGATTCCATCATTATGGCAGGCACAACGATTGGCGAAAATACCCTGGTGGATCATTGTATTCTGGATGAGAAATGCAGCATCGGCAGCCATGTACAGATGGGCGTTGGGGAGGATGCTCCCAATGAGCAGAAGCCGAATATTTATCATACGGGCATCACGGTTTTGGGGATGAACAGCAGCGTGCCGGACGGTGTCGTTTTGGGAAAGAATTGCGTGATTTACGGCGAGACGACTGCGGCAGATTATCCGAACGGCAGCTTGCAAAGCGGAAAAACGATTGTGCGGGAGGTGTAACGGATGAAGGCGATTGGCATTATTTTGGCAGGCGGAAACAACGATGGCAGGCTGGGCGTTTTGACCGACCAAAGAGCCGCAGCTGCACTGCCTATCGGCAGCTGTTACCGTGCCATTGATTTTACATTGAGCAATATGTCCAATAGCGGTATCGGGAAGGTGGCTGTGCTGACACAGTATAACTCCCGCTCCCTGCGCGACCATCTGACCTCCTCGAAATGGTGGGATTTTGGTAGAAAGCAGGGCGGGCTTTTTGTATTCACGCCCTATACGAGTAACGAGGGCTCCACATGGTTTCGCGGGACGGCAGATTCCATTTATCAGAATATGACCTTTTTGAAGCGCAGTAATGAGGAGTACGTTGTGATTGCATCGGGGGATTCCGTGTATAAAATGGATTACAACGGTATTTTGGAATATCATAAACAGAAGAACGCAGATATTACGGTGGTTTATCAGCAAATGCAGGGGCGGGATTTGTCCAAATTCGGTATTTTGCAGATGGATGCGGATCACCGTCTGGAGGATTTTGAAGAAAAACCCGAGCAGCCGAAATCGGACTTAGCTTCTCTGGGGATTTATGTGATTTCCCGTAACCTGCTCATCAATCTTCTGAATCAGATGATTCCGGAGGGAAGGTACGATTTTGTGAAGGATATTATCATTCGTTTTATCCGTACCTTGAAAATTTACGGCTATGCGTATGACGGCTATTGGAATACCATTGGCACGGGGACGGCAGCGTATTTTGCGGCGAATATGGATTTTTTGAAGAAGGAGATTCGGGATCATTTTATCAATGAGTACCCTTATATTGAAACGAAGCCCAAGGATGAGCCGCCCGCAAAATATAATATCGGTGCGGATGTGACAGATACCATTGTGGGTAGCGGTGCAATTTTTGACGGGAAGGTCGAGCATTCCGTGATATTCCGCAGGGTGCGTGTCGGCAAGGGCTCTGTGGTGCGGAATTCTATTTTGATGGAGAATTGCGATATTGGCGAAAACTGCGTGGTGGAGAATGCTATTTTGGATAAAAATGTGGTGCTTTCCGACGGGCAGCGGGTGATTGGCGTTTCTTCCGAGGAGCCGGCGGTTCTGAAAAAAGGTACAAAATTATAATTTATCTTATGGATAAAAAAGGCAGTCAGGGAATCGGAGGATTCTGCGACTGCTTTTTTGCTTTGGCAGCATCATTTTTTAGTAAAAGAGCATATTGAATTTTATAGGGAAAAATGCGATACTAAAGCATATGTATACAATATCTTGAAAAATATTTTGCCTTTTGGCGCAGGAGGAAAAAATAAATGAGACAGTTGAAGGCAATTATTCTGGCAGCCGGCGAAGGCTCCCGCATGAAATCAAACAAACCCAAGGTGCTTCATGAGATTTTGAATAAGAGCATGGCGGATTATGTAATCGACACAGCAAAGGCTTGCGGCGCGGAGGAAATCTGCGTTGTTGTTGGACATAAGGCGGAGGAAGTAAAGGCAGGCATCAAGGCGGAAGGCGTTTCCTTTGCTTTGCAGGAGGAGCAGAAGGGTACCGGCCATGCTGTGATGATGGCGGGCGATTTTATTGATGAAAACAGCGATATGCTGATTCTTTACGGGGACACCCCTCTGGTTACGGGGGAAACGCTGACAAAGCTGGTCGAGGTGCATCGCGCCGAGGGGCACAGCGTTACCGTGGTTTCCTCCAAAATCGATGACCCCTCGGGCTACGGGCGCATTATGCGGGACGATCATGGCGGCTTTTGTCGTATTGTGGAGCATAAGGACGCAACAGAAACGGAGCGTCTGATTAACGAAATCAATACGGGCATCTATATTTTTAACGGCAGAGAGCTGAAGGAGGCTCTGGGCAAGCTGAATAACAATAATGCCCAAGGGGAATATTATCTGACGGATTGCTTGGAATTGATTTTGCGGGCGGGCGGCAAGGTGGAAGCGGTGATTGCCAAGGATGCCGATGAATTTTCCGGCGTAAACAGCCGCATACAGCTTGCGGAGGCAACAAAAATCATGAAAAACCGCATCAATCGCAGACACATGGAGAATGGAGTGACCCTTGTTGACCCGGAAAACACCTATATCGGCAACGATGTAAGAATTGGCATGGATACGGTGATTCTGCCCGGTTGTGTGCTGGAGGGGAACACGAAAATCGGTGTCGGCTGTGAAATCGGCCCTAATTCCAGGCTGACAGATACCAAGCTTGGCGACGGCGTGAAATTCCAGACATCTACTGCAATCGAATCTGAAATCGGTAATGAAACCACCGTAGGACCCTTTGCATATATCCGCCCGAACTGCCATATCGGCAACAAGGTCAAGGTTGGCGATTTCGTGGAGGTGAAAAATTCCAGCATTGGCGATGGCACAAAGATTCCGCATCTTTCCTATGTCGGGGATACCGATGCGGGCGAAAAAATCAACTTCGGCTGCGGCAGCATCATGGTCAATTATGACGGTAAGAAAAAACACCGCACAACGATTGAGGATCATGTTTTTGTCGGCTGCAATGTAAATCTGGTTGCGCCCGTGACGGTGAAGCGGGGGGCGTATATCGCCGCAGGCTCCACGATTACCAAGGATGTTTCGGAGGATGCTCTGGCGATTGCCCGCGCAAGGCAGCAGGAGCTTGCAGACTGGGTGAAAAGAAGAACGGAAGGATAATTTGAAAAAATTGTCGAATTTCAGTTGAAATTGACGGGCGTTCGGTGTAACATAATGTTGTATGTGCTTATAAAACGATATTTCCATAGGGGGACGAACAAATGCTTAATTCCGGCATCAGCAACATTAAGGTTTTTGCCTGCAATTCCAACAAGACGCTGGCAGAGGCTATCGCAAAAAAGCTTAATTTGAAGCTGGGTGATTGCGAAGTGGAAAAGTTCAGCGACGGCGAAATTTCTGTGAAAATCAACGAAACTATCCGTGGTGCGGATGTATTTATCATTCAGTCCACATCTTATCCCGTGAACGATAACCTGATGGAGCTGCTCATTATGATTGACGCGATGAAGCGTGCTTCCGCAGCGAGAATCACGGCGGTTATGCCCTATTACGGCTATGCCCGTCAGGACAGAAAGGCAAGAGCGAGAGATCCCATCAGCGCCAAGCTGGTTGCAAATATTCTGACCAGTGCCGGCGCAAGCCGCGTGCTGACGATGGATTTGCATTGCGCGCAGATTCAGGGCTTTTTTGATATCCCTGTAGACAATCTGGTCGGCAGTCCTCTGCTCACAGATTTCTATATCAAGAAATTTGGCGACGCGCTGGAAAGAGATTTTGTTGCGGTTTCTCCGGATTTGGGTAGCGTAACAAGAGTCAGAAAATTTGCGGAGAAGCTGAATATTCCCATTGCAATCATTGATAAACGCAGACCCAGAGCGAATGTCAGCGAGGTTATGAATATCATCGGTGACATCAAGGGCAAAAAGGTAATTCTTCTTGACGATATGATTGACACAGCGGGCACCATCACCAACGCAGCCAATGCGCTGATGGAAAGAGGCGCGGTTGAGGTAGACGCTTGCTGCACCCACGGTGTTTTGAGCGGTCCTGCGCTGGAACGTATTGAGAAATCCGTGATTAAGGAGCTGCTGGTTTTGGATACCATCGAGCTGCCGGAGGAGAAGAGGATTGACAAGATTACGATTGTTTCCGTTGCGGATATTTTTGCGGATGCCATCCACTGCATCCATAAGGGTGTTTCGATTTCTCAGCTTTTCGATTGATCAAAGGGGCGGTTCGCCGAAAAAAGAAAATTTACGGAAAAACTCCCAATTCCTTTTGTGGGAGTTTTTCTTTTTATTTACTGAAAAATCGTACAGCTGTGAAGCTGTTTTTGGGAAATTATAGATAAAAAACAGAATATCCAAAAATCAGGAAGGAAACTTCTGCGGAAACTGTTGTTTTTTTCTATGTTTCGAGGAAAATGGTTCGGCAAAACTGCTGATTTTACGGAAAATCAGTTGACAAAAACCGTAAGATGGATTATATTGTTAAAAGTAAAACAAACGGAGTGAGGCAGATTTCCTATTTCATGCGTAGGAATCGCTCTGTTTGCTATAAAATTTTACTATCCACTTATCAAATTTTTTAATTTTTAGGAGGAAGATATCGATGAAAATTGCATTCTTTGACACAAAGTCTTATTGGGTAGATGCTTTTAAGCCCGTAGCAGCAAAATATGGCTATGAAATCACCTTCTTCAACGAAAGACTGACCCCCGCAACCGCTCATCTGGCAGCAGGTCATGACGCTACTTGCTCTTTCGTTAACGACGAGGTTCCCGCAGAGGTTATCCGTGAGCTGAAAAAGCTGGGCATTAAGGTTCTGCTGCTGCGTTGCGCAGGCTTTGACAGTGTTGATCTGGATGTTGCAAAGGAATGTGGTCTGCCTGTTTTGAGAGTACCCGCTTATTCTCCTCAGTCCGTAGCAGAGCAGGGCGCAGCGCTTCTGATGGCTGTAAACAGAAAGCCTCATCTTTCCTACGCAAGAACAACAAAATTCAATTTCGACATCGCAGGTCTGACGGGTATCGCTCTGTACGGCAAGACAGCAGGTATCATCGGTACAGGTAAAATCGGTCAGTGCATGATCAACATTCTGAAGGGCTTCGGCATGAACATCATCGCTTACGATGCATTCCCCAACCCCAACCTGGGTTTGGAATATGTAACTCTGGATGAGCTGTATGCTCGTTCCGATGTAATCTCTATCCACTGCCCTCTGATGCCCGCAACAAGACATATGGTTGATAAGGACGCAATCGCTAAGATGAAGGACGGCGTTATCTTCATCAACGTTGCACGTGGCGGTCTGGTTGATTCCGAGGCTCTGGCTGACGCAGTAGAGGCAGGCAAGTTCCGCGGCGTAGGTATGGACGTTTGCGAGAAGGAGCATGAATACTTCTTCGAGGACAGAAGCAACCTCAAGGAGCACGACAAGACTCTGTCCAGATTGCTGGCTAGCGACAAGGTTGTTATCTCCGGACATCAGGCATTCCTGACAGAAGAGGCTCTGGAGCAGATGGCTCTGATCACCATGGATAATGCAAAGGCATTCTTGGAGGGTGCTGAGCTGGTGAACGAAGTGAAGTAATTCTCTGATACATAAAAAGGTGGGTGCGAGAAAGCTTGCAGCCACCTTTTTTTATGCGAAAAAATAAGCTGCCGAGGGGCGACCGAACGGCGCCAAAAAAAGCAACAGAATATAGATTCTGTTGCATTCTGCGGTGCGAACTATGTCAATTTGCGACTATTTTAGCAAAAAAAGTCGAAAACTGCAACCATTATTTCGATAAAAAACAAAAAAATTCCAAAATTCGAGCGAAAAGCAAGCCGAGGGACGCATTTTTTGCCCTTTCGGCTTATTTTTTTGCCCTTTTTTCGCCAAAAAGCAACAGAATCTATATTCCGTTGAGATATTCCGGGGGTCGGCGAGAGAAAGGAGGGGTGCGTCATTATGCGGAGGAGAAAGACAGCCGTACCAAAGGGGCCACCTACAAATGAGGAGCTGCAAACAAAGGGAAATTTAGTAGAGATTGGAGTGAAACAAAAAATATGAAGAAGAAAAGGCACATATTATCATGGCTACTCACACTTGCCATGATTTTCTCCGTGCTGCCGACGGCGGCGTTCGCGGAGGAGACCGAGAGCATCGAGATGGGCGACGCGGTCTACGTCGACCCGAGCGACCCGACGCAGGGCTTCTACTTCCCGAATCCGACGGTAACGTTCGCTACGGGAAGCGGCGCTTCCGCAATTACGATTGCGGTGCCGGAGGGCGCGGAGGTAACAAGGAACGAGGCAACGGAGAAGCCCGCCAACACAATCGAAATCAATGATAATCAGAACCAGACCCTTGTTCTTTTGGCAGGAACCTCTGATGAGAGCATCAGTAAGGCAACTGTCGAGGGATACATCAAGGGGCTGGTTTTTACGGGTATGGAGGACGGCGCAGAGGTTGCGGTTTCCGTGGATATGAACTCGACCCAGGGCTTTGATGCCATCGACGAGGACAGCGCACAGGTCTCCTATAATTCCGCGAACGGGCATTATTACCTGCGTGTGGATGCAGATGTGCGGTGGGATCAGGCGGCAAACAGCGCTCACAAATACATCCTTGGCGGTAAGAGAGGGTATTTGGCGACAGCTACAAGCAACGAAGAGCTAGAGTTTCTAAACAGAATTACAAACAACGAGCCCATTTGGCTGGGCGCAACGTCGTTACTAGTGAAACAGGAGGGTGGCAGCAAGGAGCAGATCAACCTGAATGACGAAGATTCCTCGGAAGTTAAAATAGAGGCGCTGACTCTGAATAAATACGTGACAGATAGTGAGAAGGTAATGGAGATTATGTATTGGGTGGACGGCCCGGAGCAGGGAACGAGCTTGGGAAGCCTTTATGGAAAAATTAAAAGAAAAGACAATGGTGAACCAAACATGTTTTGCCATGGCGTCGATTATACAAACACTACTGTTCGGAGATCTTCGCTGGCAACTGCTAATAGGGCTGACATCGATACATACGAGACCTGTCTACAATATTACAATGGATACCAGCTAGGTAGGAAACTACAGGGAATCAATGATATTTTTATCAGCAATCGCTATAACCTGAGTGGGGGGACAACAACAGGGCTGCATCCTCTTTGCTACTGCGTAGAATTCGGCGGATATGCGGATGGCGAGGATCCCGGCGGCTACGACAAGGACAAGGTGCTGACATTCAAGGATAATGTTTACCCCATCTGGGATAAGGAAAACTGCACATTCACAGTGGATGAGCAGGCATATACCGGCGACACCTTGACGCCGGACGTAACGGTTACCTATACCTATACGGACAGCTACGGTGCCGAGAAGACGATGACGCGTACCGTCACGAAGGACAAGGCTGTGTCGGGCGATGAACCGAGCTATCAATATGAGGCGCAGGAAAACATCTACGGCGGCGAGGACGGCAAGGGCTGGGTCAAAATCTCTTACGCGGATGCGAACATCGGCGAGTACGGGGATGACTGGCAGACAAACGGCGTAGAGCCCTTGGACGAGGCTACCGATGAGCTTGCTTTTGATATTACCGAAAAGCTGCTCTTTAAGAGCAACCACGACGATGCAAGCGGTATCGCGGCAGGCAAGACGGTGCAGATCGGGCAGACAAAGTCGACGGATGCGGCTATGGCTCTGACGGATGCGGAAAAGAGTGTGGCATGCGATGCAGGCGACTATCGCTTTATGGGCTATTATACAAGCAAGGAGAGCGACGAAAGAGGCAAGCCGACGGGCATACAGGTCTATGATAGCAAGGGTAATGTCAATACAGACAGTACGCTTTTCAAGAAGGTTGTGACAGAGGAACCCGTTGTAGGCGGCGAGAATGGCGAGACCCAAACTGTCACGTCCTATGTATGGCAGGGCGTGGACGAGGATTCGGTAGCGATTACAACGCTATATGCGATGTGGTGGCCGCTGGATAGCTTTGAGGTAGTCGGTAAAACAGCGTATACCCTTACCTTTGAGGATGAGCCGAATGCGACGTATGAAATCTATAATGCAGCGGGAGCTCTCGTTGCAACAACTACGACAGATGAAAACGGTCGTGGCGTGTTTGAAAATCTGGAAAAGGGCACGGAGTATACCATCAAGAGCGGGAATACCGAGGTAAAAACGGTAACCACCTCTCTGGTCGATGCGGCAGAGATTGCGGCGCAATTCGGCGACGGAACAACGACGAATGTCGATACGACGCAGGAGGCAGAGAGCGGACTGCGCAACACGGATATAAAAGAAAAAGCTTCTAATAATGGCGTTACAGTAACGCGCGACCCCGAAACGGGCAATTATCGGATTGATGTGCAGAATGACGTAAATCAAACGGTTACTGTGCCCGATACTTGGGAGGACGTTACGCTGGATTTGCACGGAAAAACGATTCAGGGCAATGACGCGGATGAAAATAATGCGGCTGAGCCCGGCTTGGATTTTGTGAAGGATGGCGGGATACAGCATCCCGGCACAAAGCTGGATATTACAAGCACCGAGCCGAACGGTCAGATTATCGGCGGAAACGGGTATGCGGCCGAGGGCAAGCAGGACGGCGCACCCGGCATTGCTGCTGAGGACGAAGGTGCGACAAAGCCGGAAATTGCGATTGGTGACGGCGTAACCGTCAAGGGCGGCAAC
>CAVHYX010000028.1:17134-47994 GCA_963640305.1 Sodaliphilus sp. | reverse complement strand
AACCGCCAAGCAATAATCCTTTTCCTTGCTCTATCCTATCACATAATTATTTCTTTTTCAATAAAAAATATATGTCCGCTAGGTTGGGTGATGGCATGCACGCCGAAGATAGACGGCGGCGGCAAAGCCGACTTTGCGGAGCAAAGTGCTGAACGGAGGAGTAAGAGGGAAGTGTTATGCCTCGGGGGCGAAGCCCCCTAGCCGGCGGCGTAGCCGCAACGGGTTTCCGAAGCGAAGCGAGGAAAACCTGCCTCTGCTAATAAAATTTTTCTATCCTATCACACAATTATTTCCTTTTCAATAAAAAAAGCTTGCATTTTCCCCGCAACCCGTGCATAATAGAGATAGAAAAAGGATTGCTGCCTGTGGTTGGGCGGCTAGTCCAAAAACATGGGTTAGGCCGTCTAACTTCTCAGGTTAGGCGGCTTTTTCATTATTTCTTGTTCTGAAACAAGGAAATAACTCCAATGATTACTAAGCAAAAAGTAAATAACTCTTCGTATGTAACCATAAGCGTCACCCCCTTTATGGAGAGTGACTAACCGCCAAACAGCAATCCTTCCTTTTTTATCCTATCACACAATTATTTCTTTTTCAATAAAAAATATATGTCCGCTAGGTTGGGTGATGGCATGCACGCCGAAGATAGACGGCGGCGGCAAAGCCGACTTTGCGGAGCAAAGTGCTGAACGGAGGAGTAAGAGGGAAGTGTTATGCCTCGGGGGCGAAGCCCCCTAGCCGGCGGCGTAGCCGCAACGGGTTTCCGAAGCGAAGCGAGGAAAACCTGCCTCTGCTAATAAAATTTTTCTATCCTATCACATAATTATTTCCTTTTCAATAAAAAACCAATTCTTGTCTAAAGAAAAAAAGTATGCTATACTCTTGTTGTTTGCAAAAAGCAGAAAAAAGGAAGGGACGGATATTTCACATGAAACATTTGATGATTGCAGCACTGGCAATTCTGGCGCTCCTGCTCGGCGGCTGCGGAAACGATTATACTACCGTATATACCGAGGTCAACACCATAGACGGTGTCACCCTAACGTTAAAAGAGGACACCCTAAAATCCTCTAAGGCAACCTTCATCCTGACCAACAACTCCGATGCGGAAATTCTGCTTGACCCGGTTGAATTTCATCTGGAAGAATGGAAGAAAGACGCTTGGGTAGAAAATATCGGTACGCGCGTGTCCGACTGGAAGCGTGACACCACAGAAACGATTCCCGCAGGCGAATCCATCGAAAAAACCGTGGATTGGAAGGGCTTGTGCGGCACCATCGGCAGCGGAGAGCATCGCATCATCCTGATTGTAAACAATCAGCCCATCGCCTGTGAATTTGATAAATAACAGTAACAGCAAAAAAAGGAAAGTCCTTTCGGACTTTCCTTTTTCGCTTATTTTTTTGCTTTTTGCCTTACGCTCTCGCGCAAAGCCTTAACCTTCGATTGCAATGCGACCCTTCTGTTCAATCGGGTGTACCGGCTGCTTCGGCAGACTGACGGTCAGTGTGCCGTCCTCGTATTTCGCCTTAATATCCTCTGCCTTCAGCATATCGCCCACATAGTAGCTCCGGCTGATTTTACCGCAATAACGCTCCTGCCGCAAATATTTGCCCTTGCCTTCGTGGTTCTCCTGCTGTTTCTCTGCGGAAACGGTCAAATAGCCATGCTCCAGATTTACCTGAATCTCATCCTTCTTAAAGCCGGGCAGGTCAATATCTGCTTCAAAGCTGTCTGCTGTCTCTCTGACATCTGTTTTCATCAAATTCTTTGCGTGCTTACCGTAAAGGAAATTTCCCTTACCAAAGTACTCTCTGGCCAGTGGTGTATCTGTCCAGTCTTCATCAAACAGGTTGTCTCCAAAAAAGTTGTGCATCATCATAGGTCATATCTCCTTTCACAAAATCATATTGACTGCAATCGCACGCCCGCATCCACGTAGGCGGCCTCTCTAACCAAACAGAAGAAGAAGCTTTCCTTTTTTTCTTTCCTCTTCTTTGTTCAAACACAATATAACATCTATTGTTAGCACTGTCAATAGATGAGTGCTAATATTAACAAAAACTTAACATAATTTTTTATTGCAAAAAATAAAGATTTTTTTGAACAAAATTTCTCGTTGTTTTACAAGCTTTTTCATGTTTCTGTCGCCTCCGTCAATTTACATAATACTTTGTTTTCTCCCCTTCCGTTTCAACCTCCTTGCCGTAACCGCCAAAGCGTGCTAATATAAGCATAAAGCAAGGCTTTATGAACGCCTCTGCAAATTTTCCCGTATAAAGGGAACCTTTCGTAGAGGTCTGCGTCTAAAGAGAAGATAACTAATATTTTTATTTATTTTGAAGGGAGCGAGTAACGATGAAAAAATGGCAAAAGGCATTGCTTGTTTTATTGGCAATCGCCGTACTCTCTGTCGGCGCAGTCTGCATGACCTACGCAGCAGAGGGCGAAATCAATGTTTCCGGCGTAGGTGTGGTGCAGGCAAATCCGGATACAGCGGAGCTTTCCTTGAACATTGAGGTCAACGAAAAAACCGCTCAGGCAGCACAGCAGGAAAACAACCGCCTGACAGAAGCGGTAACCAAGGCAATGACTGATATGAATGTCAAACAATCGGACATCGTAACGGCATATACCTCCGTATATCCCTCCTATCGCTATGATGATGTCACCGGAAAGCGCATTGTGACCGGCTACTACGCAAGCACGACCCTGCGAGTAACCACAAAGGACATCGACAATGCCGGCAAATACATCGACGCAGCGTTGCAAGCAGGTGCAACCGGCTCGGACGGTGTCACCTTCTCCATTGCCGACCAAAGCATTTATTATGCACAGGCGTTGCAGGCAGCCGTAAAAAATGCGGAGACCTCCGCAACCGCCATTGCACAGGCATACGGCAAATCCTTGGGTGCCGTAAAAAAGGTAACGGAGCTTTCCTCCACAAGCTATTATGTCGATAGCTCCAATTATTCGATTGAAAGCGGCGGTGGTGTTGCCAACGCAGATGCCGCAAAGACCACCATCAGCTACGGAAAAATGGATGTAACCGCAAGCATTTCCGTCACCTATGGCTTCTAAATCAAAAAAATGCAGCAAAAAATTAACCCTTACGATAAATTTTCGTAAGGGTTTTTCTTATCTTTTCCTTATTGCTGCTCCTTAATGATACCGTTCTGATAAGCATAAAGCAGCTTTTCCAGTTCTTGGATGCTTTCCCGCAGCTTTCCGCCGATGTCCGTATCCTGTACGCGAATCCTGTCCTGTGTATACTGCAACGCAACCGTAGAGGAAAGAATATCCTTTTCCTCCGCAACAGCTGTTTCTGTAGAAACAAACGGCTCATGGGAAACCAAAATCATCCCATGCGAATTATAAATCAGCGTATACCCCGCGATTCCCGTTTCCTTCTGATATGCCTTGGAAAAACCGCCGTCAATGACAAAAAGCCTACCGTTTGCCTTGATGGGGCTTTCCCCCTTTACTACCTTCACCGGTACGTGTCCGTTGATAATGTGCGAGCTTTTCGGATCCAGCCCAAATGCCTCCAAAACACGCTCGCAGACCGCTTCCTCGTTTCGCAAGATATAATAAGGATTTTTTTCCTCATGATGCGTCACCTTATCATCAATGAAATATCGCTCAAAGGTCGTCATTTTCTTCTTCCCGAACAGAGGGGAATCCTCTCCGCACCACATATACCAGATATAGTCCATACATTCCCGCTTCGCTTCCGTATGCGCCTTATTAAAATAGCCCTCGCGCATGGTGCGCTCCACCGCATCCAGATATTTTCTCCCCGTATATCTTTTCCCGCGGAAGCTTACTTCCTTCAGTGTCCCGTCTGCATTCATAGGAATCCCGCCATGAAACAGCAGATTGGAATTGAAAACGGTATACATACTGCCCTTATGATAGAGTACGCGCACGTGCTGCTGTAGCTTCTCGCTATTGACAAAGGAGGATTTTACCTTATCCATAACCTCCTGCTCTTCCTCCGTCAGCCGATAAGGATCCTCGGGGTCGATGGTCGGGAAATTCATATCGTTCATGGGATATTCCACACCCTCTACTCGCACGGTTCCCTTTTTGAAATCAATCTTATCCAGAAGCAGTCGGTTTTCCATCCGAAATTCAGGGCGGCGCTTGATAATCTGCCCCTCCATCTTCCATTGCATGATGGAAATTGCCTTGTGCATCTTGGCAATCATGTTAAAATCCTTATCCTTCAGCACATCGTCCCCCTTCGGCAAGAACTGCTCACAGGGGTCATCCGCATATTTATCCATAGCAAAGGTTGCAAGCGGCAGAAGATTGATTCCGTAATCCTCCTCAATCGTATCCAGATTCGCATAGCGTGTCTGGATACGCAGCACATTGCAGATCAATGCCTGACAGCCCGCTGCCGCACCCATCCATGCAATATCGTGGTTACCCCACTGAATATCCACGGAATGATACCCCGCCAAAATATCCATAATCCGCGCCGCATGAGGTCCCCGGTCGTAAATATCTCCGATAACATGAAGGCGGTCGATTGCCAAGCGTTGAATCAGGTTGCACATGGCAACGATAAACCGATCTGCCTGACCCAGATCAATAATCGTATGTATAATTTCGGTGTAATACATATCCTTATCCACGCTCGCGCTGTTTTCATGCAAAAGCTCCTCTATGATATAGGCAAACTCCTTTGGCAATGCCTTCCGCACCTTAGAACGGGTATATTTGGAAGAAACCACCTTGCAGATTTTTACCAATCTGTGCAGTGTAATTTTATACCATTCGCCCAAATCCTGTTCTGTTTCCGCCAACTGCTCCAGCTTCTGCTCCGGATAATAAATTAGCGTAGCAAGGGATTTTTTCTCGCTGTTACGTAGGCTCTCCCCAAAAATCGCGCTGATTTGATTTTTGATAACGCCGGAAGCATTCCGCAGCACATGGCTGAAGGAGTCCGCCTCGCCATGAATATCGGAAACAAAATGCTCCGTCCCCTTTGGCAGATTCAAAATTGCCTTCAGGTTGATGATTTCCGTTGCCGCACTGTTCACATTCTTATACTGGTTGGACAGTAGCTGCAAATATTTCATTTCCTCTGTCGAAAAGCTCCCGCTTCCACTATACATAAAGCCGCACCTCTATTCTCGTATTCTGTGTGCCTGTCTGCTTAGTATACCAAAAAAAACATTCTTTTCCTAGTGTTTTTTCGGAAATCAAAGTTGTCCTTCCTCCGGCGAGGGTGCTATGTCAAAGCGAATTGCCTCTCGATTCAAAAACAAAAGCGCCTCTCCCGCTGCTACAAAGGCAGAAGAAAAATAGCACAAGAGCTGATATACCACATCTCCCACGCGCTCATTCGGCAAGAATGCATAAATCAGCTGAAAGGCGGAATTCCAAAGCATGGCAATCGAAAGCAGAAGTAGCAGATATCCAAAGGTTTTCCACCATTTTCCCCGCACCAGCTCCTTGCTGTAGCGCAGAGACTCTGCCCCTCCTTTGCCGCTCAGGCCGATGGCACACAGATAAAATACCCAGGCTACACCGAAATAAACGCCCGGCACGATAAAAAGACTGGTAACAAAAATCACAATGCCGTAGAGAATCCCTGCGACCAGAATCGTCGGCATCAGCGCAAAGGCCTCTCCCAATGCTTCTCTGCAAGAGATTTTCTCCTGCACCAAGGCTTGCTTTACAACCTTTGCAACGGCAATCGTCCCGACCGGCTGTAAAAACAGGCTGACCGCAAAAATCAGACCCATATGGAATAAAACCTGATAAGCCGCCTGAAAAAACGCCCCCTCATTCGACAGGCTCACGCCCGTCTGTATCAACTCCTGAAACACCGTATACGCACGCAGCATCCGCCCGCTGATGATACTCTCCAAAATGCTGATCGGCAAAAACACAACCATGAGGATTGTGCCGATTGCCCTGATGTTTGCCGCAAAGATATGGAACGCAGCCGAAAGCAGTTCCATCCAATTCCATTCTCTGCCGAAAATATCCCGATTCATCCGTTTTTCTCCTTTCTGATTTGCCGCATGGAGAGGAATTATAAAAAAACAACCCCGAAAAGCATTATTTTTTTCAGCATCTTCGGGGTCTTCGCTTCCTTACACTTCCATAATAATCGGCAAAATCATCGGACTTCTCTTGGTTTTCTGCCAAATATAATTCTTCAGCGTATCCTTGATTACGCCCTTAATATAATTCCAGCTTGTGACATTCTTTTCCTCACATTTGAGGAGTGCATCCAACACACAAGCCCGTGCCTCATCCATCAGGTTTTCCGCCTCACGGACATACACAAAGCCTCTAGAAATGATGTCGGGTCCGGAAAGCACCGTCCCCATCTCCCGATCCATGGAAACCACAACCACCATCAGTCCATCCTGAGACAAATGCTTTCTGTCGCGCAAAACGATATTACCGACATCGCCAACGCCCAAGCCGTCTACCATGATTTGTCCCACAGGAACCGTCCCCGTGACCTTCGCCTCGTTTTTGTTGACCTCAAGCACCTCGCCCAGCCTCATCACAAAAATGTCTTTTTTGTCCATTCCCATGGAAATCGCCAAATCCTTATGACAGGAAAGGTGCATAAATTCCCCGTGAACCGGCATGAAGAATTTCGGCTTCGTCAAGGCAAGCATCAGCTTCAGTTCCTCTTGCCGAGCATGCCCGGAAACATGAATATCCTCAATGTCGCCGTAAACCACATTCGCGCCCCTTTTCAAAAGCTCATTCACCACGCGGGAAATGCTCTTCTCATTCCCCGGAATAGCCGAAGCACTAATAACAATTTTATCATCCGGCTTCACATTGATCTGCTTATGCTCGCCGGATGCGATACGGGAAAGGGCAGACATCGTCTCCCCTTGGCTGCCTGTCGTAATGATAACCAGCTGATCATCCCGATAATTTCTCGCTTCATTAATATCAATCAGCGTTCTGGGCGGAATCCAAAGATAATCCAGCTCAGAAGCCGTTTTTACCGCATTGACCATGCTGCGCCCGATAATGGCAACCTTCCTGCCGTACATATACGCCGCATTGATGACCTGCTGGATACGATGGATATTCGAGGAGAAGGTCGCAACCATAATACGGTTTTTCGGCGTTTCCTCAAAAATCTTCTCAAATACCTTGCCCACGTTCTTTTCGGACATGGTAAAGCCCTTTCTCTCCGCATTTGTGCTGTCACTCATCAAAAGCAGGACGCCCTCCTTGCCCAGTGCGGCAAAGCGCTGCAAATCAATCACTTCGCCGTCGATGGGGGTATAGTCCACCTTAAAGTCACCCGTATGCACCACAACGCCAACCGGCGTATGAATTGCCAGCGCAACCGCATCCGCAATCGAGTGATTCGTATGGATAAATTCCACAATCATCTGCCCCAGCTTCACCTTTTCCCCCGGCACAACCGTGTGCCTTATGGTGGAATCCAGCATCTTATGCTCTCTCAGCTTGTTTTCCAAAAGCCCCAAGGTCAAAAGTGTCCCAAATACGGGTACATTCAGCTGCTTTAAGATATAGGGCAACGCCCCAATGTGATCCTCGTGCCCGTGTGTCAATACAATTCCTCTGATTTTGTCTATGTTTTTTGTCAAATAGGTGACATCGGGAATGACCAAGTCGATTCCCGGCATATCATCCTCCGGAAATGCCAAGCCACAGTCAATGATAATTATATCATCGCCGTATTCCAGCACAGTCATATTCTTGCCGATTTCCTCCAGCCCGCCCAAGGCGATTACCTTCAGATTCGTCTTTGCCTTTCCTCTGCCGCCAAAACGGGGCTTTGTCGCAGCCTGCCCTGTCGGCTTTTCTTTTGCCGCCTTCGGCGCTGCCTTTGCTTTCTGCTCCGTTTTTCCTTTGCTTTCCGGTTTCCGCTTCATTATTTTCGTTTTGGAGTCCTTCGTCTCCGCTGCGGATTTTCTCTCTGCCAAAAAAACACACCTCCTTTTTCTTTTTCTCTTTTTCTTTTTCTCTTTCTTCTAGTATGGCGTAAAAAAGTTCTCTCTAAACCGCAAAAACCAAGTCCTTCCAAAAAAGGACAAACGGAAAAAGAGCAGTCGATACTCCGAATAGAAAAATCTCCTCTATCGCAAGAGTGCTGCCATCCCCGTTGTTCTGCTGTCTGCTTTTCCGCTCATTTATAATGAAAAGGGCTGCGCCCTCATCCATGTCATTTTTATCCGTCAATTTCAACAGTATAGTCCTCGCCCTTACGCGCGAACAAATCTGCCACACGGTCGAACTCCGCATCATCCTCAACCAATTCATAGGTCACATCATCGGTATTGATGGAAGCCTCCTTCAAGATAACGGCATCCGTCTCGTCGTCATCCAGCATTTCCGTTTCCACCACCAAAAGGTAGCGTTCCCCGCCGCAGGCAACCTGGTCGATAATGGAAAAGGAGATCTCCTCTCCGTTTTCGTCCGTCATCGTGACAACCTCAAATTCCATCTCGTCTGCTTCGTCATAAATATCTGCCATGAAAAATTCCACCTCAAGCTCTAGCTTTCTCTCCTGCTGTCCAGATAGCCCTGCAAAATATGCACTGCCGCCATCTTATCAATCACGCCTTTTCTTTGGTCATGGTTCAATCCGATTTCCCGCAAGGAGCGTTCCGCCGCCACAGTGCTGAAGCGTTCGTCCCAGAGCAAGACCTCCGTCTTGGGAAATCTTCTTTGGATGCGCTCGCAAAAATCCTTTGTCTTCGTACATCGTTCTCCCTCGGAGCCATCCAAATTTTTGGGGTATCCCAAAACGATTTTCTCCACTCCGTATTGCTCCAAAAGCTCCGCCAGCCTACGGATACATTTCTTAAACTCCATCGGGTTTTCCCTGCGGATCACCTCGACGCCCTGCGCCGTCCAGCCAAAGGGGTCGCTGATTGCCACACCAATGGTCTTATCCCCAAAATCCAAGCCTAAAATACGCAATCTGTTTCCTCTTTCTCCCGCTTAGTCTTCCTGATTCCGCTTCAAATAATCCTTTACCAATTCCTCAAGCAATTCGTCTCTTTCCAGCTTGCGGATTAAAACGCGGGCATTTTGATGGCTCGTGATATAAGTCGGGTCGCCAGAAAGAATATAGCCCACAATCTGATTCACGGGATTGTATCCCTTCTCCTGCAAAGCGCTGCTCACTGCCATCAGAATACGCTTTGCCTCGTTTTCAGGCTCCTTGTCCAATCTGCCGAAATATTGTGTTTCATGTAAATTCCCCATACCTATCACTCTCCATTCTGCGGCGCTGCCGCCCCTCGCCCCCTAAGAAGGAGCTTCCCGAAGGCTTGCTTTTCTCGAAAAAGAAACCGTCTTCTTTTATCATAACTGAAACAAAAGGGGATTGCAACCATATTCTTTTTACATAATGATTACAAATTTTACTCGACCTCTCCAAAAAGCAGTTCTCCCTCCACCCCCGTGATGCGGGTCTTGCAAATGCGGTTATGCAAATCGGCTACACCTTTGCCATGTACCTTAATGTAATTGGTGGTGTGTCCCTCATAAACGCCGGGCGCGATGGCTCTTTCGTACAAAACCTCTGTCTCTCGCCCCATATACCGCTCCAAAAAAGCCATTGCCATTTCGTCACTCAGCCGCATCAATTTATGGCTCCTTTCCGTCTTCACCGCATTCAAGAGCTGATCCTTTCTTGCTGCCGCCGGCGTGCCGCGCTTCGGCGAATAGGGAAAAACATGGATTTTTGCAAAGCCGATTTCCTTCGCAAAAGCATAGCTTTCCGCAAAATCCTCCTCCGTTTCCCCCGGAAAGCCGACAATCATGTCCGTTGTCAGAGCGACCTCCGGCAAGTATTCCCGAAGAGTTGCCGCCGCCTGTCGATATTTCTCCGTATCATATTTTCGGTTCATTTCTCTTAAGGTCTTATCACAGCCGCTTTGCAGTGAAAGATGAAAATGGTCACAAACCTTCGGCAGCACCGCCATCGTCCGCGCAAATTCCTCCGTCACCACATTCGGCTCAATGGAGCTGAATCGAATTCTTTCGATTCCCTCTACCGCATGCACCCGTCGCAGCAGCTCCAAAAGGGTAATGTCCCCTCTGTCCTTGCCGTAGCTTGCCACATGGATGCCCGTCAATACAACCTCCTTGAAGCCATTTTCTGCCAGACGCCGCACCTCCACCAAAACCTCCTGCGGCTCCCTGCTGCGTATAGGCCCTCGCGCATAGGGGATGATGCAGTACGAGCAATATTGACTGCACCCATCCTGAATCTTCAAATAGGCTCTCGTTCTGTTGGACAGCCTCTGAATGGAAAGCGGCTCAAATACGTGCTCCTTCATAATGTCGGAAACATGGCTTTCTGCACCATTCGTCCTGTCATATTGCTCCACCATCTCCACGATTTGCGCCCTGTCCTTCGTCCCGATAACCAGATTGATGCCCGCAAGCTGTAGCAGCTCCTCCGGCGCAGTCTGCGCATAGCAGCCGATAACCGCAATAATCGCATCCGCGTTCTGCCGTCGCACCTTGCGAATCAGCTGACGAGATTTTTTATCGCCAAAATTTGTAACCGTGCAGGTATTGATGACATACACATCCGCTTCCTCATCAATCCCCACAATTTCGTAACCTTTTTCTGCAAACAGCTCCGCAATCGCCTCGCTTTCGTATTGATTTACCTTGCAGCCCAAGGCAAAGCTCGCCGCCTTCTTCATATCCAAAACGCTCCTTCGCGGCAGAAATTCTTCCCGCCGTCCTCTCCTGTTTCATCCGTTGATTCTGAAAAACAACGGCAGCACCTTCATCGCCACCGTCGCATCCTTGCCGGAAAGCCAAACCAAATGCTCTCGCAGCTCCTCCCATCTTTCCTGCTTCGGCATCACCTGTGCGCAGATAGCCTCCATCGCCTCCAGATGCGCCAAAATATCCTCTCGCTCTGCGGTGGAAAGTGTTTGCATCATGCCAATTTCCAGCCGTACCGTAGTAAAATCCGCATCAAAATTCAATTCCTGCCGATCCCGTCGGATATAATATTCCGCCAACCCCTCGTTGCGGTAGCCATTTTCCCGAAACCCCTTCATTCGCTCCAGCAAGAGATATACATTTTCTCTACAGGTTTTCGCCGCGTCCGCCGTTCCCTCATAGGGCTGCATCACCCGCAAGCCCTTGGTAAAGCCCTCGATCCTTTCGGCATAACGCTCCAAAAGCCGACAAAATAACGCCTCCATCGTCTCACTGTCGTAGGAAGAAGTTCCCCAAACGCGCTCCACAAGCGCAATATCCTCATCAATTTCGGTTCGTATCTTCTTGTCCTTTGGCATGCTCCTCCACCGCCTCCCGCATTCAAATTATCTTTTCGTATGTCATACCCGCAGGAGCAGCAGAGCAGACGCTTTCGCAGCTGCGCCACAAGCACAACTTGCTTGGGGTTATTGTATCATAAAAACAACACTCCGTGCAAGAAATCCCCCCGTTAAAATCACTCTTTCCCTTTTTCAATAAAAAGCTTGCATTTTCCCCGCAACCCGCGCATAATAAAAGAAGAAAAGGATTACCGCTTCTGAAACGGCGGTCAGTCCGTAGTTATGAAGACAGACCGTCTAACTTCTCAGGTTAGGCGGTCATTTTTTATTTATCCCCTGTGTTGATACAGGGCGATAAGCGCTACGATCAGTATCCCTATCTGAATCAAGCCAGAGTATGTAACATAACGCATAGCATCACCCCCTTTACGGAAAGTGACTAACCGCCAAACAATAATCCTTTTCCTTGCTCTACCCTATCATGCAATCCCTATTTTTACAACACAAAACTATCACCTCCCGTCTTTTCTCTTGCATATAGGATTGAGACAATCTGCGACTAAATATGCCATACACTAAGCGCAGAAAGGAGGTGAAGCAAATGAGCAGCTTTACGGAAAATTATGATCTCATCAAGCCGAGCAGCGAAGATTACTACGATGTGCAGGATTTCAACGAAAACATGGATGCCATCGACGCTCAGCTTGCGCAGACGGAAACAAGGCTCTCTGCCGTAGATGCCCAGCTGACCGAGGCTGAAAGCGCCCTCGCCGCTATCAGTAAAAAAATCGGCGCAGCAGGGGACACGGGGAGTACGACGCTTTTTGGCTTACTCGGCAATACGTCCGCATCACCCATTAAATCCATACAGTATGTCAGATATACTGCTGCCGCCGATACAGCAAGCGGCAACGTTGCCATCTCGACAGTAGACCCCGAAAAATGTATCGTGCTTTTCGAGCGTCTAAAAGACAACTACGCGGAAAAAAAGCTGTACGGGATCAACTATACGCTGACAGCAAGCGCACTCACATTCACGCATGATGCGAAAGCTGGCTCCATCTGGAGGGACAATCTGTTCGGTTTCTATATCGTAGAATTTTACTAAGACAAAAAAGCACCCTTAAGGGTGCCTTTTTGTATGCTTAAAATTCTGTTTTCTCCCGCAAGTATGCCGCTAGGTCAGCAATAGGCATTCTGATCTGCTCCATAGTGTCCCTGTCACGCACGGTTACGCAGTGATCCCCAACGGAATCGAAATCATAGGTAATACAGAAGGGCGTACCAACCTCGTCCTGTCTTCTATAGCGCTTACCGATAGAGCCTGCATCATCATAATCGCAATGAAATTCCTTTACCAATGCCTCATAAACCTCCGCTGCCTGCTCATTCAGCTTTTTGCTCAGAGGCAGAACGGCCGCCTTGATAGGTGCCAATGCGGGATGGAATTTCAGAACGGTTCTGATATCGCCCTCGCCTACCTCTTCTTCATGATACGCGTCGCACAAAAATGCCAGTGTCACACGATCCGCACCAACAGACGGTTCGATGCAGTAAGGGATATATTTTTCGTTCTTTGCCTGGTCATAGTATGTCATATCCTCGCCACTTGTATTCTGGTGACAGCTCAGGTCATAATCGGTTCTGTCCGCAATACCCCACAGCTCGCCCCAGCCGAACGGGAATTTATATTCAATATCTGTCGTGCCCTTGCTGTAGTGGGACAGCTCTTCGGGGGAGTGGTCTCTCAGTCTGATATGCTCCTCTGTCATATTCAGGCTCAGCAGGAAGCTTTTGCAGTATTTTCTCCAGTAATCCAACCATTCCAAATCAGTACCGGGTTCACAGAAGAATTCCAGCTCCATCTGCTCAAATTCTCTGGTACGGAAGGTGAAGTTACCGGGTGTGATTTCGTTACGGAAGGATTTGCCAATCTGACCAATGCCGAAGGGCAGCTTCTTTCTTGTGGTTCTCTGCACATTTTTGAAGTTTACAAAAATACCCTGTGCGGTTTCGGGACGCAGATAAACAATATTTTTCGCATCCTCTGTAACTCCTTGGAAGGTTTTGAACATCAGATTAAACTGACGAATGTCTGTGAAGTTATGCGCACCGCAGGAAGGGCAGGCAACCTGATTATCGTCCACGAATTTCTTCATTTCTTCATTTGTCCAGCCGTCCACAACAACCTCAGGCATATCGTGGGACGCCATATGATCCTCGATCAGCTTATCGGCACGGAAACGCTCCTTACATTCCTTACAATCCATCAGAGGGTCGGAAAAGCCTCCCACGTGACCGGAAGCCACCCATGTCTGGGGGTTCATCAAAATCGCACAGTCAACGCCGACATTTTTCGGATTTTCCTGAATGAATTTCTTCCACCATGCGCGTTTCATGTTGTTTTTTAACTCTACTCCCAGAGGGCCGTAATCCCATGTATTTGCCAGACCGCCGTAAATTTCGGAGCCAGGATACACAAAGCCTCTGTTTTTTGCCAATGCTACGATTTTTTCCATAGATTCTACTGCCATTTCAATTCCTCCTTTTCCGCAGGATTCCATCCTGCACCTGCAAGGGGATAATCCCCTTGACCCTATACGAAATCAGACGCTGTCTGATTTCATATAGAACAACCAATATATTTTGCAAGGGACGAATAGAAACTAGAAAAAGCTCCCGTCTCCTCGCTGTTCAGCAAGGGACGAAAGCTCCTAAAATCTTCCGCGGTTCCACCCTCGTTGATCGATGTCAAAGCATCAACCCTCTCTTGTGATACTGCTCCAAAACGCCCTTCTCTGTTTCACACTACTGTCTCGCACCAACCGACAGCTCTCTGCAAATGCTCCGCAGATACTCCTCTTCTTCATCGCAGTGATAATGAACTTGTGGTTTATGATACCGCTTTTCGCTTTTTCTGTCAAGGCGAAAAATTGCACTTAAATCCCTATACTTTTCTGCTTTTCTGCAAAAAAATATACAAAAAACGCACGATACTCTATTCACTGCTCAAAAAAAATCGCGTGTTTTCAGCCGCAGATCCATATGAACCTCCATATATCTCTGCAGGATAACCGCCATCTGCTCCAATGCCTCCGCAGAAAGCTGAAAGCCGAAGGCGGCTCGGCTCTCCTTTTCCAACACAAATCGAAGCGCCCGCCGCACTGCATCCAAAACAAAAATACTGTCCTTGGCTTTATGAGCCTCACAAGAGAATACGCCCATCCCGCCTTCAAAATAAAGCTCTCCCGCACTTTTGCCACAGATATGACACGCATCCGCCGCAAGCAGCCCATTCAGCTGCAACAGCTTCAACGCAAAAATGCAGGAAACCAATTTCGGCGGAAGGATGCCCTTCTCCATTATAAAAAAAGCATAATACAGCAATTCCAAAACAGCATCCTGCTCCATACCGGCGGGACAAGTGCGCTCCGCCAATTCCGCCAGATACATGGCTTCGGAAAACTTATCCATATCCAGCCTCAAACCATAAAAGCTGTTTTTCAGCTCTGCCTGCGTGACGGAATAAAAGCCCTTGCCCTCATAGACGACAAAATCGGCATAGCAGAACAGCTGCGTTGCCGCCAGCAGCTTGCTTTTTGCCCTTCTTGCCCCGCGCGCAGAAAGCAGCACACGCCCCAAGCCCTGTGCCAGAACTACAATCTGCTTATTGCTCTCGCCCCTTGCCTGCTCACGCAGGACAATACCGCGCAGCTTTTCCGTTCCCATAGCCGACCTCGTTTCCTCCCTACATCCTAATAAAAATGCTTATGCTTTGATACTTCCTCTATCCGGCGGTGTGGGTTTTCCGACTCCTTCTCCGCCTGCTTGCGGTAGCGCAGATAATCCGCCACCTGACCCGTCTGCAAAAATCTCTGCCACTGTTCCCTTTCGTTCATCCGAGCCATCCCCTTTCGGGAATAGAATGTGGAGAAAGAAGAACCGACATACTATAAAAACTTGCCATTCAAAAACCTAAGCCTTTCGCAGGGCTCTGCCCCATACCCCGCCTGGGGAATGATTCCCCTGTCCCCCCATTTGCAGAAACATGAAATGTTTCTGCGGTATCGGGTTCCAAGGGAGTGACTCCCTTGGCAGAGTTTGCAGCAGAGCCTCAAGTGGAGGTTTTGTCTTAAAGATTCTTCTTGTCGTAGCCGAAATTTTTCAGCAGAAAATCACTGTCCCGCCAGTCCTTCTTCACCTTCACCCAAAGCTGTAAATAAATGGGCGAACCAAGCAATCTCTGCATATCATATCGTGCCGTCGAACCAATGCGCTTGAGCATAGACCCCCGCTTGCCGATGATAATGCCCTTATGCGAATCCCGTTCGCAGTAGATGGTCGCCTGCACATCCACAATATCCTGATCGGGTCGCTTTTTCATGGACATAATCTCCACCGCAATTCCATGCGGCACCTCATCCTGTAAAAGATACAGCGCCTTTTCGCGGATAATTTCCGCTGCAATCTGACGCTCCGGCTGATCCGTCACCATATCCGCCGGGAAATACTGCGGCCCCTCCGGCAGATATTTCCGAATGACCTCTAAGAGCTCGCCCGTATTTCTGTCCTTCATGGCAGAAATCGGCACAACCTCCGCAAAGGGATATGCCTTGCTGTAAACAGAAATCACCTGAAGCAGTGCGTCCCGCTCCACTGTGTCAATTTTATTGATGACCAGAACAACGGGCGTTTTTACGTTTTTGATGCACTCCAGAACGTATGCATCCATCGTCTGTATTTCCGTGGTAGGCTCAATCAGCATCAGCACCAAATCTACCTCGTTAAAGGTTGTTTCCGCGGCACGCACCATATATTCGCCCAGCTTGGATTTCGGCTTATGAATACCCGGGGTATCCAGAAAAACGCACTGAAAATCATCCTTTGTCAAAATCGCCGTAATCTTATTTCTTGTGGTCTGCGGCTTATGAGAGGTAATGGCAATCTTTTCCCCAATCAGGCAGTTCATTAGCGTGGATTTACCGACATTCGGTCTGCCGACCAGCGCAACAAAGCCGGATTTTCTCATTCTGCTTCTACTCCTCTCTCCTTCAGCATTTCCTTCTGCTCTGCCAGAAAAATTTCTTCCTTTTTCTCCCAGTCCTTCGCCATATCCAGAAGCAGGACATATTGCAGCCATCTTTCATTCTTGGTATCAATATCCTCTTGTGTCAGCCCCTTAATCAAACATAGCGCCTGATAATATTTCATGCCGTTTTCGGCTGTCATATATTCAGAATTCATACCCAGAACAACGTGGATTTTATTGGTATTGGGCAAACGGTATCTTCTGATGTCATCCTGAAAATCGGTAACATCCTTCCCCATCATTTTTGCAAATTCACAGGCTGCCTTATAATGCACCATCAACTCGCTTTCCGTAATTTTTACGCGAAATGCGCCCCATTGCTCCTCAATATAGGCAAGCACCTCTTCCATTGTTCTTGCGTTTGCCTCCAACTCCACATCTGCAAATTTTGCTTTTAAAGCGTCAATGCCGTTCATGCTTTTCCCTCCTGAATTCTTTCTCAATGTCCCTTCCATTCGTCCCACTTGGCACGAATTGCCTGCATATCCTCCCATGCAGGGCGTTTTTTTGTCGCATCCCTGAGCAATGCAGAGGGATGATAGGTTGCTATAATATGATACCCCTTGCGCTCAAACCACTGCCCTCTCTGATGCGTGATACGAAATGCTGGGTCGATAATCGTTGTGGCGGCAATGCGCCCCAGGCAAACAATGATTTTCGGCTTAATCAGTAGCAGCTGGTATCTGAGATAATTCAGACACGCCGCCCTTTCATCCTCATGCGGGTCACGATTGCCGGGCGGACGGCACTTCACCACGTTGGCAATATAGGCATCCTCCAATGAAAGACCGACACTTGCCAGCATCCTATCCAATAATTGTCCCGCAGGACCTACAAAGGGTACTCCCTGCAAATCCTCCTGCTGCCCGGGACCCTCGCCAATGAACAGAATATCCGCATTGCGGTTACCCTTGCCAATCACAACATTGGTGCGCATTTCCCATAGCCTGCATTTTTTGCAGGAATGGCACGCACCCTCTAAAATTTCCCAGCTTTTTTCCGCCATGCCTTCCACCTCAAACTCTTACTTACAAATATATTCCGCTAAAGCATCCCGCGCCGAAGTGCTGAAGCTTGCACCTGCACCCCAGTCAAATCGGAAAATCACCCCTTCACTGCCGCCGCCGGCAGAAAGATGCACCCTCGTGTGCTCCTCCAAATTATCCGCCAGAAAGGTCAGCGTGGCTCTGTTGCCGGAACGCATATAATATTTCTCGAATAAAACCATGATGATTTCCTTGCCATTCGGTAGGATTCGCACATATTCATCCAGAATTTCTCCCGAAAATAAGCCGGCTGTCACCGCCTCCTTGACCTTCTCCGCCGCCTCTTTCGGGGAAAGATATACATAAAAATCCATTTTTTCCATCGGGATTCCTCCTTACTTGATGTCCTCCTTGCAAAAGCCCATCGGAAGCATCTCTCTGACTGTATATGTTACCATGCCCTTTTCCTCGCTGCAAAGAATGACTTTGCCTTCGGGCATAAATTCCGCCAAAACCTGCCTGCAAATGCCGCAGGGAGAAGCATAATCCCCACTGCTCGCCACAATCGCGATTTTCTCGAATTCCCGATACCCTTCGGAAATCGCCTTGAAAATAGCCGTCCGCTCGGCACAGTTCGTCGCCCCGTAGGACGCATTCTCAATATTGCAGCCCTTGAAAACCTCACCGCCTTTCGTGACTACCGCCGCTCCCACCTTGAATCTCGAATAGGGTGCATAGGCATTTTTCATCGCATCCTTCGCCTGTAAAATCAACGCTTCGTTTGTCATAAAGGAATCCCTCCTTTGCTGTCCGAGCTTGCCCGCCAAGAATATTCAAGCAGAATCTTTCCAAGCCATAGAAGGGTTCGGGAAACGAACAAGCTTTCTGAACCATATCTGCTTTCTTCCTGTCCCCCGTCAAAAGATTTCTCTAATATTCATCTGCCTATCAATAGAAATACACAAGGACAAGCTCTCTTCGGGTGATATACGATTCATTCTCTGGGGAAGCCCGCCCGCAACAGTATCTCCCTCTGCCGGCGGAACATCTCCTCCTCCTCCTGCTGCTCCATGTGGTCATAGCCCAGAAGATGCAACATACTGTGTGCCGTCAGAAAAGCAATCTCTCTCTTGAGCGAATGTCCGTATTCCTCCGCCTGCTCCTTCGCCCGCTCCAGAGAAATAATAATATCCCCCAGAATGATTTCGTCATTCTCGTTGACCTCCGCTTTCTCCCCCTCCGCGAACGTCAGCATGGGAAAACTCAATACATCCGTTGCTCTGTCAATATTCCTAAACTGACGGTTAATCTCGCGGATTTCCTCGTTATCCACAACGGAAACGCTGATTTCGCAGGCCTCTCCAAATGCCTCGTATTTCAGCGATTCCACCGCCGCTTTGTAAATCGCATCCTCCAGCTCCGTCGTCAGGGGTTCGTCCGTTCTGTTATCAATCAGTAGATTCACTGCTTTCTTCCTCTCTTTTCTCGCTCGACTCTGCTGTCTTCTTCGCCGCAGCATTGATTTCATTTTGCGCGGGATATACTACCCGTTCATGATACATCCCTTGGAAAACCTTCAAAAATGCCCTGCGGATGATTTCCAGCTCACAAATGGCTAAGCCGCTGTTGTTCAGCTGTCCGTCATCCAGCTTGTCCTTGATGAGCGTCTGCATCACGCCCGCCGCCTCGTCCAATGTTTTTCCGCTACCAAGCATAGAGCGCACCGCCGCCTCGACCGTATCCGCGAGCATGACCACAGCGGATTCTCTTGTGCCGGGAATCACGCCCCTGTAGCGGTAATCCGCCTCATTTACGGCATCCGCACCATAAAGCTTCAGTGCCTTGAAATAGAAAAACTTTACGAGGCTTGTCCCATGATGCTCCCGAATAATATCCAGAAGCACACGCGGCAGCCTGTATTCCAAACCCATCTCCGCGCCGTTTTTCGGATGCTGTGTAATGATTTTTGCGCTCGTTTCGGGGGCAAGGTCATCATGCGGATTGTAGCCCGCCTGATTTTCCGAAAACATCTGCGGATTTTTCAGCTTACCAATGTCATGATAATATGCACCCGCTCTTGCCAGAGCCGTATTCGCACCGATTTCATACGCCGCCGTTTCCGCCAGATTCGCCACAATCAGGCTATGGTGATACGTCCCCGGCGCCTCAATCATCAGCCGACGGAGCAGCTCATTATTTGGATTCGTCAACTCCAGCAGACGCAGTGGCGTATTTGCTTCAAAGGTGGCCTCCCAAAACGGTAGGCTGCCCACCGCAATCACCACAGAAACCACACCCATCACCATGGCAAGCACACATTTCAGTAAAAGCTCTGCGGAATAGCCGGCTTCAAAAAACAGCCCCACGCCGAGTATCGCAAAAAAGCAAACTGCCGCCATCGCAACCGCAACCCAAACCATACGCTGTCGCTTGTCCGTCTTTTGAATCAGCAGGGCTCCCATTGTGCCTACCGGCAGGGAATACATCAGAAATTGCACATCCCCGTTAAAAATAAAGCACCCGATAATACAGAACAGCGGATTTACCACCAAAGCCACCCGCCTCCCTACCAAAAGACTCACCAGCATCGCAAACAGCCCCGGCGGAATCAAGGTGAAATAAGCCACACTCGACATCAGCCGCAGCAGAACAATCATGAGAGCATAAGCAGCAAAAAGCATTTTCGCCTCGTTCTGCTTCAGCGCAAGCCTTCCCCTGTCCCATACGAAAAAGAAATACAGGGCAGCAAACAGTAAGATAACCACGAGCGTACTGCCCAAGAGCGGAAGTATACTGCTTTTGTAATCCGTATCGCCAACCAAATGCAGACTGACCAGCTTATCATAAATATCCTGTGTAATGATTTCTCCCTCATCCACAATTTTTTGATTCTTGCGAATCATCACATCCGAAACCTCTGCGCGTTTTTCCTCGCGTGCCGCCTCCATCGCCGCTTCATCCGGCAAAAGATTCGGCGTGATTGCCGCATCAAAAATCGCACCTGCCATTTCCTTCAGGCTTTTATTCCACGCCGTTGCCGCAAAGCTTTCCTTCGCCTCCTGCCTGCTCTCCTCCAGCGCATCCGCCGTAACGCCCTCCGCGTACAAATTACGAATCACATTCAGGCAATCCTCCTGAAACAGAACACGATTCTCCTTCTCCTGTGCCTGATACGCCTCGAGCTCCCGCTCGGAAAGCACAACAGGCAGCTTCCAGGGCGCTTCCTGTGCTTTTTCGTAAAAGCTTTCCTCCTCCTTCAGAGAAGCAAGAATCTGCTCCAAATCCTGAAACAGCTCCGAAACCTCCTCATCGCTTTCTCGCTCTACGGTAGTATCCTGCTTATAAATCGGCGCAACGCTGTCTGCCGCAGCCTCCTTCAGTCTTTCGGTTGCTACCTCATCCACGGCATCCGCCTCGGCAACATAGCGCTTTTCCGCAACAGAGCCAACCTGCACCGTATCCAATTCCTGCACATAAGAGCCGGTACCGATGCAAAAAAGCGTCAGTATGAAGGCAAGAATCAGCATGGTCTGCCGACTCCTTCTCTGTTTTCTGTTACTAATAACGGCTTCGTCTTTCCTTTTTGCCATTCTGCTCGCCTCGTTTCTTATTCTCAAACCTCTCGTATGCCAGAATGATTTTTTGCACCAACGGATGCCGCACAACATCCTGATTCGTCAGCGTAATCTGTCCGATCCCCTCAATACCCGAAAGAATCCGGATTGCCTCCGTTAAGCCGCTGCGCTTGCCATCCGCCAAATCAATTTGCGTGACATCCCCCGTAATCACGGCTTTTGAGCCGTAACCGATACGAGTCAAAAACATTTTCATCTGCTCGGGTGTCGTATTCTGTGCTTCATCCAGAACGATAAAGGCATTATCCAGAGTTCGCCCGCGCATATACGCCAGCGGAGCAACCTCAATCAGCCCCTTCTCCATGTTTTTCGCAAAATTTTCCGCGCCCATAATTTCGTATAAAGCATCATACAGGGGGCGCAAATACGGATCCACCTTTTGCTGCAAATCCCCCGGCAAAAAGCCCAGCTTTTCGCCCGCTTCAATGGCAGGACGAGTTAAAATAATACGGTTGACCTCGTTGTTCTTAAAGGCGGTAATCGCCATTGCCATCGCCAGATAGGTCTTACCCGTCCCCGCAGGGCCGATGCCAAAAACAACGGTGTTTTGCTTCATCAAATCGACATACCTTTTCTGCCCCAAGGTTTTCGGTCTCAGGGGTCTGCCGTTCATCGTCATGCAGATGAAATCATCGTACACCCTTTCCAGCTCCCGCAGGTCAACCTTGTCTGCCGAGGCAATAAAATATTCCAGATTCTGCTCCGTAATTTCCTCTCCTTTTTTTGCCAACGCAGCAAGAGACTGTAAAATGCTCCAAGCTCGATGAACATTCCGTTCCTCTCCCGAAATTTTCACCACATCTCCGCGGTTCACAACATTGACGCCGCACTCCTTTTCGATTTTTTTCACATTTTCATCCAGCTGTCCAAAAACCTTCAGAAGAATATCGTTCTCCAGCTGTATCGTTCTTTCAAAGCTCATCCGTGTTTTCCTGCTCCTTTTCTTCCTTCATTCTGCTTTTTTCTTCTATTCTTTTCACCATTGTAAGCTCCGCATTTGCTCGCACACAATCCGCACGGCTCTCGTATTGAATGGTGATGCTTTCTATTTTATCCTGCGGCGACAGACCCTTCTTGGCAGCCTCTCCGATTTTTTCCTCCAAAATCGTTTTTGCCGCTTCCACGCTGCGCTCTCTTGTTACCGTTTCGTATGCCCTCCAGCGCTCCCTCCGCCACACAAGCGGCAGCTTGAAGTCCCCCAGACGAAAAGCCCTTTCAAAAAGCAATTCCTTTTCCCATTTCATCTGTCCGTCCGGGTGCAAAAGATCCAATTCCTGCCCCGAAAAAATCAAGCTGTCATTTTCCTTTTCCACACCGCTGTAAATCGTTTCCTCATACTGCAACGGAACCTCCTCCGTCAGCCACTGCCAGACGCGTGCGATAACAGTCCCCTCTGCCGCAGTGTATTCCGTATGCTGCTCCTCTCCCTCCAAGCCAATCGTCAATGCAGAGGAGATGAGCACATCTCCCTTTTTCACGACATCCCCCGCCAACGCCACCGGCGTACCTCTCTCTGCCGTAATTTGAAGAATGACGCCATCCGCAGCAGCCACAATATCATACGGCGTATCCTGCTCCGGCATTTCCACCCTTTCAATCGTCTCCGATAGCCTGACCGTAGCATCTGTGCCGCGAATCCCAACGCTTACCCATGCAATATCAGCAAAGCCCTCCAAAAGCCCCTCCGTAACTGCCCGCGTATCCACACTGCGCTTCCATGCCCCCGCGTGCAGCCCCATTTTCTCGCAGGCAGCCAGCAATTCTCCTTCGGGAAGGCGCTCATTTCCCTCAATCCGCACCACCCAAACAAAGGATGAGAGCAGAAGCAGCCCTGCCGCAAAGCACAAAAGTCCCGCCGCAAAGGCTTGCTTTTTGCAAAGTCTGCTCAGAAAAACGGGCAGCCCGCCCCGTTCCAGAATCTCAAATTTGCATCCTGTTTTCTCTGCGCAAAGCTGCAAAAGCTCCAGGTGATTCTCTGCCGCCTTCATGCACATCGCCGCTCCTTCCTCGGAAATATCCCAAAGGGAAATCCCTCGATAGGTCGCCATATTGATAAATCGCTCCGCAGAAAAGCCTTTTGCTCTTATTTTAACATATCCTCGCAAATAATGCCATAATGCCAAGAACAAAATCCTCACCTCAAAGATCAAGCCTTACTCAAGCCTTACTTCAGAAATTCTATGCGCTCCACGCGCCCCACAACAACCATACATTCCGCAGAAAGCTCTTTAATGCAAAGCTCCTGCCCCGTCAGGCACAGCACTCCCACCGCCGTTCCGACGCGGACGACTTCTTCATTATATTCCAAAATTCCTTTATAATTTTCTATCGTGACCTCCTCCTGCCCCACACAGGAAATAAGCGGCAGATGCAAAACAATCTCCTTCGGTAATTCCAATGCTTCTGTCATGTTTTTGCGAAATCCCACGCTATCACCTCAAAATCACTCTTTAGTAAGTGTATGCCCCTTTGAAAAAACTAGACTTTGTCCTTTTCTGCGCATAAAAAAGGAACAGAGCTTCTGCTCTGTCCCCTTTCCTCTTTCGTTTTTATTACTCAATCGCTGTCATGCCCTCCGGAATTGCAATGCCCAATGCCTCCGCAATATCTGCATTATATTTTTCCGTAATACCGTCGGATACATAGCCAATCGGCATCTGCGCGGGAGATGCGCCGTTCACCAGAATATCGTATGCCATTTCCGCAGCCTTTACGCCCAAATCATAGTAGCTGATAGAAAGCGTTGCCAGTCCGCAGCCCTTGCACATATTCTCCTCGCCTGTGATCACAGGAACTCTCGCAGGAACCGCCACATTTTTTACAATCTCCGTATTGTTTGCAATCGTATTATCCGTCGGAATATACAGTGCATCACACTCACCGACTGCCTTGGTTACAACGGATTGTACCTCGTTGGAATCCGCCGCCGTATATTCTGCCCACGCAACACCTGCCTCATCCAGCGCTGCCTGTGCCAGCTGTGCCTGATAAGCCGAATTCGGCTCTGCGGAGCAGTAAACGATGCCAACCTTTTCCACCTCAGGAACCAGCTTTAACAGCAGTGCAATCTGCTGGTCGATGGGCGCCAGGTCGGAAACGCCGGTTACATTTCTGCCGGGTGCTTCGTTGGAATCCACCACGCCTGCCGTTTGATAATCCGTAACAGAGGTGCCGACAATCGGAATATCACCGGTTGCTGCTGCGGCAGCCTGCAAAGCTGTCGTCGCATTCGCCATAATCAAGTCTACCTGATTGGAAACGAACTTTGTTGCAATCGTCGTGCAGTTGGTCTGCTCGCCCTGTGCATTTTGGTAATCAAAAACAACCTTATCCTCGCCCAGAAGCTCTGTCAGCTTATCCTCAAAGCCCTGCGTTGCTGCATCCAGCGCAGGATGCTCCAGCTGCTGAATAATACCAATCGTATACGTCTCGCCCGCCGCGGTATCATCCGTGGCAGCATCGCCGCCGCACGCCGTCAACGCCATTGCCGCAGCCGTAGCAGCAGCTGTCATCTTCATCCATTTTTTCATAAAAATCTCTCCTCTTTTCTTTTGTTTTCCCCTGCGGTATTTTCACTTTATCGCATACACGCATATCCGCATCACACCGCTAAAGCAATTATAGCACCGAAACCCCTCTTGTCAAGAGATTTTTTTGAATTTTCAGAGAAATTCTCTCTACCCGCTTACTCTGCAAATATCGTTTTAGCCCAGCAGCGCGCGGTCATTCGCAAATTCCTTCCCGCTGGCAAGCGTAAACTGATGCAGCAGGTCGTCCACGGTCAGATTTTTCTTTTCCTCCCCCTTAATATCCAAAATAATTCTGCCGTCCCACATCATAATCAGGCGATTGCCGTGTACAATGGCATCTCGCATATTATGTGTGACCATCAATGCGGTAAGCTGATGCTCCGCAATGATTTTATCGGAAAGCTCCAAAACCTTTGCGGCTGTTTTCGGATCCAAGGCAGCCGTATGCTCATCCAGCAACAGCAGCCGAGGCTTTTTTAACGTTGCCATCAAAAGCGTCAACGCCTGCCTCTGCCCGCCGGAAAGCAGCCCTACCTTTGCCCGCATCCGGCTTTCCAGACCCAAATCCAGAGTTTTCAACAGCTCCACATATTCCACTCTTTCCTTTTTTGTAATGCCCCATTTGAGCGTACGGGTCTGTCCGCGGCGCTTCGCAACTGCGAGATTTTCCTCAATTTCCATATCCGCGGCCGTCCCATTCATCGGGTCCTGAAACACCCGTCCCAGATAAGCCGCTCTTTTATGCTCCGGCAGCCTTGTAATATCAATCCCGTCAATGACAACAGAACCGCTGTCTATCGGCCAAACACCCGCAATCGCATTGAGCATGGTGGATTTTCCTGCACCATTGCCGCCAATCACAGTGACAAAATCGCCATCCTCCAGCGTCAAATTGATGCCGTTCAATGCTCTTTTTTCATTGATGGAGCCGGGGTTAAAGGTTTTATAAATATTCTTAAGCTCAAGCATTCCCGTCGCCCCCTCTCTTAATATGGTTGGCGGCATATTTGCCCTTCAAATGGGGCAAAGCAAGGAATGCCGCTACAATCAAAGCACTGATCAGCTTCAAATCTGTGGTTTCCAGACCGAGCCAAAGCACAACTGCGATAACGATATAATACAGAATTGCGCCAAAAACCACGCCAAGCATACGCAGCGCATAGTTATAATCAAAGCGCTTGAAAACAACACCCGCAATGATAACCGAAGCCAACCCGATTACGATGGCACCACGGCCCATATTGACATCGGCATTCCCCTGATATTGTGCGTACAGTCCGCCGGCAAGCCCAACCAGACCATTGGATACCATCAGACCAAGCACCTTCATGGTATTGGTATTCACGCCCTGCGCGCGCGCCATCTTTTCATTATTACCCGTCGCGCGAAAGGCGCGTCCGATTTCCGTACCAAAAAAGCCATACAAAAGAGCAATCAGCACCACGCAGAAAATCGCCGAAACGATAATGGCATGAGGAATGTCTCTCAGGCTGAGAATCAGATTATATTTATCAACGCTGAGCGCCTGATTGGACTTCCCCATGATACGCATATTGACCGAATATAACCCCAGCTGGGACAGAATCCCCGCCAAAATACCGGGGATACCCAGCGCCACATGGAACAGACCCGTTACCATACCCGCCAGCATACCGACAACCGTTGCCGCTACCAGCGCAACCGCCACGTTATGCCCGGAAAGCATCATCATAACCGCCGTCGCACCACCGGCAGCAATGCTGCCATCTACGGTCATATCCGCAAAATCCAATACCTTAAAAGTAATGTAAACGCCAATGGCAAAAATGCCCCAAATCAACCCCTGTGCAATCGAGCCGGGGAGAGCATTGAACAATGCCACAATATTCATACGATATACCTCTTTCTATTTCCTACGTTTTTCTCTTCTTCTTTGCAAGAGGAGGCGAAAAGCTCCGCCTCCACTGCGTTTCCTTCAAAATCCGGCTTACGCAACAGGCTCCATGCCCTCGGGGATGATAACACCCAGTGCCTCTGCAATATCTGCGTTATATTTGGGAACCAATCCATCCGTCAGATATACGATAGGCATTTCCGCGGGGTCTGCACCGTTGACCAGAATCTCATACGCCATTTCCGCCGCTCTTACGCCCAAATCATAATAGCTGATAGAAAGCGTTGCCAGAGCACCTACCTCACACATCGCCTCTGCGCCCGCAACAACCGGCACACGCGCAGGAACGGTGATATTCTTTACAATTTCCATATTATTTGCAAAGGTATTATCCGTCGGGATATACATTGCGTTGCAGTCTGCAACCGCCTTTGTGACAACGGACTGAATCTCATTGGAATCCGCTGCGGTATAGATTTGATAGGATACGCCCTGCTCCTCCAGATAGCTCTTAGCCAGCTCTACCTGATAGGTGGAATTCGGCTCCGCGGAGCAATAGACAACGGCAACCTTCGTACTGTCCTGATTGCAAAACTGCATCAGCACATCTATCTGTTTTTCGATAGATGCCAAATCGGAAACACCGGTTACATTCGTCCCGGGTGCTTCATTGGAATTCACTACGCCTGCGGTCACATAATCCGTAACAGAGGTGCCGACGATAGGAATATCGGAGGTTGCTGCCGCCGCCGTCTGCAAAGCCGTTGTCGCATTTGCCATAATCAAATCGCAGCCATCGGAAACAAACTTGGTCGCGATGGTTGTGCAATTCGCCTGCTCGCCCTGTGCGTTCTGATAATCAAACTCCACATTTTCGCCCAAAAGCTCCGTCAGCTTATCCTCAAAGCCCTGCGTTGCCTGATCCAGAGAGCCATGCTCCATCTGCTGGATAATCCCGATATGGAACACCTTGCCCTCTGCGCTATCGTCTGCGGCATCCGTATTCCCGCCGCAACCCGTCATTGCCATAATCGCTGCCATAGCCGCAGCCAATCCCATCTGTTTTCTCATTCTCTCTTCTCCCCTTTCGGTTTTTTCGTATGTCTCCTTCGACATAAGCTTGCATCGCAAGATGAATTATAACACCGCTATTTTTGTTGTCAACCTATTATCTAATATTTCGATGAAATGTATCTAAAAAACCGTTTATTCGATACAGAGGATGGGCTTTCCCGAAAGCAAGGCTATACATAAAAGAGCCACAGGCGATTTGCCTGTGGCTCTATGGCTTCGATTATTACTTGCCTTGCAGCATTTTTTTCACAAGAGCGCCGACCATTTTCATATCTGCGCGACCCTTGACCTTCGCTGTCACAATTCCCATAACCTTACCCATATCCTTGATGGTTGCGGCATTGGTCTGTGCGATAGCCTCTGCTACGATTTTCTGAATCTCATCTTCGCTTAACTGCTCCGGAAGGTAGCCCAACAGAATTTCCATTTCCCGATTGAGCTTTTCAATCAGATCCTCTCTGCCGCTCTTGATATAATCGGGCAGGGAATCCCTTCTGCTTTTCAGCTGCTTGGAGATGACATCAATGACGCCCTCCTCGTCCAGCTCCACCTTATTATCCTTCTCAATCTGGAGAATACCGGACCGAATCAACTGAATCGTATCCTTACGGATGGTATCCTTTTCCTTCATCGCAGTTTTCAAATCTGCAAAAAGCTGCTCCTTTAATGACATATCATCATCCCTTTTCGCTTACTTATAACGCTTTCATGCGATCATCTGAATTTGCGTTTTCTAGCAGCTTCGGATTTCTTTTTGCGCTTTACGCTGGGCTTGTCATAATGCTCTCTTTTGCGTACTTCGCCCATGATACCATCTCTGGCACAAGTTCTTTTGAAACGACGCAGTGCGCTGTCCAAGGATTCATTTTCTTTAACTTTTACCTCTGACATTGAATTTCCCTCCCTCCCAGTGCGAGATTCGTTGATGGCAGGAAAGGTACTCTTACGCCCTTTTTTACCATACATCTAAGAATTATACACAAAAAATCGAACAGCGTCAACAAAAACAGGGAGAATTTCTGAAGAAAAATCCCGCCCACGAGCGAAAAAGGCGATTTTTTCCTATTTTTTCCGCTCAAAAATCGCAAGCCCCAAGGGTGGCACATCCACAGCAATGCAAAACGGGCAACGCCCGCAGGGCTTCTTCATGCTTTGCACGGGAGTTTCATTGACGACATTGCTGCCACCGAAGCGTACGGCATCACTGTTCAGACGTTCCGCATACACGCCCTCCTGCGGCACACCCAGAAGAAAGCCGGGATGCACCACGGGGGTGAAATTGCAGACAAAGACCATCTCTCTGCCCGCACCGCGTCGTATGAAGGAAACGACAGAGCTTGCCGCATCGTCGCAATCCACCCACGCAAAGCCATGCGGGTCAAAATCCTCCGCCCAGAAGGCGGGCTCTGCGGCATAAAGGCGGTTCAACTCCCTCACATACGCCTGCATATTCCGGTGGTCGGCATATTGCAGCAAATGCCAATCCAAAGAGCGCGCCTCGCTCCATTCGCTATACTGGGCAAATTCGCCGCCCATAAACAGCAGCTTTTTGCCGGGATGCCCCATCATAAAGCCATAGGAAAGGCGCAAATTTGCAAAGCTTTGCCACACATCCCCGGGCATTTTACCAATCATCGAGGATTTGGTATGCACGACCTCATCATGGGAGAGAACCAAAACGAAGTTTTCCGCATAATGATAGGCCATACCGAAGGTCAGCCGGTTATGGTGATAGCTCCGATAGACAGGGTCCAGCTTGATATAAGAGAGGAAATCGTTCATCCAGCCCATATTCCACTTCAGACTGAAGCCGAGGCCACCCACCTCGACGGGCTTGGTCACACCCTGCCATGCGGTGCTGTCCTCCGCAATCATCAGGGCGTGCGGCTCTCTTTGGCGAATGACGGAGTTCATGTGCTTGAGAAATTCGATTGCCTCCAGATTCTCATTGCCGCCGAAAAAATTCGGGAGCCACTGCCCCTCCGCCTTGCAAAAATCCAGCTGCAAAAGAGATGCCACCGCATCCACACGCAGGCCGTCGATATGGAAGACGCGCAGCCAATAAAGCGCATTGGCAAGCAGAAAATTGGAGACCTCCTTTCTGCCGTAGTTAAAGATATAGGTGCCCCATTGCGGGTGCTCACCCAGGCGGGAATCGGGGTGCTCATAGAGCGCCGTGCCATCGAAGCGCGCCAGGGCAAAGGCATCCCTCGGAAAATGGGCGGGAACCCAATCCAGAATAACGGAGATGCCGTTTTTATGGCAGGCATCCACAAACTGCCTGAATGCATCGGGACTGCCGTAACGGCTTGTCGGGGCGTAATAGCCCGTGACCTGATAGCCCCAGCTACCATCGAAGGGATGCTCCTCAACAGGGAGAATCTCTATATGCGTATAGCCCATATCCTTTACATAGGGGATGAGCTGCTCCGCAAGCTCGATATAAGACAAAAAGCGATTGCCCTCCTTGCGCCGCCAGCTACCGAGATGCACCTCGTAAATGTTCATCGGGGCGCTTTGGAAGGGGCGGCTTTCGCGGGAGGAAAGCCACGCGGCATCCTGCCACACATAACGATGCAGGGGGTAGAGCACGGACGCATGGTCAGGGCACTGCTCTGCAAAAACGGCGTAGGGGTCTATCTTATCCACAGCGCTGCCATCACACTGCGTTACGTGAAATTTATATCTATCTCCCTCCGCTGCGGCGGGTAAAAACAGCTCCCAAACGCCGGACGCACCCAGCCTACGCATAGGGCTTCTACGGGCATCCCAGCAATTAAAATCCCCGATTACGCTGACCGCCCTTGCGTTGGGTGCCCAAACGCTGAACGAGGCGCCGCGCACGCCTTGATGCGTGATCAGGCGGCCGCCCATTTTCTCATAAAGCTCATAATGCGTACCTGCGCCGAAGAGGTAGCAATCATAATCGGAGAAGGTCGGCAGGAAGGCATAGGCATCCGCATTCTGCCAGCTATGCCCCGAAGCATCGGTAAATTCCAAGCGATAGGGGAAGCAGTGCTCCCGCTCCGCAAGCGTGACGGAGAAGAAGCCTGCCGCATGGAGACGTTCCATCGGATATTGCTTACGGGGGTCGGCGGAGTCGATCACGCAGATGCCCATTGCGTCGGGCAAAAAAGCGCGTACAACCACTGATTTTCTGCCATTTTTCGATGTTTCGTGCATCCCAAGAACCGTGTGCGGGTCGCTATGCTCCCCACGGATAATGCGGAAAATATCATGAAGCAGCTCGACTGTGAGCATACTCTCACTCCCTTCATTCATAAAAAGCGTGCGGCGGTTTTTCTTATCAAGAGCGCGCATAATTATGCTATCAAAAATAATAAAAATACAGAAAATGTGGAAAAAGCGGACAGTGTGGACACCCTATGGACAC
>CAVHYX010000028.1:0-17094 GCA_963640305.1 Sodaliphilus sp. | reverse complement strand
GGACACTTTAAGACCACGGGGACTTTGTCCCCACACCCCCGCGAAGACCGTGGGGCTCTGCCCCACTACTCCGATTAAGACCTTGGGACTTCGTCCCAAACCCTAGCAGGGGTATGATACCCCTGCACCCCCAGTTGCAGAACCATATACATGGTTCTGCGGTATCCGGTCAAGGGCATGATGCCCTTGTAGGGGTGGTGGGGACTTTGTCCCCACGGGCTTGAGGCTTTAATCGCCGGAAACGGCTATGCCCCGCACCAGCACAGAGGGTGCGCCAATCCCGCCGGCGGCAAAATATAAATCCCCGGCAACCGCCTCTACCTCACGGAGCAGCCGATAGAAATTCCCCGCCACCGTAATCTGCTCCACCGGCGCTTTGATTCCGCCATCCGCAACCAAAAAACCCTCCGCCGAAAGCGAAAAATCCCCCGAAACGACGTTCGTCCCGGCGTGCAGCCCCATCAGGCTTGTAATCAGAAGCCCCGCGCCCATTTTTTGTAGCAGCTCCTCCTGCGAAAGCGTCCCTTCCGCCAGATAAAAATTTGTAGGCGCAGTCTTTACCGCACCGACCAAGCCCTGCTTAAATCCATTGCCCGTGGAGGTCGTACCGTCCTTCTGCGCCGTCTTCCGATTATAGAGCAGGGTTTTTAAGATACCGTTTTCTATCACGGCTTTATTCTTCCCCGAAACACCTTCGCTATCGAAGGGACAGGTGGCATAGCCGCCGAACAGCAGCGCATCATCGCGGATGGTAACCGCATCGGACGCAATTTTCGTCCCCGTCCTGCCTCGCAGCAGAGAAAAGCCCTTCTGCGCATTTTCCGCAAAAAACACGCCGACAAAGGCGCCCAAAAGTGCAACCATCGCCCGCCCGTCGAACACGAGGGCATACTGCCCGCTCGGCACGGATGTTGCCCCCAGATGCGCCACGGCACGCCTTGCCGCCAGCCGTCCGATTTCCTCGGGTCGGAACAGCGTCCAATCCCGCGCCTTCCAAAAGCAGGAGCCGGTTTTTGTCTCAAGCCCTCTTTTCGCAATCGCAGAGACATAGGCTGTGGCAAAATTCCGCTCAAAGGCAACATTTAAGCCCTTTGTATTCTTGATAGCAACAGAGAACAGCGCAGTCCCCAGCGCACAATAATCCAGAGAGGCAACCTCCGCAGCCCCCGCAAGCGCCGCCTGCTCCATACGCAGAGCGGCATTGATCTTTTCCTTTGCCGACAGCTCCTCCAAGGCGGAATCGACGCCCGCAACCACAGGATAGCTTTCCTCCCCCGCATAGAGCGTCTCACAATCCTCGGCGGAAAGGAGCGCAGCGTTTTCCTTCGCCGTTTCCACGAGATAGGCGATTGCCTCCTCGGTCGGGCACTCGGTATAGGCATAGCCCGTGCGTCCATTACAATTTCCACGGAAGGCAACGCCACAGGTGCGGCTGTTTTCATAGCTGCTGACCTCTCCCTCCAGAATCGTGACCTCAAATGCCCGACTGCCGCGATAATAGACCTCGCACTCCGAAAAACCAAGGCGTTTGCCGCAGGCGAGGGTTTTCTCCAGAAATTCGTTTTTTTCCATACTTTTTCCCGTACCTTTTTCCATATCGCCTTACCCCCTTCCACCGACGATCATACTGCTGACACGCAGCATCGGCTGACCCACATCGGTTGGGATGGATCCGCTTTTGCTACCGCACATCCCCTGTGCGCGCATAAGGTTATTGCCGACCATATCAATATCCCGCAACACCTCTGCGCCCTTACCGATAAGCGTTGCACCTCTGACCGGCTCGGCAAGCTTCCCGTTGCGAATCATATAGCCCTCCAGCACGGCAAAGTTAAAGGAGCCCGTTGCAGGGTCAACGCTGCCACCGCCCATCTGCTTGGCATACAGCCCGTATTCCGTATTGGCGATAATCTCCGCCGGGGTGCTTTTGCCGTTGGCGATGAAGGTATTCGTCATACGGCTGGTGGGAGCGAAACGATAGTCCTGCCTGCGGGCAGAGCCGGTGAGCGCAGCGTTCATGCGCCTGCCGTTCAGGCGGTCAACGAGATAGGAACGGAGGATGCCGTTTTCAATCAAAACATTTCTCGCCGTCGGGGTGCCCTCGTCATCCATTTCGGCGGAGCCCCAGCCATTTCGGATGGTGCCGTCATCCAGCGCGGTAACGAGGGGGGAGGCAATCTGCTTGCCCAGCTTCCCCGCAAAAACAGAGGCATTTCTTGCGACTGCGGTTGCCTCCAGACCATGCCCGCAGGCCTCGTGGAAAATTACGCCGCCGAAGCCGTTTTCTATCACGACAGGCATCCTGCCTGCGGGGCAGGGCTTTGCGTCAAGCATGGTTACGGCGATACGAGCCGCCTCTCTTGCGGTATCCTCGACATTGATGCGGCGGAAAAGCTCATAGCCCTCGGAGCCGCCGGGCGCAAGATGACCGCTTTGCTTTTCATTGGCGGAGGACGCAACGGCTTCTATGGTAAAACGGGTACGGGTGCGGGTTTCCTCGCCCCAAATGCCCAGAGAATTGGCGACGAGCACCTGTTTTTTGACGGAGAGGTACGCAGCACGGGTCTGAGTGACGGAGGGATGATAGGCACGCGCGGCAGCAGAGGCGGAAAGAAGCAAATCCGCCTTTTCCCTGCCGGGAACACCTTCGGGGAGGACGCGGACAGGATTGATACAACGCACTGCCATTTCCTGCCAACTGCGGAGGGTGTAAATTCGGTCGCCATGCAGCACGGCTGCGCCCTCTCTTGCCATACGCAAAAGGCTTGCCTCTGACAAATCGTTGGTGAAGCTATAAATCTCGCGGTTGCCAAGGAAAAGACGGACACCTGCGCCGTAATCCAAACCGCCCAAGGCAGCTTCTACCTTGCCGTTAACGGTTTGGATGCTATGCTTACGGGTATGCTCGGCGTAAATCTCGGCAAAATCGGCACCGCTTTCCAGTGCCGCTGTCAATATATTTTCCACTATGGATTTTTTCAACATAACGATTCTCCCTCCTGTTCCCGCTGTGCCTGCCGGCTGTCCGTCGCCTCCAGATAGAGGCTGACCGCCTCCAGATAATGCAGCAGACCGCCGCTTTGACGGATACTATATTTTTTATCGAATGCCACATAGGGGACGGATTTTCTGCCGCCCTGCGCGGCGTTTTGCCAATACTCCCGCAGGGTTTCCAGCGGAAGAAGATAATATTCCCCCAAGGCGGAGAAATGCACGAGAAGGAAGGAAAGCCCCCGCTGGCGGCGAAACTCCTCCATAAAGGCCATTTGATGGGGATGGATATTTTGCAGGGGGAGGCTCTTGCCCGCGGTTTCCTTGGCATCGAAGGCGATGGGGACGCCCTGCGCGGCGCCGATATAATCGACGGTGGACTGCTTCTCGAAATACGCGAGAGTGATGGTTTTTGTCCCCTCCTGCATCCGCACGGGCGTGATGGGGGTGGGAATCTTTTGCAGCAGGGCAAGACCATCTCTGCGATAGCACTCGTTTGTGAAATTGATGAGTTCCTCCAGACTGCTGCCGCGCAGTCCGCGTGAGTTCCAATGCGACACGGGTAATCTCGCTCTCCTTTTTATCTTTGGAATTTACAAATGAATGTATTCAGTATAGCACAGAGAGGCGGCGTTTGACAATGCGGGGTCTTATCCGAAAAAGAAACAAAAAGAGCGCAAGACCTCGAAAAAGTCTTACGCTTTCACGCCTCTCACTCTTTTATTTTACGGTCGGGCGCGGGCGATTCGTCAAGAGCACCCGCTCCACGCTCCAATAGAAATTCTCATCCCCAATCTGCTCATGCAAATCGGTACGATCCAGCATTTCCATGGCGTGAGTCGGCACACCGCAAATCACAACATCGACCCCTTTTTTCCGCAGACCCTCGACCAGCTCCCGCAGTGTCCCCGCGCAGGAAATATCAATATTGGAGACACCGCGCATGGAGAACAGCACCGTATCGAAGCCGGCCACCCTCTCCGCGATGTCCGCAACTGCCTGTGTATTGGCAAAAATCATCGGGCCTGTGATATAGACCACGCGGGCGTTGCTGTATCTTTCGCAAAGCACAGGGTCGGTCACGTGCATACGGTTCATATCCACATTTTCGTAGTTAATCTCGATGAAGGAAAGGCGGGATACCAGAAATACCAGACCAATCAACACGCCGATGAGGATGGCAACCGTCAAATCGAAGAGAATCGTTGCCAGCATGGTTGCAGCAAACTCCAGCATGGCACCCTTGAAGCGATGGGAGAAAATATACCGTATGGTCTGCCATTCATTCATCCGCCAAGCCGTAACCATCAGAACTCCCGCCAGCGCTGCCAGCGGAATCCGCGACATGACGGGCGCAAGGAGGAACATGGAAATCAAAAGCCCGACGGCATGGAACACACCGGTCAGCCTTGTTTTTGCACCGGATTTTACGGCAACGCTGGTACGGGCAATCGCCGCCGTCGCAGGGATACCGCCGAAAAAGGGCAGCAGCATATTTCCGACGCCCTGTGCAATCAGCTCCTGATTCGCGTCCAGCCGCACGCCAGTCATACGTCCTGCGGAGGCGCCGCAAAGAAGGCTTTCTATCATACCCAGAATCGCAATGGAAAAGGCAGGGGTCACCAATGCACCTATCGTTTTCCAATGCAGCGCACCGAACACCAGACGGTTCTCGGGGACAAGCGTCTTTGGAATTTCTCCGACCGTGGCAACATCCAAACCCATAAAAACAGAAAAGGCAGTGGTAAGTATGATACCAAGCAAGGAGGCCGGCACAACGGCGTTCCATTTCTTCGGGAACAGTATCATAAACAGCACCACAAACACACCCAGCCCGACGGCTGTCAGATTCGGCGAAAAGCCAAGCCTTGCGTAGCTGAGCAGCTTACCGACCGCAGAGCTTCCCTCAGAATAGGTACCGAAAAAGTTATCCACCTGCCCCAAGGCGATGATAACCGCGATACCGGAGGTAAAGCCCGTAATCACCGGTGCGGGGATAAAGGAGGTCAGCTTGCCCAGATGCAGAAGCCCCGCCAAAAGCAGAATCACACCCGCAATCAGGGTGGCAATAAACACGCCGTCCATCCCGTAGGTCGCAACCAGAGACATCAAAATTGCCGCCATAGCACCGGTAGGCCCCGAAATCTGATAATAGCCGCCGGAAAGCAGGCTCATCACCAGACCCGCGATGATGGCGGTAATCAGACCGGACGCGGCATCCGCACCGCTGCTGACACCAAAGGCGAGCGCAAGCGGCAGCGCAACGGCGGCAACCGTCAGACCTGCCATCAAATCCTTTGTGAGTGCGGCTGCGTTATAGCCGCGAAATTCCTGTCGTAAGCTGTTAATAAAATGCTGTAGCATAAGTTTCCCCCTCCAAACGCCTTCCTTCAAGAAAGCACACCCGAACATCATAACAAAGCGAGGAGCGCTTCTCAACCGTGAAAACGTAGATTTTTTTTCGGCTTTTTTGTGCATATTTCGCATAAAATTTCTGAGAGAGATACAATCCTACAGAAAGCATAAGAAAGAGGCCGAAAACCCCGCCGCAAAAGGAAATTTTCCACAAAACGCGAGGGGTACGGCTGTCCTCTGTGGGTGGAGCCTTGTCTTTTTTTTGCAAAAAAGCAGACGGAGGAAAAAGGATTTTCCGCGAAAAAGGCGAAAATGACAGAATGAGGTTTTTTATCGAAAAAAATCAAAAGGAATTACACAAGGAATTGAAGGAGGACGTTTTTTATGGCATTTTTTGAACGGCTGAATGAAATGGCAAAAGCGGTATCGGAGATGGCGAGCGACAGCCTGGAGACGAATCAGCTCATCAGCGAAATCAACCTGACGAAAGGGAATATCCAGGCGTATCAAAGGGAATTGGGCGAGCATTTCTGGGCGAAATTCGCAATCGGCGAGCAGCTGGACGAGGAAGCGATGCTCATTTGCGATAAAATCGTTGCCGCACAGGACAAGATTCGGGATTTGGAGGGGCAAATCGAGCAAATCAAGGCCGAGAGCGAGGCAAGAAGGGCAGAACGAGAGGCGGAGCGTGCAGAGCGCAGAGCGGCGGAAAAGGCTGCGGCGGCGGAGCAGGCTGCAGGGAAAGCGGGGATAGAAAAGGAGACGATTCCTGTTTGCACGGCTTGCGGAGCAGTGCTGACGGATGGACAAAAATTCTGTGGAGAATGCGGTCAGGCGGTAGAGGAGAAATAATATCCGTCAAGGAGATCAACGGGGTGGTGCGGAAAATGGCAGAGAAACAAAATATCTTGGGCTCAGAGCCGATCGGGCGGCTGCTTTTGCAATTTTCCGTGCCGACCGCACTGACCCTGATGGTGAACTGCTTATACAACATTGTGGATCAAATTTTTATCGGGCACGCAACGGGCATACTCGGGGTTGCCGCGACGAATGTCACCTTCCCGATTGGGATTTTGGCGGCGGCGCTTGCACTCCTGATTGGGGACGGCTGTGCCGCAAACCTCAGCCTGCATCTCGGGCGAGGAGAACGGGAAGAGGCGGACAAAACCTTTTCCAATGCGCTGGTGCTGCTGCTTTTTGCAGGGGGATTGCTTGCGGCCTTGGGGCGTATTTTCGCGACGCCGCTGGTGTTCTTCTTCGGAGCATCGGCTACGGTGGCGGAGGCGGCTGCAAATTATCTGCGCATCATTCTTCTGGGGCAGCCCTTTGCCATGTGCAATATGGCGTTTACGGCAATCATACGGGCGGACGGCGCGCCGCGGTATATGCTACGCAGTATGCTCATCGGGGCGATACTGAATGTGATTCTGGATCCGATTTTTATTTTTTGGCTTGACCTCGGTATCAAAGGGGCGGCCTGGGCAACGGTCATCGGACAGGTCGTCTCGGGAGGATTGGCTTTAGCGTATCTGCCGCGATTTTCACATTTTTCCATACAAAGGCGATACCTGCGCCTACGGGGGAAAATCGTAGGGGAAATTCTGCGGCTGGGGTTTCCCAGTCTTTGCACGCAAACGGCAACGGCGGCGACGCAAATCGTCATGAACCGGCTGATGCGGCAATATGGCGGGGCGACGATTTACGGCAGTGAAATTGCGATTTCCTGCTACGGGCTAATGATGAAGATTTATCAAATTGCACACGCCATGTTTGTGGGGCTGGCATCGGGGGCACAGCCCATCAACGGGTTTAATTACGGCGCAGAGCGATACGAGCGAGTACAAAAGACGCTGCGGCTTGCGGTAAGGGCGGCGCTTGGGATTTCTATGCTATGGTTTTTGGTATTTCGGTTCGGCGGCGGGGCGATTGCGGCATTATTTGTGGAGGATGAGCCGCTCTATCAGGCATTTGCGGTGCATTGCTTCCGGGTATATATGCTGGGGTTTTTCGTTTACGGGGTGCCGAATGTGGCGGCGTCCTTCTTTCAGGCGATCGGCAAGCCGATGAAGGCGCTGGCTGCGGCGCTATCCAGGCAGGTGGTATTTTTGATTCCATTGGCGATGTTGCTTTCGGCGAGATACGGGATTGACGGAGCCTTAGGCGCAGCGCCGATTGCGGATGGGCTGGCGTTTTTGCTTGCGATGGGGTTATTGAAGGGCGAAGTACGGAGATTGGGGAGAGGCGAGGTAAAAACTAAGACCTTAAGACCTTAAGACCTTGGGTTTCCACTCCAAACCCCGTTAAGATCGTGGAGGCGTTGCTCCCACTACCCCTACAAGGGACGCCGTCCCTTGACCCATTTTGCAGAAGTAAATTTTTGCTTCTGCATTTTTTGATTTCAGAGCGATTCTTAAATTTTTATATCTCCCGCAGAACCATGAATATGGGTCTGCAACTCAGGTCATGGGCATCATGCCCTTGCAGGGAGGTGGGGCAGCGCCCCACGGTCTTAATAAGGGGAGTTTGGGACAAAATCCCAAGGTCTTCTGAATCCCCCCCTCTGTTCTGTTTTCCGTTCCTTCCTCATAGTATGGAAAGAGGAAAGGAGGCGCGGTCATCGTGCAAAAAAAGAACAAAAGTGTCTTTTATATCGCAGGCTTCCTGTTTTTCCTCTCCGCATTGCCCTTCTTCTTTCATATGGGCGGCGCCACATTCGCCATCGCAGAGGTGCTACCGGGACAAGCCACCCTCCGCACGCATACGGAAACGCTCTCCGCAGCAAGGGTATTGGGTATGCAGGATGTGGAATTCTCTAAAGCTCCCGCCATCAGCAAAAACGGTCGCGCACTCTTTGTCTCTGCGGAGGAATTAAGCAAAATGCAAGATTTCTCCTACCTAAAAAGCAACTATTACATCATCGACAGCCGCACTGCCCTTCTTCCCGCGGATATTGACCCGGAAACCGCCCTGTCGCTTGATTTCAGCATAGAGCAAAGCACAAAGGAGCCGAAAATCCTGATTTTTCACACCCACTCCCACGAGGGCTTCGCGGACAGCGATATGACCAAGGGACTTTCCGAGGGCATCTGGGGGACAGGCGAGGAGCTCAAGCGGATTTTGGAGGAACGCTACGGCATCGGTGTGCTGCACGACGACGGGCAATATGACCTTGTGGACGGGAAGGGGCAGATTACCGGGGCGTATGAGCGCATGGAGCCGCAGATTCGCAAAATTTTGGCGGAGCACCCCTCGATTGAGGTCTGTATCGACCTGCATCGGGACGGCGTGGCGGAGGATACACGTCTGGTGACGCAGCTCAACGGCAAAACCTGCGCACAGGTGATGTTTTTCAACGGGCTTTGCCGCCTACAGCAAAACGGCACAACACAAGCCATCAGCGGTCTGGAAAACCCCTATCTCACAGAAAACCTTGCCTTCAGCCTACAGATGAAAACCGCCGCCGACAGTCTTTACCCCAATTTCAGCCGAAAAATTTATCTGAACGCCTATCGCTTCAGCCTGCATATGCTGCCCCGCTCCACCTTGATTGAGGTCGGCGCACAAACAAACACAAAGGAAGAAGCGAAAAACGCCATGGAGCCGCTGGCGAGCGTGCTGGCAAGCGTGCTGACGGCATCGTAGCGCGAGGCACGGATTTGCTTTGGAAAAGCAGTTTTTACTAAAATAAATCAACGCGATTTTTGCCATATTAAAATTATGACAAAAAGATTTCTTACCTTCGGCGTCTTAGGCTGGTGCATCGAAATCCTCTGGACAGGATTGCAAGCTCTGCTGGCGGGAGACGCTGCATTAACGGCAAAAACCTATCTTTGGATGTTCCCCATCTACGGGATGGCCGCATTCGCCGTGCCGTTCTTCCCGGCACTGCGGCGCTATTGCCCGCTCTGGCAACGGCTGGGGCTCTACTGCCTCACCATTTTTCTGGTGGAATTCGGCACAGGCGCGCTTTTGCGGCTTTTCGTCGGTGTATGCCCATGGGATTACGGGGAGAACCCCCTTTCCCTCCTGGGACTCATCCGCTTGGATTATGCCCCGCTCTGGGCAGCGTTGGGTTATTTTTTTGAGGAGATATGTCTGCTTCTTACAGAGGAGGGAGAATCGACCTGAGCAAGCATTGCAGTCCATAGCGTTTTCTGCTAGAATAAGGCAGGTTAAAAAAATCTGTGCGAAAAAAGCAAGGAGAAAAAACGGATTATGGATAGATTGAAGCAAGGCATCATCCTCTTTGATTTGGATGGCACATTGACCGATTCCAAGGACGGCATCATTCGTTCCGTGCAATATATGCAAAAAAAGCTGGGGCTTCGAGTATGGTCGGAGGAGGAGCTGTATTTTATCGTCGGTCCTCCGCTGATCCAATCCTTCGCAAATGAATTCGGTATGGCGCCCGATGCGGCGGAGGCGGCGGTCAGCATTTTTCGGGAGCGGTATGCCACAATCGGCTTATTTGAAAACAGCGTATTCCCCGGCGTTGCGGAATTATTGGCAGCCCTACAAGAAAAGGGCAAGCGTCTGGCTGTGGCAACCTCAAAAATGGAGGATTTGGCGGTGCGGATTTTGGAACATTTCGGTATTGCGGATTATTTCGAGGTCATCGGCGGCAACAGGCGGGAGCTTGGGCGGGATACAAAGGCAAAGGTGATACAATATGTGCTTTCTGCCATGCACGCAAAAAAAGAGGACGTCATTATGATTGGGGACAGGAAATTTGATATTGTCGGGGCGCACGCCCTCGAAATTCCCTGCATCGCCGTGGAATACGGCTACGGGGATCGGGCGGAGTTTGTAGCGCACGGCGCGGATTATATCGCCGCAACCCCAAAGGATGTGGAACGGTTATTCTGAAAAAATAACGGTGCGAGAGATTCTGTCCCGCACCGTTTTTTTCATTCATCAAAAGGTATATGCGATTTCAAAGGAGACGGTTCCCATCTCCTCCGGCGCAAGCACGCCCGCCGGCAGATAGAAAACAATCCCGCTTTCTGTCAAATAGAACTGTACCGCATCCAGCTGCTTCTCCAGCCTGCTTTCCGCATCGCTGTAGAAAGCACCCTCGTCCGCCTGTATCAACGCTGTGAAGGATGCGCGCCAAAGCGCCCGCAAATTCGCCTTGGTATCGGAAACCAAATCGCTAAGCGCACATTCCTTGCCGCTATCCGACGCATAGGTGTGCGAGAAATATTCCGTCTGCTCCGTCTTTCCGGCATAAGCGGTTGTCGTCGCGAGGAAGGAGACATAGCCGTTTGTCTGCCTTGTCGCACTATATGCCCCCATAAAATAGTAGGTGCGAAAAGTCTCGGGGCTTGCGGTATACGCCTGTAGCGCCTGCTCCCGATACTGCTCCAAAAACGCCTTGCCCTGTGCATAGGTCTCCATTGCCATTGCCGCATTGACCTCTGCCGCAGAAACCGTATCGCATTTCAGCTCGATATGCAGCACCTCCGTGCCGTTCGCAGCGCATACAGAGGTGGTATAGCCGCCATCCATCGGCGTTTGCTGCTCCTTGCCGGAGGATTTGGATTGAATGGTAACGATATAGCTTGTACCGTCCCACGCAACAGAAGCGCCCATGCTTTCCGCCACGGCGCGCAAGGGTACCAGCGTTCTATCGTTCAGGATTTGTGCCGGAACCGGCATGGTATACACCACGGCGCCGTTTCGATACAGCGCCGTCTCGCCGATATGTAGCACAATGACATCCGAGCCATGCACGGCGGTAACGGTTTGCGTTGATTCCTCCCATGCAACCTCTGCGCCCATCGCTTCAAAAATTTTCCGCATCGGCACAAGTGTGCGGTCGTTTTGTATTACGGGCGGCTGGTCAAAGCTGAGCTGTGTCCCGTCCACATAAACCGCAACCAACGGATGCGCAAAAGCAGGTACGCAAAGCAGGAACGCCGCCATCAGTATCAAAAATACTTTTTTCATCCCTATCACCAAGTCTCTTTTTTTATTTCTGCGTTTCCTCCGCATATTTTGCAGCCAGACCCGCACAATAGGTAATCATGGAGAGGCAATTCCGTTTCCGTTCCTTGCCGTTCCAATCGCCGAAAGGGTCGGAAAGCTCCGAGCAAATTAAGGTACCATATTGCTCCTTGATTTCGTTTACCATACTGCCTACTGCGGGATAGATGCCCTGCTGTAGCTCCGCGATGCGCTCCGGCACGGTTTCCTTCGCCAGAGGGTTTTCTCTGCCGATTACGGCGCTTAACGCCATAACTGCACCCGTAATCGCGCCGCAGGTATTTCGGGTATGACCCATGCCGCCGCCGAAGCCGGTTGCCAACTTGATTACCTCCTCGGGAAGTCCGGTATCAAAATGATGTAAAAACGCCGTCATCACACATTCGGAGCAATTCAGACCCTGCTTAAAACAGTCCTTTGCCTCCTGCTCTACCCGCTCCTGCGTCGTGAATGTTCTTGCTTCTTCCATTTATAAAACCTCCTTAAAAAACTTTAAGACATTGGGGGGCAGACTCTTGGGGCGCTGCCCAACACCCCGCAAGGGGGAAGGTTGTCAAAGCATCTTCCCTTCGGGAAGACGGTTGCGCCGCCGCCTTATCTTGGCGGTGCTACTACCCCTTGTGAGAGATTGAGGGCAAAGCCCTCAAGGTTTTTAACGGTTTTGTGGTCATTCTACCATACCGGCGGAAAAAAAGAAATACATCCCCGAACTTGTTTTGCAGAAAAATGTCGAAAATAGTAAAAAACAGGGCTTCCCCTGTTTTTTTCGTAAGGAAGCCCCATTCTTCATTCTTTATTTTTTCGTATTCGGTATGGCTAATTGCCGCAAATTATTTGCCGCCTTTTGCCTTATAAGCATCAATACCCTTGCCCAACAGCTCGATTGCTCTTGCCAGATCCTCGGACTTCAGGATATAAGCGATACGAATCTCATTCTTACCCAGACCGGGTGTTGCATAGAAGCCCTCTGCGGGAGCATACATAACCGTTTCCTTGTTGTCTCTGAACTCGTTCAGCAGGAACAGCAGCAGGTCCTCTGTGTTTTCAACGGGCAGCTTGCAGGTGATGTAGAAAGCACCGCCGGGCTTTTCGCATACAACGCCGGGAATCTTCTTCAGTGCTTCGTATGCGGTATTTCTTCTGTGCTCATACTCTGCCTTTACATCGTTGAAGAAGTCAGCGGGCAGCTTATACATTGCAGTTGCGCCAACCATGTCCAGTGTAGGTACGCACAGACGACCCATAGCAATCTTGAATACCTCTGCCATAAATTCCTTGTTCTTGCAAACCATGCAGCCAATACGAGCGCCGCAAGCGGAGAATCTCTTGGAAACGGAGTCGATGATGATGACTCTGTCCTCTACGTCAGCCAGCTGACCGAAGGAGGTCATCTCTCTGCCGTCGTAAGCAAATTCTCTGTAAACCTCGTCAGCCAGAATCCACAGGTCATGCTCCTTAGCGAAGTCAGCGATGACTCTCATATCCTCCCTGGACAGGATGCAGCCGGTAGGGTTGCCGGGGTTAACGATGGAGATCATTCTTGTCTTATCTGTAACAACTGCCTCCAGTCTTTCCTTGATTGCGTATTTGTAGCCTTCCTCTGCATATGTAGTGATGGGCTTGATTACGCCGTCAGCAGCCTGAATGAATGTCAGGTAGTTGGTGTAGTAGGGCTCGGGAACGATGATTTCATCGCCGGGGTTGATGCAGGAAAGGAATACCAGCGTCAAAGCCTCGGAACCGCCTGCGGTAATCAGAACATCGTTTCTGTCCAGCTTCATGTCGAATCTCTTGAAGTAGTCAACGATAGCGTCCTGCAGCTCAGGCAGACCCCAAGAACCAGCGTAAGCCAGTACCTTCTGGTCGAAGCCCTTTACTGCTTCCCAGAATACGGAAGGTGTCTCAATATCGGGCTGACCGATGTTCAGGTGATAAATCTTTACGCCTGCTGCCTCGGCTGCGTCAGCCATGGGGTTGAATTTTCTAATAGGGGAGTTCTGCATTGCCTGCACTCTGTCGGAAATTCTCATGTTTTTCACTTCTCCTTTTGATATAAATTTATGTTTTGAAGAACTGCGTACTCTTTTCGGGAAAAAGAATCGCCGTTTTCTCCCGCACCGATGCTCTGAAAAAAAATTCAGTATTCATCTAAAAGCACAAGGAAAGCCGCAAAATCCATTCCCGATTACAGTATCAGTATACCACCTTTCCCGAAAAAGGCAAGGGGTACTGTGAAACTTTCTACAAACTTCATAATTTTTGTATATTTTTTCGTACAGTTTGTTGTGCCGTATGGAAAACTGTCCAACCCGTTCCCGTGCAAAATAGAGAATTCGACTGAAAAATCGTTCACCCCTCTGTACTTCGATAAAGGAAAGGGCGCTTTTATTGGCAAAAATAAAAAATGCAGAAGCACAAATTTGCTTCTGCAAATAGAGGTCAAGGGGTAGTAGCACCGCCAAGATAAGGCAACGGCGCAGCCGCCTTCCCGTTGGGAAGACGCTTGTCCCACATTCCCCCTTGCAGGGGTATTAGAATCCCCAAGATCTTTATGCTGTTTCCTTCGGTCTGCCCGTCAGACTCGGCGCCTTCCCGCGATTGCCGACCGCCAGACCAAGCACCTCCGCAATATCCCTTGTCCTGAGATAAGTCACCCCGTCCTTGCGGATCAGGCTTACCGTGTACGCCTTATCATTATAAAAAATCGTTTCCTTTATAACCATTTCGTCCTCCTTTTCCGCCTCATGATACACAATATCCTTCAGTCGAAACCAATGCGTAAATCCACTGCCCGCGATCGGGGCAATCCGCACGCCGTATGCGCTGCCGTCCGCAGCAATGTATTTCCCGCCGCCGAGATAAATACCGATATGCCCCTTGCGCCAAACCGCCGCACCGACCGGCGCAGCTTGCACGGTCGCAATCGGGAATACCTCCTCCGCCGTATCGTGATACCCCTGCGAATTCCGTATCATCCCCGTCCCCCAGGAAATTAACCCGCTACAATCCACACAAACCCGCCCGATTTTGTTCGCATCGCTCTCCCAAACCAGGGATCCGAAGAGGATTTTCAGCCGGTCGTAGGTCTTTCGCGTCAGCACCTCCCCCTTCATACCGTAAACATAGGGCGTACCCAGCTTCCCCTTCGCAAAGCGTACCAGTTCTTCTCCCGTCATTCCTTCTCCTCCTTCTCTTGTGTCATTCCCTTCTGATGCTGTGTGCCGAAATAAAAAGCGATGACAACGGAAAAAATATTCAAAAATGCTCCGCCGTCGATTTCCTCCGTTAAGGCAAGGATGGAAAATACCACCGTCAATACCATCGTTACAATGCTTTTTACCGTCATAAGATTCTCAATGCTCTCCTTCCAAAATCCCTTCATTGTCGTCCTCCCTTCTCTCTCAATCATGCGCCGATTGATTCAAATGCTTCTCCAGCTTCTGATACGCATTGCTCACATTCCCGTTTGCGCCCAGCTGCTTCAGCCCGTCCAGCGTCGCCAAAAGTGCGTAGCAGATGATACATTGCTCTTTTTTGATATTTGCAATCTCCGCCTGCTGTTCCCGCTGCTGCTCCAGTCGGCGAAACCCCTTGTAGAGCAGCGCGGAAAGCGACCCTAACGCGCCCGCAACGGCAGCCAGCCGAATCAGCGTTTCTCCCGTCAGATACATAGCCATCCCCTCCCTTCTGTCCGGCAGAGGATAGCGCATCGCTGCTCTCAAATACTCTCAATTTCCCGCAATAAAAAAAAGAGATACAAAAAATCTTGTACCTTTCCTATCCCGCTTCACTATTTTTTTGTTTTTCTTTGTAGCTTTCTGTAATTTTTGAGGATTTTTTATAACAAAACGGAATTTTTTGAATCGGGCAAATATCCGCCCTTCTATCAAAAAAGGCATCAGGCATCCGCCATTCCCTGTACATAAGAGAGGGCTTTTTCCTTTTGTAGCGGCCGTAGCCTTCGAAAAAAGAAAAGCATCTCCTGCTCCTGCAAATCCAGCGGTTTTTCCATAAAATAAAAATTTTCATTGGTGCGCTCCACAAGATAATCAATGGAAACGCAGAAATATTCAGATAATTCTTTCAACATTCTAATATCCGGCTCCGCCAAGCCCTGCTCATATTTGCTGATGGCGGCTTGGGAAATATTCAAATCAAGGGCAAGCTTCTGTTGACTTAGATTCTTCTTCTTTCGTAACTCCTTCAATCGCAAGAAAAGCACCTCCTTGTCAGAATTTTATTATGAATTGTAATATATTTTATGAAAAACAGTTGTAAGTGCCACTACTTTTTGTTATAATCACAAATACATAGCAAACATCACTAATATGTATCACAAAGTTCTTTGAGAAAGGAAGGAAAAGTATGAAAAAAAAGAAGTATCTTGCTCTTTTCTTGGGCTTGAGCATGGCGCTTACCGCCGCTCCTGTGGGCGTTTATGCCGATCCTGGCCAGGAACAAGATTCCTCAGGAGCCCAAGGCAATAACGCAAACGGCGGCGACACAAACAACGACGGCGAAACCGCAACAACAGTTACCTTGGACAAATCCAGTCTTGCCATGGAAGTCGGCGACACAGCAAACCTGACGGCAACCGTTTCCCCCTCCAGCGATACGAGCGTGACATGGATCGTGGATAAGGATGGTGACTACGTTCAGGATGAGGAGAGTATAGTTACTGTTACGCCGGGCGAAAGCAACACCGCTACTGTTACCGCAAACGAGGTAGGCACAACAACGGTTGTTGCAAAGATTGTAGATGCGAATGACGATGGCAAGGTGGTTGCTTCTGACACCTGCGAGGTAAGCGTAACAAAGAGTCTTGCCGATCTGGTTAACGAAGCAAGCGCTGGCGCTACCATCAATCTGAATCGCGATTATACGCTGAAAGAAGCATTGACCATCGACAAAAACCTGACGATTAACGGCAATGGTCATACCATCAGAGGTATAGCGGATAATACCACCGTTAATATCCAGCTGACGGGTGCCGCAAAGGTTACCATTAAAAATACAAAATTCGATGGTTTTGGCGACAAAGCAAAAGACACAGCTGTCGGTTTTGGCGTAATCAAGATTGGTGACGGCACAACAGCGGAATTGATTGCTGAAAAGCTGACCTTTGCAAATTTCAACCGTGCGGCGATTGATGCCCGCAGCGGTAAAATCACGGTGAAAAATTGCAACATCGACTGCGATATCGATGCATCAAACAAACTGACAAAGGGCATTGTTGCTTATACGGATGCTACAATTACCGGCGGCAGGATTACAGGCGCCGGCTCTGAATGGGCAGAATGGTGTGCAAGTGGCATTGAAACCTGCGCCGGAGCAGAGGTAACTGTAAAAGATGTGACAATCGAAAACTCGCAGGGCGGCATCGAGGTTGCCCGCAACTTTGGTTCTGCGGGCACAACGGAGAAAACAAGTGATGCTGTAGTAACTGTAGAAAATTGTACGATTACCGCAGACGATTTTGCACTCTGTGTTTTCCAAGGCGAGAAGAATTCGCCCGCAAAGGACAATACAACAGCTAAATTGACCGTAAACGGCGGAAAGTATAAGGGTGACGTCCGCATCGAAGCCAAAGATGCAGAAGAAGATGGAAATAACCACATCGTAATCAACAGCGGTTACTTCACCATCGACCCCGAAACATTCGTTGCAGACGGCAAAGTCTCCGCACAGAGCACCCTTTCCGGCTATAACTTTATGGTTGTAGACAAGAAGGATGTGCAGACCATTGTGAAGCCGGCAACCGGC
>CAVHYX010000027.1:0-4092 GCA_963640305.1 Sodaliphilus sp. | reverse complement strand
TTTCCGATGAGACAGTTGGTTCTCCCGTTGTAACAAAGGATGCAGACTGCATCGTTGCACTGAATCAGCCCTCTTTGGATAAATTTGCACCTGTTGTTAAGGTTGGCGGTTCTATCGTAATCAACGCTGACCTGTGCAAAATCGGCGAGGTAAAGGAAGGCGTTAAGGTTTACGCGATTCCCGCAAACAAGATTGCCGCTGACAACTTCGGTAGCTTTAAGCTGGCAAACCTGGTTATGCTGGGCGCTGTGGTTTATGCGACAGGTGCAATTGATGTTGCAGGTCTGGACGAGACATTTGCACACGTATTTGAAGGCGGTAAGGCAAAATTCATCCCCAACAACAAGAAGGCATTTGAATTGGGCTATGAATTTGCAAAGAATCTGTAAGTCTGTAAGATACAGGTTTTTGGCAGGTTTTTTGGTAAAAAAACGAATACGAAACGAGAAAAGGGACGCACAGACGTCCCTTTTTTATATGGCGAAGGAAAGCCGCCCCGAATGTATCCTCAGTATAGCATAGGGCGGCTTATTTTTATCGCTTATTTACTTTTTGCAGTGCCACAGGAAGGTTACCATCTGCGCTCTGGTACAATCTGCATCAGGATGGAATGTGGTGGCGGTCATGCCGCTTGTAATACCGTTTGCTACTGCCCATAGCACCGCATCGGTGTAGTAGGTATCCGATGCTACATCCGTGAAGGGATTGCTGCCTCCTGTCTTCGGGGTGTTTTCTGTGCGCCAGAGGATGGTGACGATTTGGGCACGGCTACAGGTTGCGTTGGGGCTAAACTCTGTTGCGCTTGTGCCTGCGGTAATGCCATTCTCTACCGCCTACAGCACCGCATCGCGGTAATAGCTGTCTGCGGGGACATCGGTGAAGGGCATGGTCGCGGATTTAGGAGTCGGACTGCCCGCCGCACGCCAGAGGAAGGTGATTGCCTGCGCACGGGTACAGGTAGCCTCCGGGGCAAAGTGGATTTCATCCACACCACAGGTTATGCCATTTGCCGCTGCCCAGAGGGCGGCTTCGTAATAATAGGCATCCAAGGGGACATCTATGAAGTGATTCAGAATGGTATTGTCCTCTATGAAGGTTGCTGCGATTGCAACGCGACCATCCGGCATTTGGAAGGTATATTCCTTGCCGATTTCCACAATATCGAGGGCAAACTCGTCGCCGTTTTGGTCGGTCACGGTCAGAGTCTCCAGCGTCCAGCCGGTTTCCGGCGTAACCGTCAGCGTTACGCGGTCGCCGTGCTTGGCATTGCTACAGTTGGCGGTGACAGTGCTGCGCTCTGTATTTTTTGTCGCGATGGAATAGGTATTGGCAGAGGCTTCGCCGCTTTCGCTACTTTCGCTGCTGCTGCTTTTGCGGCGCCAATGCGCTGTGTATTCGCGGTTTTCGGTGCTACCTTGCTTGATGGTGACGTTCATATTGTTCTCGCCCTCGAGGTCTGCGCCGCTCCAGCCGGTGAAGCGGTAGCCTTGCTTAGTCGGATTGTGCAGCGTAAAGTCTTCCGTCTCGACGGTGTAGCTGTTGGGGTTGTCGCTTGCCGTGCCACCGTCCAAGTTGTATGTGATGGAGTAGGTGTTGACCGTCCACCCGGCGTAAACAGTGATGTTTTCGGTCACCTCTGCTGCGAAATCATACGCCGTGGCGCAGGCTGCATCCGCGTACCAGCCCGTAAAGGTATAGCCGGTTTTGGTGGGATCGTCGGCGGGTCTTATGGCGGGAGCGCTGCTCCCGGGCGCTTTGGCGCGCACCTGCTTTGGAACGGCGCTGCCGCCCTTTGCGTCAAACGTCACCGTGTATGCGCCGGTGACCGAAGTCGTATTGCTGAAATCGCCGCCGTTGATGGTTCCGGCATACCCTTTCGCATCCGCATCATAAATGTCGTTCGTTACCGCACCGTTAAAGGTGCCGTTTTGAATCCATCCATAGTTTTCCACATTGTCTTTGAAGGTGCCGCCGGAGATAATTCCCAGGGCGTTTACATAAAGACTCCCTTCATTGTTCCCCTCAAGGTACTTGTCATTTATCACTTCCTTGTAAAAGATGTCGCCGCCGGCATGTTGAGCGGAAGCCGTGCAGCCGACAATACTGCCGGCACTCATGTCGAGGGTGCCGCCATTTTCGACATACACACCGCCGCCGTGATCTGCCGAACCGCCGGTGATCACGCCGCCCTTGACGACCTCGATATTTTCTCCCGCTGTACCTTCCGTCGCAAGCGTCCACTTATTTGCGGATTTATCAAATTTGTGTTCCGCATCGGGGTTGCTGTCGATGAGCGTCAGACTGCCGCCGTTTGTGACAGCGATGGCCGAGCCGGATCCCGTCATTTTCAGCACATGACCGTTGAGGTCGAGGATAACGGTTCCATTGATGGTGAGGGTGTTGCTGATGTCGATATCCGCTAACAGTTGAATTTTTTCCGCCGAGCCCGTAAGTGCTTCGGTCAGTTCTGTTGTTGATGAGACAACGGAGAGTTCTTGGCGTAGTACCAGATGCAAAGTGCTGTCCTTTTGAATGCTGTAGTCCTGCAACGTGTTGCCATTCTCAAGTTGATTTCCCGCAAAAATCAGCTGCTGTTGCTCCGAAAGAATATTCTCTTGGTTCTGTATTTTTGCCTTCACGTCCTCAATCTTGTCTGTCGGCTCTACCTCAAGCGTGATATTCTTGCCGGTGAGCGTTGTTACAAAAATCTGCATTGCGCTTGCCGTTATCGGTGCAAGGCAGAGCAACATAGATAGGGCGAGCAGCATTGTGAACAGTCGTTTTTTCATGGTCATTCCTCCATTTTCTTTCTGTTCCCCGTTTCCTGCGTCAAAGAAGTCCTCTCCCACAAAGCAAGGTATTGCATGAAATGATGGATTATCGTTTTTTCTTTTAGTATAACGGAGAAAGTGGAGAAAGGTAAGTCATAGGGGGCTTTTTGGGGAGGGGGAGGTATTTTTTCGTTGCGGCGGGCGGGATTGCGCGTTATAATGAAAAAACGATACGTATCATGTGATTTGCTTCAAAATCCAGAATACTGCGGAGGATGCTGATACGGGATGAAAAATCGGGACCTGTTTGGAGGGAATGAAAAAAATACTATGCATAAGAAAAAATATCAAATCATCTGTTTATTGCTGTCAATTTCTGCATTATTCACCGCCTGCGGCAGTAGCGGGGATATTTCGGACAACAGCGCTTCCCAAAGCGAGGTAATGAGCGGTAGAGAGGGCTTTTCGATTCACGAAATTTCGGATGACCTGTTTGAAAGGATGCAGGCGGGGAATACCTACAAGGAGAACTGCATTATCCCTCGGGAGGATCTGCGTTATCTGCTTGTTTTGCACAAGGATAAGGATGGGCATACCCATCAGGGAGAAATGGTTGTACATAAGCTGATTGCAGAGGATGTTCTGGAAATTTTCGAGAAGCTTTATGATGCGGATTACCCGATAGAACGCATGGTGCTTCCGGATAATTACATGGCTGATGATGAAGCGATGATGCGGGATAATAATTCATCCTGCTTTAATTTCAGATTAATTTCACATACAACCAGAATCTCCAAGCACGGGCTGGGGATGGCAGTGGATATTAATACATTGTATAATCCCTACCATAAAATTGTAACGAATGAGGATGGCACTACGGAGGAAGTGATAGAGCCTGCTACGGGGGAGGCTTATTTGGACAGGACTCAGGAATTTGAATACAAAATAAACAAAGATGATTTATGCTATCGGCTTTTTATTGAAAAAGGCTTCGAGTGGGGGGGAGACTGGACGGACAGAAAGGATTACCAGCATTTTGAAATGCCAACCGATATTACAGACAAATATTCCGAAATGTATACAAAATAGAGGCGTTTCCTATTTTTTTGTACAAATGCCGACGAATCTGAAATTTCCGACTTCCGCTACTCGGTTGATTGCCGGCGCAAGAAACCGGACAAAAGGCAAGCTGCCTTGGAGCCGGAGACAGAGAGCGGGAATTTACTTGTATATGGAACGATTGTCGGCGTGTATGGAAATGCCATTCCGATTATATACCCGACTTAAATAGTCAAATGGAAGATATTAAGAGACTTTCAAA
>CAVHYX010000026.1:1515-6478 GCA_963640305.1 Sodaliphilus sp. | reverse complement strand
AAAAAAACTCTGCTTTTTCATCCAATCGCGCGTTTATTTTTCTTTATTCTCCCCTTCCCTCGCCCAAAGCAGGAAGGTCTGGTGTGTGATGTGCAGCAGCCGCCCGGCAGCCCGTGCGGAAAGCTCGCCCCGCTCCCAGCGCAGCTTCGTCTCCTCGAATCTATCCGGTCGGCTCTTTCTGGGTCGGCCGAATTTTATGCCCCGCGCCTTTGCCGCTGCGATGCCCTCTGCCTGTCTCTGTCGGATAAATTCCCGCTCCGTCTGTGCCACATAGCTGAGTAGCTGCAAAACAATGTCCGCAATGAGCCGCCCCGTAAGGTCGCGGCTTTTTCTTGTATCGAGCAGCGGCATATCCAGCACAACGATTGCGGCACCCTTCTTCTCCGTAATGATGCGCCATTGCTCCAAAATCTCCGTGTAGTTCCTCCCCAAACGGTCTATACTCTTGATAATCAGCGTGTCGCCGTCTCTGAGCTTGCGCAGCAGCCGTCGGTAGCCCTCACGCTCAAAGTCCTTTCCGGAGCGTTTGTCCAGAATGATTTGCTCCTCCCTCAGCCCAAATTCCCGCAGCGCAATCATTTGCCGCTCCTCGTTCTGTTCCCTGGTGGAAACTCTCGCATATCCGTATTCCATTTCTCTCCCTCCCAATCTATCGGATAGATAAATTGTAAGACAGCCTCGGGCAAGCGAACAGTCTCATCCTATGCCCCCAACCCCGCAAAATATGCGCGCTGAGCTAAGGCCTTTCCATAAAAAAACGGATACTCGGCTTTTTTCGCCAAATATCCGTTCTGTTCTCCGTCAAAGCTCCGCCGCAGTGGTCGGCAGTAGATTCTGCATATCCTGTAGGCTGATAAGCAGGGTCGAAAGATTGTGAAACAGCGCCGATGTCGCAGGCGGAAATACCCCCGCAACGCCCAGCGCGATCAGTCCCGCATTCACGCCGACAATCACGCGGTAATTCGTCCGAATCCGCTTCATCAAAAGCGTACTCAGCCGCCGCAGCTTCAAAAGCTCATGCAAATTGTCCGCCGCAACCGTAATATCCGCAATCTCCCGCGCAATCTCCGCCCCGTCGCTGATGGCAATGCCAACGCTTGCCGCGGATAAAGCGGGTGAGTCGTTCACCCCGTCTCCGACCATAATGACCTTGTTGTCCTTTTGCGTCTCCTTCTGCACAAAATTCGCCTTGTCCTCCGGCAGCACCTCGGAATAATATTCCGTAATGCCGACCTGCTTCGCAATGACCTCCGCCGTGTGTGCATTGTCCCCCGTCATCATGACGATGCGGGTAAAGCCTGCCTCCCGCAGTCCGCGGATTACCTCCGCCGCCTCCTCCCGCAGGGGATCCTCAATGCAGATAACTGCCGCAAGCTGCCCGTCTATCGCCAGATACAGGTGCGAATATTCCTTCGGCAGCGCATCAAACTTCGCCTGCTGTGTCGCGTCGATGACGCAACCCTCGTCCTCAAATACAAAATGATAGCTGCCGATGACCACCTTCTGCCCATCTACCGCAGAGGCGATCCCGTGTGCCACAATGTATTCCACCTTGGAGTGCGTCTCCTCATGCTCCAGGCCTCTTTCCGCCGCTGCCGTCACCACAGCCTTCGCCATGGAATGCGGGAAATGCTCCTCTAAGCAGGCAGCAAGGCAGAGCAAATCGTCCGCGTTTCGCTCGCAGAAGGTGAAAACCTCACGCACCGCCGGCTTCGCCCTCGTCAGCGTCCCCGTTTTATCAAATACAATAGTGTTTGCCTCTGCCACCGCCTCCAAATATTTTCCGCCCTTCACGGTAATTTGGCAGGTGCTTGCCTCTCGAATGGCAGAAAGCACGGAAATCGGCATGGAAAGCTTCAGCGCGCAGGAAAAGTCCACCATCAAAACGGCAAGCGCCTTTGTCACATTCCCCGTCAGCACATAAACCAGCCCCGTCCCCAAAAGGGTGTAGGGAACCAGCCGGTCCGCCAGATGCTCCGCCCTGCCCTCCACAGCGGATTTCAGCTTCTCGGAATCCTCGATCATGGTCACGATTTTTTCGTATCGCGTCGAGCCGCTTGTCTCCCGCACCTGTAGGACAATTTCGCCCTCCTCCAAAACCGTGCCCGCATATACATAGTTGCCGACCTCCTTATGTACCGGCAGAGATTCCCCCGTCATAGAGGATTGGTTGACCATAGCGTCCCCCTGTCGAATCACGCCGTCAAAGGGAATGACATTCCCCATGCGGACAACCACGCTGTCCCCGGCGGCAACCTCCTTTGCGGAAACCAAAATTTCCTGTCCTTCCCGCAAAGCCCAAACGCGGCTGACGTGCAAGGACATACTCCGTGCCAAATCGTCCACGGATTTTTTATGCGTCCATTCCTCCAGCGTCTCCCCGATGCCCAGTAAATACATCACAGAGCTCGCCGTATTCATCTCCCCACGGCAGACAGAAACCCCAATCGCCACCGCATCCAGCACGCTGACCTCGATTTTCCGCTGCAAGAGGCAGTGTACCCCCCGATAGAGATATTTTACGGATTTCGCCGCCGTAATCGCCGCACGAACGGGATAGGGCAGAAATAGCTTCTTTCCGAAATGCAGCATCGTCTGCCCGACCAGCCTGCTTTGGTACCTGTCGTTCATCTCGCGGGAGGAATGTGCGGAAAATGCCGCCGGCAGCTCAACCTCCGCATAATCAAATTGCTTAAGTGCCAGAAGCACCTCGCGCCGCTCTCCGCTGTAGCAAATGACCGCATCACAGGTCTTCTCATAAACCTTCGCCTGCGTCACAAAGGGCAGCCCCTCGAGGTAGTATAAAAGTGTATCCGCCTCGGCAAAGCTCATCCTTTTTTGCGGTATATGTACCCGAAGCCTCCCCCGAATGTCATGCTTCACTTGAAATTTCATTGCTCACACCTCCAAAGAAAAACGGAGCCATAGACTCCGTCAAATTACAGGCAAACCTCCTGCGACTCCGTTTCCTCTTTCTTAGTCCTCCTCCACGTCCTCGTTTTTCTCCGCCTCGTAGCGTTCCTCGTTGATTTGCTTTGCCTCAGCCAGAATATCCTCGGCATTCTCCTGTACCAGATTGGTTGTCTTCATCACGCAATTCTTCGCACGCAATACTGCCGCTGTCCCCTGCGTATAGACCTTCTTCGCGTCCTTGCTGCCCAAAATCTTAAGCCCCGCCGTGCCAAAAAGTACGCCGCCGACAAAAACAGCCACCTTGTCTAACTTGATTGCCCGAAAACCATTCACACATTTTTTCATCATATCAATCAAACCTCCTTATTTGTCTCTTTCGCTTTTTTAACTCCTTTGTTCGAAAACCCCGAAGCCCTTGAGGTCTTCCCACCAAGGTTTCAGTCATTATATCACCTTTCCCCCGAATTAGCCAAGTATAATCTTTTTTCCCTGCATCCTTTATTCTCCCGGGCCCGTAAGGCTTTCAGATCGCGAGGCTCCGTCCCACCACCCCGGCAGGGAATCCGGTCAAGTATCTTCCCTTCGGGAAGACGGCTGCGCCGCCGCCCTATCTTGGCGGTACTGCCCCCTGCACCCTATTTGCAAAAAACTACCGTTTTGCGGGCTTCTATACTCCGCCCTACAGAACCACGCATATGGTTCTGCAAAACGGGTCAAGGGATATCGTCCCTTGCGGGGGTGTTGGGGGCGGTGTCCCCAAGGTCTTATCTTTTTTTCACTCTCCCCCCTCGGTCTTTCTGTCCGTCACCGCGACAAGCACATACCCCGTCGGGCGCAAAATCTGCTTGAGCTGTGCGTCCGTATACTCCTTTTTCATCCGCACAAAAGCGGCATCCGTCTTCCAATCCGCCGTCGCCCAAATCCCCTCCTGCTCATTCAGTGCATTTTCCACATATCGCACGCAATTCTCACAGCGCATCCCCCGAATCTCCAAAACCGCGCTGTATGGATAATGCGTCGGATCCTTGTCCGCCACTGCGACCCGTCTCCCCTCCTGTCCGCCGTCAGCAGAGCCGCAGCAGCCGAATTTCATGCTCCTCCGGTATCTTTTCACCGCAATCACTGCCAGCACCGCAATCGACGCAATCACAACAGCATTAAATAACATCGCGCCTCTCTCCTTCCCCTGCAAATACATAAATACCTAAATACATAAAAAGGATGTCCCCTAAGGGTGTGCCCGAATCAAAAAACATAACTTCTGAAATGCGGGAGGGTTCCTTGTATCCGCAAACCTTCTGCTATTTCATTTTCCTTATGTTTTCTTATCGGGACACACCTATGTCCATCCTTTTTATATGTAAAAAGAGTTTTTGGTTTTTTGTTCCGATTGGCTCTATCGGATAAGGAATCCTTCTTTTCGTTAGCCTTAGCTAACTTTCAAGCTTATTCTAGCACCCGCCCTCTCCCCTGTCAATCCTTTTTTTCGCTTTTTCCGGATTTTTTCGCAAAAAAAATACCCGCAGTCCTCCCACGGGTATCTCCTATCTGTTTTCGCTCGAAAAAAATTACTTCAGTGTAACCTTTGCGCCAACTTCCTCCAGCTTTGCCTTGATTGCTTCTGCCTCTTCCTTGGAAGCCTGCTCCTTCAGAACCTTAGGCGCACCGTCAACAGCTTCCTTTGCTTCCTTCAAGCCCAAGCCTGTTACTTCACGAACAACCTTGATAACCTTGATCTTCTCTGCGCCAACCTCTGTCAGTTCAACGTCGAATTCTGTCTTCTCTGCTGCTGCCTCGCCTGCTGCTGCGCCGCCTGCAACAACTGCAACGCCTGCTGCTGCGGATACGCCGAATTCCTCCTCTGCTGCCTTAACCAGATCGTTCAGCTCCAGTACAGTCAGCTCCTTTACTGCTGCGATAATTTCTTCGATTGTCAGTTTTGCCATTGTAAAGCACCTCCGATAATATTTATGGTTTATTTTTTAAGTTTTCTGTTTGCAAATCGCTGTGCCTGTGCACACCTTCTTTGCTCATACCACTGCATCCGTCC
>CAVHYX010000026.1:0-1488 GCA_963640305.1 Sodaliphilus sp. | reverse complement strand
CTGCATCGTGCCTGAAAGCAGTCCGGATTTTTCTAAAATTACTCCGCTGCCGCGTCCTTCTTTGCAATCTGGTCGATAACCCTTGCGAAAGAGGACATGGGGGATTTGAAGCTGCCCAGCAGCTTGGAAAGCAGTACATCTCTGGAAGGAATGTTCGCAATCTTCTTCACGCCCTCCGCATCATAAACAATGCCCTCGACAACGCCTGCCTTGAACTCCAGTGCCTCAACATCCTTTGCCACCTTGTTCAGAATGCTTGCGCCCGCCGTTGCATCCTCATAGGAGAAAGCAAATGCGCTGGGGCCTGCCAAATATGCCTCAAGACCCTCAAACTGTGTGCCCTGAATTGCAAAGTGCATCATTGTGTTCTTGTAAACCTTATAATCCACGCCGGCCTCTCTGAGCTGTTTTCTCAGTGCGGTATCCTGCTCAACGGTCAAGCCTCTTGCATCGACCATAACCACAGCGGAAGCCTTGTCCAGCTTTTCCTTGATTTCGTTTACAACTACCTGCTTCTGTTCCACCTTTGCCATCGTTACACCTCCTTAAAATTCTTTTTTGCTTTTCTTTCATGAAAAAAGCCTCTCTGCACATAGACAAAGAGACTCTTTAAGTCCAATCTCCTCGGCTGGATTTACGCGGCGAACCGCACCTGCTGTCTACGGCAATTTGAAGTTTTTCTCAATCAACCTGTTTATTTTAGCGCACAAACAGGTATTTGTCAAGCACCCTCCGCGATTTCCCCGAATTATTCGGAAATTTTTGCGGGGTTTACCTTAATCCCGGGGCCCATCGTCGTTGTCAGCACAACGCTCTTCATGTACTGACCCTTTGCGGACTGGGGTTTTGCCTTTATAATTGCGCTCATCAGAGTCTGGAAGTTTTCTGCCAGCTTCTCAGAACCAAAGGATACCTTGCCTACAGGCACATGGATGATGTTCGTCTTATCCAGACGATACTCGATTTTACCTGCCTTGATGTCGTTGATTGCCTTTGTAACGTCCATCGTTACCGTGCCTGCCTTGGGGTTGGGCATCAAGCCCTTAGGCCCCAGCACACGACCCAAACGACCAACAACACCCATCATGTCGGGCGTTGCTACCGCAACATCAAAGCCAAACCAGTTCTCGTTCTGAATCTTCGGAATCAAATCCTCTGCGCCAACAAAATCCGCGCCGGCTGCAAGTGCCTCCTCAGCCTTGTCGCCCTTCGCGAATACCAACACACGAACTGTCTTACCTGTACCGTGGGGAAGAACAACCGCACCACGAACCTGCTGATCAGCGTGTCTGCTGTCAACACCCAAACGAATATGCGCCTCTACCGTAGCGTCAAATTTTGTGGTAGATGTTTTCTGTACCAAATCAATCGCTTCTGCTGCATCATACAGCATTGCGCCGTCTACAAGCTTAGCTGCTTCGCTATATTTTTTACCTCTTTTCACTTTCGTGACCTCCTTATGTGGTAGTATCGGGAGAATTCCCTCCC
>CAVHYX010000025.1:0-7701 GCA_963640305.1 Sodaliphilus sp. | reverse complement strand
TTTTTCAATAAAAAAGCTTGCATTTTCCCCGCAACCCGTGCATAATAAAAGAAGAAAAGGATTGCTGCTTTGGAAGGGCGGTCAGTCCAATTGGAATTGGTGTAGACCGTCTAACTTCTGTTAGGCGGTCGTTTTTTTATGCGAATGCTCTTGCCAGCGCAGAAACGGCATCTTTTGCAATCAGGATTTTGCCATGCTCCGAGAAGCACGCCTCCGTTAAGGGCGAGGACGGGAGACGATCGCCGTATTCCTGCAAAATCGTTCCGGCTGCGGTATCTGCTTCACCCTGCAACAGGAGAAAATATTTATTTCCCTGCTTGCAGAGTGCGCTCTCTGCGGAAAAATCCTCCCCCAGCCGTACACACGCATGGATGACATCATCCAAGGTCGCAAAGGCGTAGAGCAACGGCGTGTCCGAGAACTGTTTTGATGTCTCTTTTTGTGCCGCAGCTTGCCTTTTGCCGCCCGTGATAATGAGGACAACGCCTTCTTCAGCGGAGGGCGCTGCTTCGACCATGAGCGGAGCTTCGGTGAAAAGAAAATTTCCCTCCTGCAAGACTTGCTCCAAAATTTCGCGAAAGAACTGCTGCGTTTTTTTGGAGTGGGAGAACAAATCCTCCGGTGAAAGGTTTCGTTCTGCCAAGTCTTCTATTGTTAGAGTAAGCTTTAGTTGGTTTTCGCTGATGCGTTCTATTTTCATGCTATCCACTCCTTTTTGGCATCGGGATTGCTGTTCTGTTTGAATGTATTTGTATAGTATATGCGATTTTCGGTAGGATGTAAAGGGGAGGTTTTTCCGGTATTTCTTGAAATTTTTACCCCTTTGGTTGACACCTCGAGCATAAACTTGTACAATGAAATAGAATAGGATACGATTTTTTGGAGGGAAGGATATGAGCGAGGAGAAAAACGAGAAGCCGAATGGCTTGAGCGAGACAGATAAGGGCTATTATGATGCGTTGTATGATGACTTGCCAAAGGAAGTTGTGGATATTTTGATGCAGACGCACCCCTTGATGGGAAAAAACGAGGATGCGGAGGCTACGGCTTATCGTACCCGTCGTCCCCAGAGACGAGAGGATTTGGAGGAGGTACGAGAGGCGCGGATGCAGCAGGTCAGCAGCGAGATTGACGAGGCGAAAAGCGCTCCCGGCGAGGAGGGCGAACCGACGAAGTATGTTTCGCGCCACGCAAGACGCGAGGCTGTGGCAGAAGAGGATGATATTCAGTATGTGAGTATGCTGCCGGCACGCAAACGCTCGCGCATTGCGGAGGAGATTACGCTACAGACTGCCGCACCGCAGAAGCATGGCAGGAAGGCGAAGAAGGAAGCGCCCTTTGCAACGGAACACCCGCGGTATGAGGATATGGATTTTGAAGAAAAGGCAAAGCGAGAGCATTTGGACAGCCTTTACGATGATGCGGAGTACGAGGAGGATTATGGTCGCGGCATGGGAAAGCTGCCTATAATTTTGGGCATCGTTGCTTTGGTGCTGATTGTGTTTCTGATTTTCCGTACCGTTAGCTTGAGCAGTCAACTGGAGAGTCTACAGAATGAACTGACGCAGTCGCAGGATTACAAGCAGAAATATGAGGATATTCAGTTGGAAAAAATGCAGCTGGAGGAAAAACTTACCGCATTGCAGGGCTCTGCGGATGATACAGAAACAAAGACGGAAGACAATGAAAAGACGCAGGAGGCGGATGAAACAAAGACTGAGACAAGCACAAGCTCCTCCGGCACGAAGCAGTATACCGTTAAGGAGGGGGATACTATGTGGACGATTGCACAGAGTCAGCTGGGCAACGGCGCAGAGTATCAGAAGATTTTGGATGCCAACGGTTTGAAGGAGAATGATGTCCTGAAGCCCGGCACAGTTATCAAAATCCCAAAATAAGAACAGGAGTTGGAATATGAATCATTTGGAAACAAAAACTCTTGTGGAATTGCGAGCATTGGCAAAGGAGATGGGGATTCCCTCCGTCTCCGGTCTGAGAAAAAAAGAATTGATAGAAAGATTGGAAGCAAAGCAGTCCTCAGCGGAGCAGGAGAATGATTCTGCTCCCCGAGCGGCTGCTTCGGGCTTTTTGTGCCCAAAAAATGACATAAAACCTGAAATTTCACAGGAGTCTACAGAAAGAACAAAGCAGATTTTTGAGGAAATCGGTGAAGGTATTCTGGAGGTGATGTCCGATGGATATGGCTTCTTGCGGACGGAGAATTACCTCCCCGGCAATCATGATATTTATGTATCTCCGGCACAGATTCGTCGGTTTCATCTGAAAACGGGCGATTGGGTGAGAGGGAATATTCGCCCTGCGCGCGAGGGAGAGAAGGTTGGCGGTCTGGTTTATGTGCAGACGGTCAACGGAGATGCGCCGTATTTCGCTGTGCATCGTCCGAATTTTGAAGATTTGACCCCGATTTATCCGGAGGAGAAATTCAAGCTGGAAACGAATCAAGCCGAGCTTTCCGGACGCATTATTGACTTGATTGCGCCAATCGGCAAGGGGCAGAGGGGCATCATCGTTGCGCCGCCGAAGGTAGGGAAAACGATTCTTTTAACGAAGCTGGCGAATGCGATTACCCATAATCACAAGGAAGTGCATCTGATTGTGTTGCTGATTGACGAACGTCCGGAAGAGGTGACGGATATTCAACGCTCGATAGAGGGAGAGTATGTGCAAATTGTGTATTCTACCTTTGATGAGGAGCCGGAGCATCACAAGAAGGTCACGGAGATGGTCTTGGAGCGAGCAAAGCGCATGGTAGAGCAGGGAAAGGATTTGGTTATTCTTCTGGATAGCATCACACGCTTGGCGCGTGCGTATAATCTCACCATTCCACCCGGCGGGCGTACCCTTTCGGGTGGCCTGGACCCTGCGGCATTGTATATGCCAAAACGGTTTTTCGGTGCAGCCAGAAATATTGAGAATGGCGGAAGCCTAACCATTCTTGCAACTGCGCTTGTGGATACGGGCAGCAAAATGGACGAAGTCATTTTTGAGGAATTTAAGGGCACCGGTAATATGGAGCTGGTGCTGGATAAGCGTATGGCAGAGCGACGGATATTCCCCGCGATAGATATTATCAAATCCGGCACAAGGCAGGAGGAAAAGCTCCTGACGCCGGAGGAATTGGAATGTAATTATACCTTGCGGCGCATGGCAACGCAGATTTATCACATGGATATGATTGAAGGCTTTTTTGATCTGATGAAAAAATCCGAAAACAATCAGGAGTTTATGGAACGGCTGTCCGTTTGGGAAAAAACAATGGGACTGCACGAAAAATAAGCTGTTTTTGCTACCGCCTTCAAGGAATATGAAAAACCTGTATTTTCGGGGATTTTTAGTTGCAAGTTCCGAAAAATTATGCTACAATACTCGTGTTGTCTCTAAATAACATGGATTATTGATCAACAAATATGAAAAATGAGGTGAAAGAAAATGCGCGAAGGTATCCATCCTGAATACAAACAGGTAAAGGTAAGATGCAACTGTGGCAATGAATTTGTAACAGGCTCTACGAAAGACGAAATCAGAGTCGAGGTTTGCTCTAAGTGCCATCCCTTCTACACAGGCAGCCAGAAGATGTTGCTGGAGGCAGGCGGCAGAGTGGAAAAATTCAACAAAAAATACGGAAGAAAGTAATTTTTCCAAGAAGGAGCTTGTGTGGAATTCCTGTCCCGGTGAGAAGGACGCGGTAAGAGATAAATCCAAAATCTATATCCGGGCAATATCCAAGCAGGTAAACATCAGAAAGCAGAGAATTCTTGTGCTAAAAGGGTTTTCTGCTTTTTTTCATCAGAAAAATGAAAAAAAGAAACCTCCCTGTTGTAAAATAGCCGTGGTATGGTGACCGCGTTGCGACAAACAACAAGGAGGTTTTTGTATGAAGCGCGAAAGCAAAAGTGCAATGCGCTTAAATTTGAGATATTACTTCAACAGAGCCTTCAAATCCTCCTCGGGTGTGGAAATGGGAGCGATGCCGAAGTTTTCTACCAGATAGTGCAGTACATTGGGCGATACAAACGCCGGGAGAGTAGGGCCGAGACGGATATTCTGGATGCCCAGATGCAGCAGGGTCAGCAGGATGCAGACTGCTTTTTGCTCGTACCAGGAAAGCACCATGGACAGCGGCAGGTCATTTACGCCGCAGCCGAATGCCTCCGCCAATGCAACGGCAATTTGAATTGCGCTGTAGGCGTCATTGCATTGCCCGATGTCCATCAGACGCGGCAGTCCGCCGATTGTGCCAAGCTCCAAGTCGTTGAAGCGATATTTGCCGCAGGCAAGTGTCAGCACTACGGTATCGGCGGGTGTCTGTTTTACGAATTCCGTGTAATAGTTACGGCCGGGGCGTGCGCCGTCGCAGCCGCCCACGAGGAAGAAATGCTTGATTGCACCGGATTTTACGGATGCAATTACTTGATCTGCTACGCCCAGTACGGTATCATGTGCAAAGCCGGTCATAACGGTACCGCCGCCATTGATACCGGTGAATGACTTATCCTCGGAGTAGCCGCCCAACTCCAGCGCTTTTTCGATGACAGGGGTAAAGTCCTTCTCCTCTCCGATATGCATCAGCTCCGGGTAGGAAACTACTGCTGTAGTGAATACGCGGTCGGCATAGCTTGCGCGCGGCGGCATCAGACAGTTTGTGGTAAACAATACCGGAGCGGGAATGTCCGCAAATTCCTTCTGCTGATTCTGCCACGCTGTACCGAAGTTGCCCTTCAGATGAGGGTACTTTTTCAACTCGGGATAGCCGTGTGCGGGCAGCATTTCGCCATGGGTGTAGATATTGATGCCCTTGCCCTCGGTCTGCTCCAGCAGCAGCTTCAGATCATGCAGATCATGACCGGAGATCACGATGAACGGCCCTTTTTCTACCGACAGGGGGACGGTAACGGGGGTAGGCTTGCCGTAGCTTTCGGTGTTTGCCTGATCCAGCAACGCCATGCAGCGAAGATTCTTTTCGCCCACCTCCATAACGATGGGCAGCAGCTCATCCATGCCCCAATCCTCGCCGATTGCAAACAGTGCTTTGGCAAAGAAACGGTTCACCTCATCATCGGTATAACCCAGCACCATTGCGTGATGTGCATAGGCTGCCATGCCGCGTACACCGAAAAGAATCAGGGATTTCAGACTGCGTACATCCTCCTGAGCATTCCAGAGCAGATTCATGTCATAGTCGCCGCTCCGTCCGCAGGCAGAAGCACAGCCGGAGCAACCGGGCAAAAGCTTTGCCTTTTCCTGATGCACACGGTCAATCAGATCTTGTAAGGGTTTTTTGTTAAAGCTTACATTGGTGACGGTGGTAAACAGTCCCTCGATCATCAGCTGCCAAGTATCGGCGTTTCCGGACATACCGCCGTCTGTTGCTCTTGCCAATCCAATGAGTGCGCCTGTCAACTCATCTTGCAGCTTAGCCACATCGGCGCTCTTGCCGCAAACGCCTGCTTGCCCCATGCAGCCGGCACAGCCTACTGTTTGTTCGCATTGAAAACAAAACATTTTTTTATCCATTTGAACTCCTCGCTTTCTTTTTTGTCATTATTATAGTGCTGTAAAATCAACAAATCGGTTGAATTTTCAACAAAAAAGCGATTTTGCGGGGGAAATTATTCCGTAAATGCTCTTTTGTCAGATATAAAACCGTTTTGCTTAAATTGCCTCAATATGCTATAATAAATACCTGTTGATAAGGAGATGATTCTGTGTCAGATAGAAAAAGACCTACCAATATTGGCGGTCACCCACCTATCGGTTATAGGTGTATATAAAAACCACTAGATATAGAAAATAACCTCCCATCTATCCCTATATATAAGAATTTTATGGATAAATGTCTTTAGGATGGTTCGTTTTTCTTCTGCGGTTTGCACGTTTTCGTATAAATCCCATGCGGATTTTATTTTTTTGCGCAAAATATCCTCTTTTTCGTTTGCCTGGAAAGGAGCGGGAGCATCCTCTGTTTTTACTTCCAACATTTTTTTGTTCTTCTCCAGACCTTGGCGGATTTCTCTGTACTCATCCAAATCGAAAACGCCGCTTAAATAAGCATCCTTCGCTCGCTTGAGCTCAGCATTTATTTTTTCGATCTGGCTTTTGGAAACATCTGCTGGCTTCACCTTCTCTGCGTCCTTGCTGACAATTAAGGAAATAGGCGCACCTGCGAGAACGCTTCTAAGATAAGCATCCACTTCACTTTCCAGCTTTGCGGCATCAAATATCTTTGTGAAGCGGCAATCTCCCCTGTATTGGCTGGCATCCCGACAGGTGTAGGTGTCGAACTTGCGGCGTTGCCAATCTTGGTTCGGCTTGACACGCATAATGCTGCCACACTCGCCGCAGTAGAGCAGCCCAAGGAGGTGATGCTTGGTATAGTTATTCCCTCTGTAGGTATGTGTCTGCGTCATGAGATTGGATTTCTCCTGCACTCTATGAAACAGAGTCGGCTCCAAAATGGCAGGGAAATCAGCAGGGTATACGGTGCCATTCCAGAGGTTTTCGCCGATATATTTTGAATTTTTCAAAATCTGCTTAACCTGAAATGTCTGCCATCCTCCGATGATGCCCTTGTAGGTGGGGATTTTGCTTTCATTCAGCCACTTGGCTATTTTCATGTGTCCCCAGCCTTCGTCATAAAATCTGTAGATTTTGTGGATAACCTCCGCTTGTGTCTCGTTTACATAGACGCTTCCGTCTTTGCAGTAATAGCCGTAGGGCATCTGCCCCATGTGTTTCCCTTTCAAAGCGCGTTCATTCATTCCCTTGAATACCTCTGCAGAAAGATTACGTACATAATATTCAGCCATCAACTCATAAAGCCCCTCCATAAAGAACCCCATGGGACTATCCTCAATGGGTTCTGTGATGGAAACCACATTCACCTTGGCGGCTTGCAAACTGTTTTTAACAGAGCGGGACAATTCCACCTTACGGGCGAAACGGTCAAATTTATGAACAAGAATCACATTGATTTTTCCGGAAAATGCAGCGGAAAGCATCTGCTGAAATGCAGGGCGCTTACTGATTTGTCCGGTGATACCTTCATCCTTGTATTCTTTGAATATTTCAATATTATTCTTCTGGCAATATTCACGCAGGGCACGCAGCTGTGCAGGAATGGAGTTTTCCCGTTTTGCCTGCTCCTCCGAGGATACACGGGCGTATAGTGCTGCTTTTAACATATTCAGACCTCCTTTATTTGATTTTAGGTATAGCAAATAAAGCGGTCTTGTGTTATAATCTGCTTGTCGAGGGCGGATTATACCACGGTATGACCGCTATATGAATCCTCTTTCCTGTTGGCGCAGGAGAGGGGATTTTTTATTTTACTTTCTGGGTAAATTTTTTCGTTCTTTTTCAAGCTGCTTAATACTTTTTTCTGGTGTTGATAAATCTTCGGGTGCTTTTCCGCTAATTTCTAACATCTAGTGAGCATAATATCAGAAATAGGTTTAGAGGATATACCTGCGCTTACGATTTTGTTGACCTCAACAAAATGGTCGGAAGGCTCAATTTCACTGCCTTGACAGGCGATAAAGGCTTTTTCAATTACTTTTTGAAAATTTCTCCATTCTTTATATCCAAGAACCTCTTGAAGTTCTCTGGCAAGCCAATATTCATCGCCATATTCGTTAATATGTTTGATGCTTTCAAATACACTTTCGTTGTAGTTTTTAATAT
>CAVHYX010000024.1:0-17428 GCA_963640305.1 Sodaliphilus sp. | reverse complement strand
CAGCGCGAACGGCGGCTGGATGTATGACGGCAGTGCGATTACGCCGAGCGTGAAGATTACGCATCTCCCGAGCGGCGAAGCCAAGACCGTAGACGCAAGCACGGCGGGCGTTTCCTACGCGAATAATATCTACGGCGACACCAACGGCTACGGCTCGATTACGATTACGGGCAACGCGAGCGGCGTGAAGCTGCTGGATATTAGCAAGGGCGTGGCGTATAGCAGCGCAAGCGTGACGCTGTATTTCCCGATTATGACAACGGTTCAGTTTCATGAAAATGCGAATGCATTCATTAATCAGTTGAAGGCGGAGGGGATTACTGACGCCGCAGTTACGAATATGCCCAAGGCAAAGGTTTTGCAGCGCGGCGTAACGGAGACGACGGACGCGGTGCTCGCAACGGCGAATGTGCCTGTTTTGGAGGGGTATACCTTCCTTGGGTGGTATTATTACGGCGACACTTACCTCACAGACGGTTATCAGACGAATGAGGCGGCTTGGTCGTCGGACGGTAATCCGTCGGGCGGCGTGCCAGTCTATGATTCACTTGGGAAGGTCAACGTAACAACGAATTCCTGTTTGAACAGCAATGGGACGTGGAACGGCATTGACGATTCGAAGCCGGTTTTGCATCTCTATGCGATGTGGAAGCTGGCGGATTTGACGCTGACCTTGGACGCGCAGGGCGGTCAGGGCGGTAGCAGCGAGTCCGGCATCAAGATGGGTACTTATAAGGATGTGCTTGCACCGACAAAGCCCGGCAGCACCTTTGACGGGTATTATACCGGGAAGAACGGCACGGGAGATCTGTACTGCTATACCGATGATGATGGCAATATGCTTTATCGGTACACCTTGCAGAACGACAGCAGTACGAGCGTGGGCGGCAAGGATGCAAACGGAGCGGATCAAACCTACGTAAAGGGCCAAACGGGCTACTTTACGAAGGATGTTATCAACACAGACAGCGGCAAGGGCGGCGGTTTGCAGATGAAGAAGACGCTCTACCTCTACGCGAAGTGGGCGCCTCTGGAATACGACGTTACCCTATATAGCTACGACGACGGCAACGAGGCGGCGGGCGACGCAGGCTCGGCGCATCTGGTCGGCACGCTGAAAAATGTGCGCTACGGTACGCTGCGAGTGCCGAATGTGAACGATGTGGCGGACGAATTTGTTACAGAAACCGATAACAGCAGCGGCAAAACATACGGCGTTTTGGATACCACGCTGAACATGGTGCGCGAGCATTATGATTTCATCGGCTGGAACCTCTACGACGGGCAGGATTGGGCGATGTTTAAGCCGAACGAGCTTTATAAGACGGGTCTGATCCAGACTACGGCGGACGGCACGAGCAAGGCGCTTTACGCCGCATGGAAAATTAAGGATAACTACAAGATTACATATAACGGAAACGGCGGCACAAGCACGACGCTGACCGGTAATGTTTTCAAGGGAGAGGATTACACTGTTACGGAGGATGTCCCTAAATACAGCGGACACAGCTTTGTAGCGTGGAACACCGCTCCGAACGGCTCCGGAACGAAATATGTGAGCGGGGCTGAGATTACAGGCGTAACGGAGAATATTACACTGTATGCGCAGTGGGAGGAAAATAAATCCGTTATCTATAACACCAATGGCGGTACGGCAAGCACGAGCCTATCGGTTTTGAAGCCGGCGAAGGGCGAGACGGTTGCGTTGGATTTCGACACTGAAATCATAAAGTCGGGATATACCTTTGTCGGCTGGGATACGAATCCGTACGGCAAGGACGGTATGAAGGACAGCCCCGCCAAGGAGGCGACTTATACCGAGGACGGTACGTCTGGCTTTGAGATGGGCGATGAGAGCGTAACGCTGTACGCAATCTGGGCACCGCAGCAGTATAATATCACTTATACGGCGATGGACGAGACGCAGGCGGCGCGCTATACGCAGACATTGCAGCCGGATAAGTACTACCATTTGGAGACGTACCGGTTTGATGTGCGGGTGGATACCAGCAAATGGGGCACCAACGAGATGAAGGTCTCCATCAACAACCAAAGCATTGGTATCCCGACGCCTGCAACGGAGGGGGATACTGCGATTTATACCTTCGAGATTCAGGGCGCAACCGGCGATCAGGCAATTAAGATTGGCGGATTGACGGCGCGGAGCTATAACGTCAGCCTGGATGCGAAGGGCGGCACGATTGTTGCGGATGAAAACGTCACCTATTATGTATCCGGCGAGACGAAGACACTGCCCGGATCGGATAACGTAACCCGAACGGGGTATACATTCGACGGATGGTACAAGGACGGAGACGCTACCGGTACTTCGGTCACGGCAATCGGAGTCGACGAGACGGGCGATAAGAAGTTCTACGCAAAGTGGAGAGCAAATACGTATACGGTAGCGTATGACGCGAACGGCGGCACGGGCGCACCCGTAGACACAGGTGCGAATGCAACTTACGACGAGGACTACACCATTTTGGGAAGGGGCGGCATGACTTATACTGCTGATGCCACGGTTGAGTTCCTTGGCTGGAGCACCAACCGGGATGCGGTTACACCGGAGTATCTGGCAGGTGCTACGGTGAAGAACCTTGCTACCGGCGCGGGTGATGATACAATGATTACGCTCTATGCGGTATGGAAGGTGCCGACCTACACCATCAGCTATATGCTCGGCGGTGGCACGGCGGGCGGTAACGGCTCGATTCCGCCGCAAGAGGTAAAGGCGAGCGCGAGTGCAACAATCGCTGACCTGGAAATGAAAAAAACCGGGTATAAGTTCCAGCATTGGGCAGAGAACAGCATGACCTACAGCAATGGTGATACGATTTTGAACGTAGTCGAAAACCACATTCTGAATGCAGTTTGGGAGCCGGGAACGTATAGCATTTTGTTCATCAACCCGGGGGACACTGAAGATGGTAATAAATCTAAGCTACAAAGCAATATCGAGTACGGCGAGAGTGTCGCGTTGGAAACGAACACGTTTGAAAGCACGGAAACGGAATACACTGCATTCCTGGGCTGGGCAACTACGACCCAGGCGGCTGTTACAACACGTACACCGCAGTATCTGGACGGGCAAAAGGTCATGAACCTGAGCGAGACGGACGGCGATGTAGTAGAGCTGTACGCTGTTTGGGGCAGTACACCTGTAAAGTATCTGAATTATGATGCAAACGGCGGTACTTACAGTGGCAGTACGCCGGAGGTGCAGGCGGCGAGTGATGGTAAGGCTGTTGTACAGTTTGTAACGACTCCGACCAAGGAGGGGTATACCTTCCAAGGCTGGAAAACAGCGGATGGTACTCATACTTATACAGAAGGTATGGATGAGGCGGCTCTTACCGTTAATTTGGACAGCGGCAACGTAACACTGTACGCTGACTGGAAGGCAAACACCTACACCGTTACCTATAAGCCGAACTTTACAGGTGACAATGTGCCTGGCGATAAAACGCAGGAAATCAAGTACGATACGACAGATCGGCTGGATGAAAACACGTTCACGCGGGAGCATTACACCTTCCTTGGCTGGTCTGAGGACGAGGATGCAACTGCTCCGACCTATCAGAATCAGCAGTCGGTATTGAATCTGCCGGTAACGGAGATTGCAGACGGGGACGGAGCAAAGGGCATCACGCTCTATGCCGTATGGCAGGCAGAGAGCCCGATTTATCTGACCTATAACGCCAACGGCGGTACGGGCGCACCCGCTAGCGAGAGCATTTATGCAGGAGAGAGCGTAACGCTGAGCAGCGTAGAGCCTGCGCGCGAGGGTTATACCTTCCTAGGCTGGGCGACGAGCTCTACGGCAGCAACGGCTGAATATGCAGAGGGCGCAGAAATCACTGATGGCTTTAGCACAAGCACGACGCTGTATGCGGTTTGGGAGAAGAAGCTAGCGTATGCCGTAAGCTATGACGCGAACGGCGGTTACGGCAGTGTCCCTGTTGACAGCACCGGCTACTACGAGGGCGATATCGTAACGGTACGCTTCAACCCGATTCCCATGAAGAGCGGCTATACGTTCAGCGGCTGGAACTGCGGAAACGATACATATTCGTACAACGCGGAGAGTGCTAACACAGCTACGTTCGAAATGGGTACGGATGACGTAACGTTGCAGGCAAAGTGGACGCCGAATACCTATACGATTATCTTCAAAAACGATACTGAAACAAAAAGGCAAGAAAATGTAAAGTATGACACGGCGACAGCTCTGACCGCTAATAGCTTCAACGCACCGACGGGAAAGAAATTTGCAGGTTGGGCGACTAACGACGGCGGTAGCGTAAAATACGCTGACAAAGCGGAAGTGACCGGATTGACCGGCGTGGCCAACGGAGAGGTTACACTGTATGCTGTATGGGAGCCTATTTCTGTGACCATCACCTTCGATCAGCAGGAAGGCACGGGCGGCTTGGAGAGCACTCCGGCAACCTATGGTCAGCAGCTGCCGAGTGCCGCTGCACCTTCTCGCGAGGGCTATACCTTCGGTGGTTATTGGACCGCGCAGAACGGCGGAGGTACGCAGTATTACGGCGATTATATGAATGCGCTGAAGAATGTTGACTTTATAAGCGATACCACTCTCTATGCAAAATGGACCGCAAAGACATACAACGTAACCTATATGTATGGAACAGACATTTTGCAGACCGATGCTTTAACATACGGAAACAAAACTACAGTAAGAAATGCATCTGTGATTGGCGCAAAAATGCCGGAGGGAATGAAGCTGTCCGGTTGGGCTAAGACCGACAACGGCACTGTTGCCTACCCTGCCGGTCAAACAGACGTGGATCTGTGGAATGGCGGCAACGATGTTGTACTGTACGCAATCCTGAAAAAGGATGTTAAGTATACGGTAACTTATGTTCCCGGCTACGGCACGACCTTCCCGGTAGACACAACTCAGTACGAGGACGGCGATACCGTAACCGTTGAGTTGGAAAAGAATCAACCGGCACAGTACGGCTACACCTTCCTTGGCTGGTCGGATGTACCGAATGCGACGACCGCAACGTACAGAGAGGACTTGGTGACGCAGTTCCCGATTCAAGATAACACCACGCTGTATGGCGTTTGGAGCGTTGGTACCTATAAGGTAACCTACGACGGCAACGGCGGTACTGAGAGCTTCGGTGGCGTGGCGAATGCAAATGTGCTTGGAAATGTCGAGATGCTGAGATACAGTTTCCAGCACCCGAAAGCCATCTACACTAAGACGGGATATAGCCTGCTCGGCTGGGCGCAGAGCAAGGATAAGGCTGACCTTGGCCAGATTGACTTTGCTAAGGGACAGGTCATCAATCCTGACCTGACCACAAAGGCGGGAGACGAGGTTACGCTGTACGCTGTATGGCAGGCAAACAAGTATACCGTCACATTTAACCCTAACAACACCGATGCAACGGTAAGCGAGACGGAGCGCGAGGTAACATACGGCGAGAAGTACGGCTCCGCGTTCCCGACCCCGACATTGTCCGGACGGACATTCCTAGGATGGTTTACCCAAGCAGAGGATGGGACACAGGTAAAGAATACCGATAAGGTGGAAATTACCGGAAACCAAACACTGTATGCACATTGGAATACCATACAGTATCAAATTACAACAATGGATAACGGCGTTGGTAAAGTTACTTTGACAAAGCCGGGTATCGCAACGACACCGGAAGAAATAACCGGCGGCAAGGCGGATGCAGGTACGGAAATCACCGTAACGGTAACGCCGAGAGACAATTACACAATCGACAATGTCACCCTCTATGTGGACGGTTCCCCCGTTTCCATGGAAGGGACAGCTGAAAACACCTATAGCTTCACTTTGAACAAGGACACCAAGATTGCGCTGAAGGCAAACGGCAACACCGGTGCGAAGTACACGGTGAAGTATGACGGTAATGTAGGAGACGACAATATTGGTACGATAGCCGACAGCAGCTTTGTTGTTGGTCAGGCCGCAACGCTGAGCGACGGTACAGGCTTCAGCCGCACGGGCTATGTCCTGACCGGCTGGAACACCAGAGCGGACGGCAACGGTACACCTTATGGCCTTGGCACAGAGCAGACAACGGCTCTGACGCAGACGGCGGGCGGCGAGGTTACACTCTACGCACAGTGGAGCGCAACGAACTGCACAGTTACATTTAGCGCAGGAGAAGGCGCACAGCTGTCTGAGACAACGAAGGATGTCACATTCGGCAAGGCTTACGGTACATTGCCTACGCCTACCAAGACGGATGCTGTGTTTGCCGGATGGTATTTGGCGGAGGATTGTGCTGAAGGTACGTTGGTAACAAGCATGACTGTAGTTAGCAACTCTGCTGCGCATACTCTGTATGCGAGATGGGAAACTGCGGAGTATATCATCACAACAAAGGCTAATGATTTTGGCACAATTGCCTTGGCGAAGAGCGGCACTACAGAAGTGGTGACCGACAAGGCAGCAGCCAATACGGAAATCACCGTAACGGTTACACCGAGAGATAATTACACCATCGACAATGTGAAGCTTTATGTGAACGGTACACCCGTTGTTATGACAGAAGGTACTGGCGGCAGCAACGGAACCTATACCTTCACATTGAAGCAGAATACCGAGATTGCGTTGGAGGAAAACAGCAACATCGGTATCAAGTACACTGTGGAGTATAAAGGCAACGGCGGAACCGGAGAAATTCAATCGGTTAGCGCAGTTTCCGGCAAGACATTCGCTCTCGCAAGCGAAGGATTTACAATGAGCGGTTCTGCACTGAGCGGATGGAACACGATGCAGGGCGGTACGGGCAAGGCTTACACCTTGGGCGAGACAGTCAAGGATTTGACGCTTGAACCCGGTGGAACAGTGACTCTCTACGCACAGTGGAGCGAAAACAACCCCGCAGGTTATACTTATACGATTCGTTATGAAGCAAATGGCGGCGTTGGTACTGCTTATGAGCAGCAAATGCAGCAGAATCGTCTGAATGTGGCGTTGTATGACGGCGCAGGCTTTAGCCGCACAGGCTATGCGCTGGTCGGCTGGGCGAATACAACAGGCGGTACGGTAGATTATCAGCTTGGCGGCAAGCTGAGCGCGCCTCTGGCTTCTCAGGAGGGTGCGGTAAAGACACTGTATGCTGTTTGGGAGAAGGGCGCGATCCGCGTGACTCTGAATGATGAGAAGGGTGTCAATACGGTTACTTCTCTGGTTCTGAACACCGGTGATACCTACGGCAGACTGCCGAATCTTTCTCTGACAGGATGGACCTTTGATGGTTGGTTTACAGAGGGCGGAGAACGCGTAGATAACAGCACGGAGGTTACGGCAATCAGCGACCATACCCTGTACGCACGTTGGACGGAAGAGGCTGCAAAGACCTATACCGTAACTGTGCTGGCAGACTCGACGCTTGGCACGATTACGCTTAACCCGTCAGGCGGAAAATATGCGGCGGGTACAGAGGTTATCGCAACTGCTACTCCGGAAACGGACAAGACTATAAAAGTCATTAGCAGTAGCGGTGAAATTTACTGGAGAGAGGTTGACAATGCTTACACTGGTGCTTTAGCTGTTACACAGGATATTACGCTGATTTTGGTGGATGCAACTCAAGTAACAGACGATACATGGTATCTGTCCTACAATGCAAACGGCGGCAGCGGCAGCATGGATGTAGAGATAGTAAACAATACGGTAGCCAAAGCTAAGGCTTCCACATTCAGCCGTGATGGTTATGAATTCGCCGGCTGGAAGGATGGCAGCGGTACTGCTTACGAAGTGGATGGTACGGTTACCAAGCCTATAAACAGCAAAGTTCTGACGCTCTATGCACAGTGGCAAGCAACAGAGGAGAACACCTACACCGTCAAATTTGACGCGCAGGGCGGCGATCTGACGGAAGAAGCAACTCGTACGTATCACGCAGGCGATACATATGGCGCGCTGCCTACCCCCGTCAAGTCCGGCGATTGGAGCTTCGGCGGCTGGTACAGCGATTCCGCATTTGCAACACGTGTATACGACACAACGACTGTTCAGAGCCGCAACCATACACTGTACGCTAAGTGGGTTTCCCGCACGGCTGTTGCAGTAACGGCTGTTGGTTATGACGGTGAGTATGACGGCGTAGCGCATGCGCTGACAGCAACATCCAGCAAGACGCTGACCGGTGCAACCTATCAGTGGTTCAAGGATGGCAACGCTGTCCAAGGTGCTGCCGGCAAGACACTTTATGTGAAAAATGTCGCGGACAGCGGCAACTACACCTGTGTGGTTTCCGGCAGCTATAACGGCGTTGGCTACACCGGCATGGAAAGCACAACGGCAGTAGTTAACATTACAAAGAAAGCGCTTACCATAACGGCAGCGGATGCAGCTGTGGTTTACGGCGCGGATGCACCTGCCTACGCATTGTCCTACAGCGGTTTTGCCGCTGCGGATAACGCAGGCGTTCTCGAGGGAGAGGCTACGATTCATTGCGCTTATGCAAAGGGCGACAATGCCGGTTCGTATCCCATCAACGTAGAAGCCGGAAATTTGGTGGCTGCAAACTATGATGTAAATATGGTAAGAGGTACGTTGACGGTTAAGCCGCTTCCTGTTGCTCTGGAATGGAGCGGCACGAAGCTGGAACACACCGGCGAGGCGCAGTTTATCACTGCTATCGTAAAGAATGCGGTGGGTGAAGATACCTTTATACTGGCTTACGATGGTAACACTGCAACGGCTGTTAACACACCGGACGGTAGTTATTACACAGCAACAGTAACAGGCTTGGGCAACGACAACTACACTCTGACAGGCGCAACCGGAAAGGTGCATAATTGGGTTATCTATGCACAGGGGACAGACCCCGGCACGGTACCCGATCCTGTTCAGCCGGATGAAGAGACGACAGAGGTCGTAACCGGCATTACGCTAGACCCTACGACGAAGACCTTGGAGGAGGGCGAAACATGTACCCTTACTTACACCCTTCAGCCTGATGGGGCTACGGATACCGTAAGCTTCAGCAGCAGCGATGCTGGTATTGCTTCTGTTGATGAATACGGTAATGTAAAGGCAGTAAAAGCAGGTACAGCGGTAATTACGGCTACAACAAAGGGTGGTCTGACCGCATCCTGCACGGTAAACGTAAATGCAAAGGCTTCCGAGGATTCGATTCCTGTAACCGGCCTGACGGTTCAGTATGCGAGCTACAAGATGACAAAATCCGGACAGACCTTCAACATTGGTGCAAAGGTTACACCGAGCAATGCGGCAAATCAAGGAATTACCTATTCTTCCAGCAACAATGCAGTTGCGACGGTAGACAGCACCGGTAAGGTGACGGCCATCTCCGGCGGCAGCGCGGTGATTTATGCACAGACGGTAGACGGCGGCTACACTATGATTTGTAATGTCACCGTCGAAATCAAAAATAGCAGCAGCGGCGGCAGCAGCGGCGGTGGCGGTTCTTCCTCCGGCGGCAGCAGCNNNGGTTCTTCCTCCGGCGGCAGCAGCAGCGGTGGTTCTTCCTCCGGCTCTTCCTCCGGCAGCAAGACCGATGGAAAGACGGACGATCAGACTAACAATGGCACGACCGGCGGCAATACCAAGGGCGGAAGCATTTCCGCAGGCGGTACCGGCAACACAGCTTACAGCGGTTGCGAACACAAGAGCGACTGCCCGATTCATCCGTTCATGGATGCGTACACGGATGCATGGTATCATAACGGTGTACATTACTGCATCGACAATGACCTGATGGGCGGCTATGGTGATGACTTGTTTGGTTCGAACGACAAGATTACACGTGCACAGATTGCCATGATTCTGTGGCATATCGCAGGCAGCCCGACAGTAAATCATGCGATGAGCTTCAAGGATGTACCCGAGGGCGAATGGTATACAGAGGCGGTTCGTTGGGCAACCGATATTGGTGTAGCCTCCGGCTACAGCGATGACCAATTTGCTCCGAATGACTCCATTACCCGCGAGCAGTTCGCAGCGATGCTTTATCGTTTCGCACAGCTTCAGGGTAAGGATACCAGCCGTGGCAGCACCAACACACTGCGCGGCTTTGCGGATGTAAGCAAGATTAGCGCTTATGCTCTGGCTGCAATGCAGTGGGCAAACGGCACGGAGATCATCAGTGGTGTAGATACCTCTACACTGGATCCTCAGGGCTATGCAACACGTGCACAGGCTGCTTGCATGATTCAGCGCTATATCCTCAATCTGGCAGAATAAGCCGATGAGGAAAGGCAAAAGGATAAGCAATGATAAGCAGTAGCAACAAATAACAAAGGCGCCAAGGGTGCGACGCACCCGAGGCTGCCTTTCCCAAAAAAGCTTACAAGTACATATTTTGTAATGTGTGTGTTATGTTTCGCAAGAGGGGTGCAGGAATTTCCTGCACTCCTTTTGTGTTTCATACATAAGCGGAAACCGGAATAGAAATAGCAAGGGGAGGGATGCCTATGAAACGGAGCATCATTCTTTTTTTTCTGCTTTTTGCATTACAAACGGGAGCTGTGCCGAGCCTTGCCGCCGAGCCGACCGTTGCGGCGCAGGGCGCGGCTCTGATGGACGGGAAAACAGGGCGGCTTCTTTGGGGGAAGAATGCGGATGTGCCGCTGGCGATGGCAAGCACAACGAAAATTATGACGGCGATATTGGTTCTGGAGCGGGCGGATTTGGCTGAGATGGTCACAATCAGCAAAAACGCGGCAAACCAGCCGAAGGTGCATATGAATCTGCGGGAGGGGGAGCAATGGCGGGTTGGCGATTTGCTTTCTGTTATGATGCTGCGCTCCTATAACGACGCGGCGGTGGCGCTGGCGGAGCATATTTCGGGGAGCGTCACGGAATTCTGTGCGGAGATGACGGAAAAAGCGAGGGAGATTGGCGCAAAGGATACGGTTTTCGGCTCGCCCAACGGCTTGGATAGCCACCTGGCTGAGGCACAGCACCATTCTACCGCTTACGATATGGCGCTTTTGGGGGCGTATGCCTTGGAAAATACGCGTTTTCGGGAAATTATCGCACGGCCCTCCGTCAGCGTATCGGATTTTACGGGAGAGCACACCTGTACCGTAACGAACGCAGACCGTTTTTTGCAGGAATACGTCGGTGCAATCGGCGTAAAAACGGGATATACCAATCGTGCGGGGCATTGTTTTGTCGGCGCGGCGGAACGGGGGGAGTTACTTTTAGTCTCGGCGGTGCTGGGCAGTGGCTGGGGCGATGCGGGTAAGCAAAGAAAATGGACGGATACAACGGAATTGATGGACTACGGCTTTGCGACCTTTCGACCGTATGAGGCGGTGCGGGCAGGGGAGATATTCGGAGAAATCCGCATCACCGATTCCCCGACGGCGCGTATGCAAACGATTCTCGCGGAAGGGTATACGGCTTTATTTTCGGTGGAGGAAATCGGAATGTTGCGGCTTTCGGCGGAGCTGCCGAAGACGGTCGCAGCGCCCGTTAGGAAGGGCGAAAGGCTGGGGCGGGCAGTGCTTTGGCTCGGCGCGGAGCAGCTCGCGGAGGTGGATTTGCTTGCGGCGGAGAGCGCGGAGGCGTTTACTCTTTTGGAGCGGCTCTATTGCCTAACAGGAGAATGGATGGCATGGAGGCTTTGACTTTCTCTCACGCCTCCTGTATACTGAGGAAAAAAGAGCAGACAATACAGCGAAACGGAGCTTGGATGAATGGAAGACAGATTGGAAAGATTGGAAAGATTACAGAAATTTTTGGCAGAGGCAGGTGTTGCCTCTCGCAGAAGAGCGGAGGAGCTGATTGCACAGGGGGATGTGCAGGTGAACGGTAAGGTCGTGACCGAAATGGGGCGGAGGATTGACCCCAAGAGAGACGAGGTGACCTATCTTGGGAAAAAAATCACAGGAAAGGCAGCGAAGTCGGTCTATATCATGCTGCATAAGCCTGTCGGCTATGTAACAACGGCGAAGGAGCAGTTCGGCAGACCGGCCGTGGTTGACCTGATCAAGAGTGTGAACGCGCGGATTTTTCCTGTCGGGCGTCTGGATTACGATACCTCGGGGCTGTTGCTTCTGACGAATGACGGAGATTTGACCTATAAGCTGACGCACCCCAAGCATGAGGTGGAGAAAACCTATCTGGCAAAGCTATACGGCGTGCCGGATGAAGGGGCGTTGCAAAAATTCCGCAGGGGGGTTTTGATTGACGGGAGACGGACAAGGCCTGCAAAAATACAAATTCTGGAACGGGCAAAAGACGGGCGCTTCTGTACGGCGGAAATCGTGATTCATGAGGGAAGAAACCGACAGGTGCGTAAAATGTGCGCCGCAATCAAGCATCCCGTGGCACAGCTGCAAAGAGTGGGGGTCGGGGAGCTGCTTTTGGGGAATTTGCCGAAGGGGAAATATCGCCACCTGACGGAGAAGGAAATCAAATACCTGAAAAAGCTATAAAGCGATAAGGAGATAAAAAATGAGCGAACTTTTGTTTATGGCATCGGATGTACCGTTTGCGGAACGCCGAAATCCGCACGAGAGGCTGCTGTCGGTCAATGAAGCTACGGCTTTGGGGCTTACGGATATTCCGGATTTTATGTTAGAGGAAGGCTTTGACAGGAACCACCCGGATGTAATTTTATATACGGACAGAGAAATCGAAATCAATCCGCAGACGAATGAAATTGAAGACGGGGATTTTGCGGATGATTTTGCGATTTATCCCTTTTTGCCGCAGGAATATTTCGGTATCCATACGAAAAAGGTCTTTTGTGCAAGCTTGGAATGGAATCGCTATACAAAGGAAAGAGCGGAGAATGTGATTGCGTATATCGGAGAGCATTTGCAGAAAACGGACGAATTGGAATTTTGGCGTGTCTGGTTGGATGATGCACAGATGCCAACATTTCGGAAAAAGGAGCTTTTGCTTTCGGAGCTGACCGCAGTAGTATTGCGGGGACTTGCGGAAGCGGATTTGAGCATAGAGCCGCCGTTGCATTGCTGCTATAAAATTAGAAAGGGTTGAAAAAAAGAGGGACTGCTTTGGGATTGCTCCGAGGCGGTCTTTTTTACTTGAAAGCGGGTATCCCTTGCCTTATAATATATAATTAGGAAAGTATGGAGAAGAAGGAGGAAAAGCCTTGTGGAACAGAAAAAAACAAGATTTTACCTGATCCGTCATGGGGAAACGGATTGGAACAAGGGCGGTCGGTATCAAGGATGCACAAATATACCGCTGAATGACGCGGGCAGGGAGCAGGCGCGTCTTCTGGGGGAACGCTTCAAATTTCTGCCGCTGGACGTGGTGTATGTCTCCCCGCTGGACAGGGCAGTGGCAACGGCGGAGCCGATGGCGGCGGCGCATGGATTGACACCTATCAAGGATGCACATTTTAGAGAAATCAACTTTGGTACATGGGAGGGACATACCATTGCGGAGCTGACGGAAAAATACGGGAGAGCGTATACGGACTTTTTCGAGAGCCCCTTTGCACATCCCGTGCCGGGGGAGGGTTCCTTTCAAAATGCGATGGATCGCGCATTGGAGGGCTTTGAGGCACTGGCAGAGCGCCATAAGGGGCAGAATGTTGCCATTGTTTCGCATGGGGGGCTTTTACGCGTGATGCTGGTCGGGCTTCTGGGCATGGGCGATGAATTTTATCGCAAAACATGGCTGACCAACACCTCTGTGACCATGGTGGATATGGAGGAGGATGGCAGAAGACTGCTCATGACCCTGAATGACAAGGCACATCTGGAACTGGCGGAGTTGTTTGGAAAAGGTGAATGAGCATGAAAAAGAAGATTATCGTGGTCGGCGGCGGTGCGGCAGGACTGATGGCGGCGGGACGTGCGGCAGAGCGGGGGCATGAGGTGCATCTCTACGAAAAAAATAACCGTCTCGGGAAGAAAATCCTGATTACGGGCAAGGGTCGCTGTAATGTGACAAATGACAGCGATGTGGAGGGGCTTCTGGAAAGTATTCCCGGAAACCCCTATTTTTTATATAGCGCCTTTTATCAGCTGGACAGCTTCGGCTTGCAGGAGTTTTTTAGGGAGCGGGGCTTGGAATTAAAGGTGGAGCGCGGAAAGCGGGTGTTCCCTGTGTCCGACCGTTCCTTGGATGTGGTGTTGGCGCTGGAAAAATATCTGAAAAAAAACAAGGTAAGGCTGCACTTGGAAAGCCCCGTGGAGAGTCTTTTGCTTGTGGACGGCAGAGCGGAGGGGATTCGCCTGCAAAACGGCAAGGAGGAAAAGGCGGACGGTGTGATTGTCTGCACGGGGGGTCTTTCCTATCCCGGGACAGGCTCTACGGGGGACGGCTACCGCTTCGCAAAGGCAGCGGGGCATCATGTGACAAAGCTGTACCCTTCACTGGTGCCGTTGAAAACAGAAGAAGAATGGTGCCATGCGCTGATGGGGCTAAGCCTGAAAAACATTGCAATTACGATAAAAAATCAGAAGGGTAAGAGGGTCTACAGTGACTTCGGGGAAATGCTGTTTACGCATTTCGGCGTTTCCGGCCCTGTGATTTTGAGTGCGAGCAGGCATATCATTTTGACGATAGAGGAGGGTTATAAGCTCTATATTGACCTCAAGCCGGCGATGGATGAGAAAAAGCTGGACACGAGGATTTTGCGGGATTTTGAGAAAAACGCAAACAAGGATTTTGCAAACGCACTGGATGCACTTCTGCCGCAAAAGCTGATTCCCGTCATCGTCCGTCTTTCGGGGATTGATGCGCGCAAGAAGGTAAACAGTATCACGAAGGAAGAACGAAAGCGTCTGGTCGGGCTTTTGAAGGCGCTGCCGCTGACAATTACGGGTACAACGGGCTATAACGAAGCGGTTGTAACCTGCGGCGGAATTTGTGTGGATGAAATTGACCCTGCGACGATGGAGAGCAAATATGTGAAGCATTTGCATTTTGCGGGTGAGGTTTTGGATGTGGATGCCTATACGGGCGGATTTAATTTGCAAATTGCATTTTCCACAGGCTTTGCGGCGGGGAATGCGGTGGGGAACGAGGAGGGAAAAGCATGAAACGATTTGCTGTTGCGGTGGATGGGCCTGCGGGCTCCGGCAAAAGCACCGTTGCAAAAATGCTTGCCAAAAGGCTGGGCATTATTTATGTGGATACGGGCGCGATGTACCGCACGGTTGCGCTTTTTTGCACGCAAAGAGGCATCGACCTTGCGGATGAGGGAGCTGTGGTTGCGGCGCTGGCGGATTTGCGGATGAAAATTGTTCCTGAGGAGGGCGGACAGCGAATTTTTCTGGATGGCGCGGATGTCACGGAGAAAATCCGCACGGCGGAAATCGGCAGAGGCGCTTCGGCGGTTGCGGTGTATCAAGGGGTGCGCACACGCATGGTGGAAATGCAGCAGGAAATGGCGCGGGAGCATTCCGTTATCATGGACGGTAGGGATATTGGCACAGTGGTTCTGCCCGATGCCGAGGTAAAGATTTATCTGGATGCCGGCGTGGAGGAACGGGCGCGCCGCCGCGTGGGCGAGCTACGAGAGAAGGGCGAAGCGGCGGATTTTGCCGAAATCAAGAAAATGATTCTCGAGCGGGATTACAACGATATGCACAGAGCACACAGCCCCCTGAAACGGGCGGCGGATGCGGTTTTTCTGGATTCGACGGGGATGGACATTGATGCAGTGACGCAAGTTATTCTGAATATCATTGCGGAAAGGGTGAGGTAGAATGAAGGATACGGAAAAGAAATCATGGGTTTACTATGTTGCGGTTTTTCTGGCGAAGCTTTGGTATGCGATTATGTTTCGGGTGGAGATTATCGGGAAGGAGAATGTTCCCGCGGAGGGAAACGGTATCCTTTGCAGCAACCATTACAGCAATTATGACCCTGTTTCCGCTGCGATTTATCTGGATAGATTGCCGCATTATATTGCAAAGAAGGAGTTGTTCGGAAATCGACTGTTTTCCTGGGTTTTGGGTAAGCTGGGCGTGTTCCCGCTGGATCGCAAGGCCGCGATGGATATGAAGGCGGTCAGAACAGCGATTCATATTTTGAAAAACGGCGAAATTGTCGGCATTTTTGCGGAGGGCAAGCGTGTCAAGGAGGGCGAGAAGGTCGCAGCAAAGGCGGGCGTTGCGCTTTTTGCCATGAAGGGCAATGCGCCTGTGATTCCATGCGCCATCAGCGGCACATACAAATTTCGCAGCAAGCTGACGGTTCGCTACGGCGCGCCGCTGATGCTGGACGAATTTCGGGATAAAAAGCTGACGGCGGAGCTTTTGGAGGAAATCACGGGGGTTATCATGAACCGCGTGGAGGAATTGAAGGTGAAGGCATGAGTAATGTGAGATTGGCGGAATCTGCGGGGTTTTGCTTTGGTGTGAAGCGGGCGATTGAGCTGGCGTATGCGGCGCTTACAAAAAATGAAGGTGTGCCGCTGTATTCCTATGGCTCTCTGATTCATAACAAAACGGTGACCGACGATTTGGCGGCAAAGGGCTTGTCGATCATTGGAAATTTGGACGGTATCGAGGAAGGCACGGTTGTGATTCGCTCGCACGGTGTCGGGAAATTCCTTTATGATGCCTTGGAGAAGAAGGGACTGGGTATGGTGGATGGCACATGTCCCTTTGTACAGAAAATACATACCATCGTGCATGAAGCACAGAAAAGCGGCAAGGGCGTGATTATCGCGGGGGACGGCAAGCACCCTGAGGTCATCGGCATCAACGGCTGGTGCGGCGATGCAGCGGTGATTCTGGAAGACCCGGAGGCGGCAAGAGCGGCACAGTTGGATACCGAGAGGGATTACGTCCTTGTGGTACAGACCACCTTTCGTCGGAGTAAATTCGAGGAAATGCTTTCCATTCTCAGAGAAAAGGGATTGCGGATGGAGGTTTTCCAAACCATCTGTTCTGCGACGGAAAAACGGCAGAAGGAAGCGGAGACACTTTCCAAAAAAGTGGACAAAATGATTGTCATTGGGGATCGGAAAAGCTCCAATACACAAAAATTATTTGAAATTTGCAAAAAAAATTGCGAGAATACCGTTCATATTGAAACAATTTGCGATTTGGTGTTGAAAACTTTCCACAAGGGTGATAGAATAGGAATAACTGCGGGTGCGTCTACACCGCCTGCAATAATTAAGGAGGTAGTAGTTACTATGAGCGAAATGGAAAATGTAAATGTTGAAGAAGTGAGCTTTGAGCAGATGCTGGAGGATTCTCTCGTTACCCTGCACACCGGTGATGTCGTAAAGGGCACGGTGATTCAGGTGGTCGGCGAGGAGGTTTCCGTTAATCTGGGATTCAAGTCTGACGGTATCATCCCCAGAGGCGAATTCAGCAGAGATACAACAGTCATTCCCAGCCAGACGGTGCAGCCCGGTGATGAAATAGAGGTTTTTGTTGTGCGCGTCAATGACGGCGACGGCAATGTGCTGCTGTCCAGAAAGCGCATTGAGGA
>CAVHYX010000023.1:0-38063 GCA_963640305.1 Sodaliphilus sp. | reverse complement strand
ACTATGGGTTGTGTTTATTCATATCCATTGTTCAGTTTTCAAGGATCAATCTGCTCGCCGCAGTGCATTTTATCGAACCATGTCGAAACCGGCTAAATAAAATGGCGGAGAAGGAGGGATTTGAACCCTCGCGCCGCTATTAACGACCTATCCGCTTTCCAGGCGAACCCCTTCAACCACTTGGGTACTTCTCCACAAATGCTCTCAGCTTCTTACATGACATTCAATTAACGGAGAGAGTGGGATTCGAACCCACGGCTCCTTACGGAATCACTGGTTTTCAAGACCAGCTCCTTAAACCACTCGGACATCTCTCCATGAAGTTTAATTGCTTCTTCTTGAATAGCGACCTTGACTATTATATCTTGCCAACCATCATTTGTCAAGCGATTTTCATCCTTTTTTCTTCCCTTTTTCAGCAATCCTCGTTTCAGGCTCCCGTGTCACTCGCGGTGATATAGATGTTACAGGAAAAGTCATAGACTGTCAAGCCTTTTTTATCCATTTTTTATCAAAGTTTTTCTTACATTATATATCACATATACATCACTTTTTTCATCCATTCATTATAGCTTTCCTCATATATCTATGCTAAAATAGATGTGCTTTTACGAAAAACAAAAACTCTGTCAAGGAGGTTCTATATGAAAACAGTAACCGAGCGATTTCTATCCTATGTAAAACATCATACCACATCCGACGAAGCATCCGAAGCCTTTCCCAGCACCCAAAGGCAGCTTGCCTTTGCTGCATTTCTCGCGGAGGAATGTGAAGCTATCGGCTTGCAGGAGGTATCCGTAGACCATTACGGCTATATGACCGCGCTTCTACCCGGTAATACAGCAAACACCCCCACCATCGGCTTTATTTCCCACATGGACACCAGCCCCGACGCAAGCGGCGAAAATGTCTGCCCGCATATCATAGAAACATACGATGGCAAAGACATCGCACTACGTGACATCGTTCTCTCTCCTGCGGAATTTCCTTTCTTAAAGGACTATATCGGACAAACACTCATTACCTCCGATGGCACCACTCTGCTCGGCGCAGATGATAAAGCAGGCATCGCCGAAATTCTCACCGCCGCAGAATATCTTCTCACACATCCCGAAATCCCGCATGGAAATATTTGCATTGCCTTTACCCCCGATGAAGAAATCGGTAGGGGTGTAGATTTTTTCGATGTTGCCGCTTTTCGCGCAGATTTTGCCTATACCTTGGACGGCGGACGCATTGGCGAACTGGAATATGAAAATTTTAATGCAGCGCGTGCCACCATTCGTATTAAAGGGAAAAACGTTCACCCTGGCTCTGCGAAAAATGTCATGAGAAATGCCGCCCTTATCGGTGCGGAAATCGCCTCCCTCCTGCCGGAAGAAGAAACTCCCGCCCAAACGGACGGCTATGAAGGCTTTTTCCATCTCTGCTCCTTTAATGGGGATGTTTCTTCGGCTACCCTAAATTATATCATCCGTGATTTTGATACCGCCTCCTTCGCACAGCGCAAGGAACGTCTGCGGCAAATTGTAGAGCAAAAAAATATGCAGTATCTTGACTGTATCGAATTAGACCTGCATGATGAATATTATAATATGCGTTCACAGATTGCGCCGCATATGGAGATTGTAACCCTTGCCAAGCAGGCAATGCAGGACTGCGGTATCACGCCCATCATTCAGCCCATCCGCGGCGGAACGGACGGCGCACGCCTTTCCTTCATGGGTCTGCCCTGCCCGAATCTTTTCGCCGGCGGACATAATTTTCACAGCAATTATGAGTTTATCCCCGTCCCCTCCATGGAAAAGGCGGTACAAATGATTGTACGAATTGCGGAATTGGCAGTTGACTTTCCAAAAAAGCTGTGATAGAATCACCCCATAAGCGAATATGTCAGCGATGATTGAGTATATGGGCAAAGCCGGTTACAACCGCAGAGAGCAGTCCGGTCGGTGAAAGGATTGCAGAACAGCTTTTGTAAATTACGCCTCATGAGCTTTGTGCAGGAAATGGCACAACGCCTGCTCCCCGTTATCGGAGCCGAAAGATGTTTGTCTTTTTGTCATTCTGCCATTTTGATGAACATGAATAAAGGTGGTACCACGGGTTCTCTCGTCCTTTCCGGCGAGCAGAGCCCTTTTCTGTTGCACAAAATCTCGCTACGACAAAAAAATAACCCAAAAAAAGGAGAATGTATGTATGATGAACGCTTACGAAGTATTAAAGGAACGCGGTTTTATCGAGCAGCTCACGCATGAGGAGGAAATCAAAGCCCTTTTTGAAAAAGGCGGCGTTACCTTCTATATCGGCATCGACCCCACCGCAGACAGTCTGCACGTCGGTCATTTCCTGACCGTTATGGCAATGGCGCATATGCAGCGCTGTGGCAACCGTCCCATTTGTCTGATGGGTGGCGGCACAGGCATGATTGGCGACCCCTCCGGCAAAGCCGATATGCGTAAAATGATGACCGTTGAAACCATCGACCATAATGTAGCCTGCATCAAAAAGCAGCTTTCCCGTTTCATCAATTTTGATGAAGGTGAGGGCGGCGCGATTATCGCCAATAACGCAGACTGGCTTAGAAATCTGAACTATATCGAATTCCTGCGGGAGATCGGTACCCATTTCTCCGTAAACCGTATGCTGGCGGCAGATTGCTTCAAGACCCGTATGGACAGAGAGTTGGGTCTGTCCTTCCTGGAATTCAACTACATGATTATGCAGGGCTACGATTTCTATGAGCTGAACCAAAGATACAACTGTATGCTGCAAATGGGCGGAAACGACCAGTGGTCCAATATCATTGCCGGTGTAGAACTGATTCGCCGCAAAGCGCAAAAGCCCGCTTACGGCATGACCTTCAAGCTCCTGACCAATAGTGAGGGCGTAAAAATGGGTAAAACCGTTTCCGGTGCCGTTTGGCTTGACCCCGAAAAAACCTCTCCCTATGAATTCTACCAGTACTGGAGAAACATCGGCGATAAGGATGTGGAAAAGTGTCTGGCTCTCCTGACCTTCCTGCCTATGGATGAGGTGCGCCGTCTGGGTGCGCTGGAGGGCGCGGAAATCAATCAAGCAAAGGAAGTACTTGCCTATGAGCTGACCAAAATCGTCCATGGCGAGGAAGAAGCCGCCAAGGCGCAGGAGGCTGCAAGAGCGCTGTTCGGTAAGGGTGCCGCAACCGCGGATGCCCCCTCCACGGAAATCCCCGCCGCCACATTTGCAGACGGTATGGATATTCTGACTCTCCTGACCACAATCAAGGTCGTTCCCTCTCGTTCCGAAGGCAGGCGCGCCGTGCAACAGGGCGGCGTAAAGCTGGCAGAGCAGCCCATTACGGATGTTGATTTTAAGGTGACGACAGACCTGTTTACCGATGGCAAGCTACTGGTACAAAAGGGGAAAAAGACCTTCCATCACATCATTCTAAAATAAAACCCGCATAAAAAATGAGAGGTGAGCAATGCTCGCCTCTCGTTTTTTCTTTGATTTATCCCAAAAGCAGCTTCTCCAGCTCCTGCGGCGTATGTACCGTTTGCGTTGCACCCGCCTGCTCCAAAGACGCCGCATCCCGAAAGCCCCAGCAAACACTGACACATTCTATCCCGGCATTTTTCGCCGTCTGAATATCTACCTCGGAATCCCCGATGTACAGGCAATCCGAGACCGCAACACCAAGCCGCTTTGCTACCGCAAAAACCATATCCGGTGCAGGCTTGCGCCGAATCCCCTCTGTTTCTCCCGCCGCCGCATCGATACAGTGCGGAAAATTTTTTTCACATAAACCTTGTACCGCCGCATCAAATTTATTCGATACCACGCCGATGCGCCGCCCGCTTTCCCGAAGCCTTTGCAGTAAGGGCAAAATTCCCTCGTAGGGCGCAGTTTTTTCCTCCATGTGTACCCGATAATATGCCTGATATTCCGCCAGACAAGCCGCAAAAATATCCTCCCGCTCTCTCCCCGGCAGCGCAGACCGCATCAGAAATTCACTCCCATTCCCCAGAAATTTACGAATTTCTTCCCTTCCACGCAAGGGAAAGCCATGCGCCCGCAGGGTCATATTCACACTGTCCGTCAGGTCATCCAATGTATTCAATAATGTCCCGTCCAAATCAAATAAAATCGCCTGCTGTTTTTTCATTTTTCCACCTCCGTCTCCTTCTATTCTAGCCTTTTTCCCTCATGTCTTCAATGATTTTATTGCAATTCATCCGCTCGCCCCGTTTTTTACCCGTTTCCCCGTTGTTCCTTCTGCTTTGCTTGTGCTTTCGCTGTTTTCCCCTTATAATGAAAAAAAACAAAAATCAAAGAATCCGGAAAGGAGTACTTTCTATGTCAAAAACTGCATCGGAAGAAAAAATCAGAAAACTCTCCGCAGACTATATCCATCAGGAAGCAGTCTGCTCTATGCTCTTGTTGCTGCTGAGCGCCATGGAGGATGCCGAAAAGGGCATAACCGCCCTCCCCTGTGACATCCCCGGTGATGTGCGGGAAATCAAGGAGAAGGTTCAATCGTATCTCCTGCGTCTGGAGGAGCTCTCGGAAAGCGACGAAGCTGCCCGCGCTGCGGCACTTGCGGATTGCATGGAGCTGAAGCGGCGTCTGCTCTCCATCTATGAAACCGTCTACGGCTATTTCTCTCGTTGGAACATCGTTTCCACTCTGGTGAGCGATCAGGTCGCACTGCGTAAATATAAGGAGGAAGGCGTTGCCCAAAAGCAGGTGGAATGGTCCCTGTTCTTCTCCGATTGCCATGCCTTTCTGGGAAGCGCGGAAAACCAACTCCAGCAAAAGGATTATATTGGACAAATCCTGAAATGTATCTCCCTCTATATGACAAGAGAGAACTATTACGATACCCTTCGTGCCTCTCTGGAGGCGGCTCTTGCGGACGAAAGCAAGGAAATGCTTGCCGCTTCGTTGAAGGCATTTCAGGGCTTTTGCTACCCGGAGGCAGACCCCTGCTACGGGAAATATTTCCCCGCGCTTGCCGAGCAAATCGGGCAAAAGCTATTGATTTTACCGCATAAATTATCCGATGAGGCGCTCGCCGCACTCTTCGCGGAGCTGGAGGAAACCTTTGAAACACTGGGGCAAATCGAGGAATATTTCGCCTGCATACTACATGACATCAACTCCCTGATTATACTGTTCTACTTGAACAATTCCTTTGCAGAACTGACAGAGGACGATGCAGCGCATGCCGATTTATACCATACCGTTTGCGACTTTATCAGCGACAGACTGACCCTGACGGAGAAGGCGGCTTATCTGGATACACTCATGGAGCAGCTGGAAAATGCAATCGAGGCGAGCATCGACAAATCCCATGAAATCGGGAAAAAAGAGTATTCTCTCCTGCAACAAGCAGGCTCCTTTGCGGGGTTTGCGGAGGATACCATGAAGGTACTGCTGACGGAGGATTTTGTACGGGAATGTTACTTCAACGACCTGCCGGACGAGCTGTTTCATTTCGATATTCCCGCAGATTTGCCCCCTGCAACGGTGGAGGAGAGAGAGGCGCTTTTCGTTGATTTTATCAGCAAAACAAGCAATTACTTTAACACGCTTCCTGCACAAACCAGAAGGCTTGCGATGCAGAATCTGCTATACGCCTTGCCGCCGCTGGAGGATGCCGCTGAGGCGCTGGAGCGAGTTACGGCAGGGATTGCACAAGCAGACGGAGAGCAGAAGGTGCTCATCGTGGATAAGATTGGGACGGTATTCCACAAAAACGGCTGGGAGCCCTTAATTTACAAGGATTCCGATGGGTGCGGCTGCGGACATGAGCACCATCATCATGAGGGATGCGGCTGCGGACATGAGCACCGGCATCACCACGAATAAGCGAGAAAAAAGAGGAATATTGGAAAAAACGGACAAAAGCGGACACCCTATGGACACCCTATGGACACCCCATGGACACCCCTGTGGACAGGCAGTGGACACTCCACTCAGTCTGAAAGACCGTGGGGCGCTGCCCCACTGCCCCGCAAGGGCATCATGCCCTTGACCTGATACGCAGAAGCAAAGTCATGCTTCTGCATTTTTTAATTGTGGAGAAGGTCGTATATCCTGCGCCCGATAAAAACAATTGATTGCTTTTGCAAAAACAAGGCACAGGGGATGATTCGATGCCGAGGAGGCACCCCACAATCCGAAAGACCCGGCACCTCGATTCAGACCACGGGGCGCTACCCACTGCCCCACAAGGGCATCATGCCCTTGACCTGATACGCAGAAGCAAAGTCATGCTTCTGCATTTTTTAATTGTGGAGAAGGTCGTATATCCTGCGCCCGATAAAAACAATTGATTGCTTTTGCAAAAACAAGGCACAGGGGATGATTCGATGCCGAGGAGGCACCCCACAATCCGAAAGACCCGGCACCTCGATTCAGACCACGGGGCGCTACCCACTGCCCCACAAGGGCATCATGCCCTTGACCTGATACGCAGAAGCAAAGTCATGCTTCTGCATTTTTTGGTTATTCCCAACAAAAATCCCCTCGGAATTTCTCCAAGGGGATGGAAATCTTATTTCTTCAGCTGCGCCAGACGCGCCTCTACCTGCGCCAGCATAGCCTGATATTTTTCACCCTTTGCCCTTTCCTCCGCAATAACATCGGCAGGAGCTTTTGCCACAAAGCCTTGATTTGCAAGTTTTTTCTCGACACGAGCGACCTCTGCGGAAAGCTTCTCCCTCTCCTTCTCCAGACGCTCTGTCTCCTTAGCGAAATCCACCAGCTCCGACAGGGGCATATAGATGGTGGCATTTTGTACAACAACGGAAACAGCATCGGCGGCGATTCCCGCTTTATCCGATTGCACGCTTACATCGCTTGCGTGCGCCAGCGTCTGAAAGAATACCTTGGAATGTTCAAACAGCCGCCGCACACCTTCGTTTTCGGAAACAACGAAAATGTGTACCTTCTTGGCGGGTGCAACGTTCATTTCCGCACGGATATTGCGGATATTTCTGACCGCCTCCTTGATGGCGTCGATTTCCGCCTCGTTTTCCTTAAAGTTCCATTCCTCCTTATAAACAGGCCACTGCGCGGTCATGATGGTTTCCTCCTCATCCTGAATATGCAGGAAGAGCTCCTCTGTGATATAAGGCATAAAGGGGTGCATGAGCTTCAATGCGGTAAGCAGCACGTGCTTCAGCGTCCAGAGTGCAGCCGCTCTTGTGCTGTCCTCCTTGTTGTACAGACGCGGCTTTACCATCTCGATATACCAATCGCAATATTCATCCCAGATGAAATCATAGACCTTTTGTGCCGCAAGGCCGAGGTCGTATTTGCTGAGGTTTTCCTGTACCTCCTTCGCCAATGTATTGACCTTGGAGAGAATCCATTTATCCGCCGCAGTCAACATCAAGAGCTTCGGCTCCTCTGCGTCCTCCTCCATATGCATCATGACGAAACGGGAGGCATTCCACAGCTTATTGCAGAAATTACGGCAATTATCCAGACGCTCCCAATAGAAGCGCATATCGTTACCGGGGGCATTACCGGTAATCAGCATGAGACGCAACGGATCCGCGCCGTAGTTTTTGATTACCTCCAAGGGGTCGATGCCGTTGCCGAGGGATTTGGAGAATTTACGTCCTTGGTCGTCCCGAATCAAGCCATGAATCAGAACATCATCAAAGGGTCTTTCGCCCATCTGCTCCATGCCGGAGAAAACCATACGGATAACCCAGAAGAAGATAATATCGTAGCCCGTTACCAGCACGCTTGTGGGGTAGAAATGCTTCAGCTCCTCTGTTTCCTTGGGCCAGCCCAAAACGGAGAAGGGCCACAGCGCGGAGCTGAACCAGGTATCCAGCGTATCCTCATCCTGCGCGATATGGGCGGAGCCGCATTCTTCGCATTTTCCGGGGTCTTCCTTGGAAACGGTGATATGCCCGCAATCCGCGCAATAATAAGCGGGAATCCGATGCCCCCACCAAAGCTGACGGGAGATACACCAATCGCGGATATTATCCAGCCAATGCATATAAATCTTCCCGAAGCGCTCGGGAACGAATTTCAGCTCCTTATCTTGGTAAACCCGAATAGCAGGCTTTGCCAGCTCGTCCATTTTTACGAACCATTGCAGCTTGATCATAGGCTCGATGGGAACGTGGCATCTTTCGTGGCAGCCGACTGCGTGGGTAATGTCCTCAATCTCTGCGAGATAGCCTTCCTCCTCCAGCTGCTTTACGATTGCCTTTCTTGCTTCCATTCTATCCATTCCGGCAAAGCTGCCTGCGTTTTCATTCATGGTGCCATCGTCGTTCATGACGCAAATGCGGGGCAAATCATGCCGCAGGCCAACCTCAAAGTCGTTGGGGTCATGCGCGGGAGTAATCTTTACCACGCCGGTACCGAACTCTCTGTCAACGTAGTCATCCGCAATGATGGGAACCTCCTTATTCAAGATGGGAACGATACAGGTTTTGCCAATCAAATGCCGGTAACGTTCATCCTCGGGATGCACCGCAACGGCGGTATCACCCAGCATGGTTTCGGGTCTGGTGGTCGCAAGGCGCAGCTTTTCGTCCGAGCCGACAACGGGGTAATTGATATGATAGAAATGCCCCGCCATATCCTTATGCTCTACCTCTGCATCGGAGATGGTCGTCTGACACTCGGGGCACCAGTTGATAATCTTCTCGCCGCGATAGATATAGCCTTTTTCATAGAGGCGGCAGAAAGTCTCTAGAACAGCGTCGGAGCAGCCCTCGTCCATGGTAAAACGAACACGATCCCAGTCGCAGGAGCAGCCAAGCTTGCGCAGCTGATTCAGGATGATGCCGCCGTATTCCTCCTTCCACGCCCATGCGCGCTCCAAAAAGCCCTCACGCCCGACATCCTCCTTGGTCAGTCCCTCGGATGCCATCTTCTGCACAACCTTGAGCTCCGTAGAAATACTGGCATGGTCGATGCCGGGAACCCAAAGGGTGTTATAGCCGGACATTCTTTTCCAGCGAATCAGAATATCCTGCATGGTGTTATCCAGCGCGTGCCCCATGTGCAGCTGCCCTGTAATATTCGGGGGCGGCATAACGATACAAAACGGTTTTTTGCTTTTATCGACTTCTGTATGGAAATACTTTTTTTCCATCCATGTGTTGTAGAGCCTTTCCTCTACAACAGAGGGGTCAAAATTCTTTGCCAACTCTTTCATCATTCATTCCTCCTGTTCCCTTGCTGTGAAAATTTTTTCAAAAAAGAAAAAGCCTTCGTCCAACCAAAAGGACGAAAGCTCGCGGTACCACCTTATTTCCCGTTTTTTTGAAAAAAACGGACACTCTGCGGTCTGTAACGGAACCGCCCGTTTTCGCCTACGCAAAAAAATCTTCCTTCAGCGAAACAACTCCAAAGCTACCTTCCACATCCTTGGTACAAGGGATCTTGCAGCCGATGAATCCCTCTCTCTGCGTCTCTTGGGTGTGTACTCCTCTTTTTCTCTGTCTTTCACAGTATTGTTTTTGTTTCTATACCTCAAAAGTTTATTCAGTTTGAACAGTTTTGTCAAGCCTAAATTGGTAAAAAAGTAAAAAAACAAGCTGTTGGGGGGTACAAATTCAAATCCATCACTGCTCCTGCTCCCTTGGATAGCGGGAGATATTGAGCAAAAGGCCGACCATTGCCATCAAAAACAAAAGGGATGTGCCGCCGTAGCTGATAAAGGGAAGGGGCTGTCCCGTATTGGGAATGGTGTTCGTTACAACGCCGATATTGATGATGGACTGGAAGGCAATGACTGTCGTAACGCCTGTAGCAAGGAGCATACCGTAGCTATCCCTTGCGGAGATGGCGATACGGATACCACGCCAGATTAGGACGGCGAACAGCAGAATCACCAGCGCCGCGCCGACAACCCCCAGTTCCTCACAGATAATCGCAAAAATAATATCATTATATGCCTCGGGGATGAAGGTCTTCTGGCGGCTCTGCCCCAGACCAAGGCCGAACAGACCACCCGACGCCAGAGCATAGAGGGACTGTATGGTCTGGAAGCCATCGCCCGTCGGATCTGCCCAAGGATCCAGCCATGTTTGGATACGGGTCAGACGATAGCGGAACTTCGGAATCAAAACGGCAATCCCGCAAAGAGGAACAGCCGCCACAGCCGCCGCGCCAAAATACCATACGCGCGGACTTGCCACAAACAGAATCGTCGCACCCATCAATCCGACCAGAAGCGCCGAGGAAAAATTCGACATCGCAATCAGCACAACGGGCAGCAACAGGACGCAGCACGCCTTCACAAAGCCCTTGAGATTACCCAACTCCCGTCTATGCTCGATGACATAAAGGGAAAGATAGAGAATCACGGCAATCTTTGTAAATTCCGAGGGCTGAAAGGAAAGCGAACCGATCCCCAGCCATCGCTTCTGTCCGCCCGCCTCTATCCCCACAAAGGGTAGCGCAAGCAAAAACAGATTGGAAAGCCAGTACGCCGGCCTTGCAAAGCGCTTCCAGAAGAAATACGGCACACGCATCATAAAAACCATTGCCACAATCCCCAGAACCGCCCAAAGGCTCTGCCGCTTCAGAAAATAAAACATATCATTGCCGAAGCGCTCGGTTGTCATTGTGTAATAATAGCTGGAGCTGAAAATCATGACAACGCCGAAAAGCACCAGAATCAGCACGATGAACAGCACCGTAAAATCACAGCTTCCGAATTTTCTATGCTTCCGCCTTGCGGTTTTCTTTTTTGCTCTGACAGGCTTCATTTTTCACACCCCATTTCGGCGTTTTTTTATTTCAGATAGCCAAGCACCTGCTGCTTGAACATATCCCCCCGCTGCTCATAATTATCAAACATTCCCCAACTTGCGCAGGCAGGGGAAAGCAGGACACAATCGCCCGCTTCTGCCTTTTCTCTGCACAAATCCACCGCTTCGCGGAAGGTTTCGCAGTCGGAAATTGCGATGAAGCCGAATTTTTCCGCAGAGGCGCGCACCTTGGGCGCAGTTACGCCAACCAACACCAGATGCTTCACCCTGCCGGGGAAAAGCTTTGTCCATTCGTCAAAGGAGCCGCCCTTGTCATAGCCGCCGCCAATCAGTACGATGGGCTTTTTCATTGCCAGTACCGCGCGGATGGAGGCGTCCACATTCGTCCCCTTGGAATCGTTATAATAATCCACACCATCCACCGTTGCAACATACTCAATCCGATGCGCCACACCCGCAAAGCCTCTCAGCACCGCGCGAATGGTATCCAATGCAATGCCTGCGCAGATGCCCATTGCCGCCGCCGCCATGACATTTTCGTAATTATGCACGCCCAAAATCTGTAATTCATTCACATGAATCAGGGTTTCATTGATATTGTCCCAGCGCACCCGAATGGCATCGCCGTCCAGATAAATGCCCTCCGCAAGCTTTTTGGAGGAATCGAAGAAAAACACCCTTGCTGCGGTTTTTTCCGCCATCTTCCTACAAGCCTCGTCTCCATAGTTGAGAATACAAAAATCCTCTGCCGTCTGCTTGGCAAATACCCTTTCCTTCATAGCAATATAGTTTTCCATGGTTTTATGCCGATTCAGATGGTCAGGCGTGATATTCAGCACAGCACTGATATGTGGATGAAATTCCTTTGCCCTTTCCATCTGGAAGCTGCTGATTTCCGCAACCACCCAATCCCTCTCGGTCAGCCGTTCGACCTCCTCGCTGTAGGGGATGCCGATATTGCCGACAACCGCCGTGCCGCTGTAAGCCGTTTTCATAATTTCTCCGGTCAGTGTAGTTGTGGTTGTTTTGCCGTTTGTACCCGTAATCGCCGTAATCGGACAGGGGGTCAGGCGATACGCCAGCTCCACCTCGCTGATCACCGCAATCCCCGCATCCTCCGCCGCCGCAATAAAAGGCAAATCGCAGGGAATTCCGGGGCTTAATACAATCAAATCCTGCGCGCAGGCAATGTCGTCGGGGTTGGCACCCGTATAAAGCGCAATGCCCTCCCCCTCCAATGCAAGCATATCGGCGGAAATTTCCTCTCTTGTTTTTTTATCCTGCAAGGTGACCCTTGCGCCCAGTCTGTTTAACAGCCTTGCCGCCGCGATGCCGCTTCTTGCCATGCCGCAGACCAAGGCTTTTTTCCCATTGTATTCCTCCACAGTTGATTCCTTCCTTCCCCCATATTCTTACAGGAACATATATTTACAGCCCAGAAAGCCGATCAGACAAAGCAAAGCCGTTGCCACATAAAACAGGGTAACCACCTTAGTCTCCCTCCAGCCGCATTTTTCCAGATGATGATGGAAGGGAGCCATACGAAACAGGCGTCTGCCCTCTCCGTATTTCCTTTTCGTCAGCTTAAACCAACCAACCTGTAGCATAACCGAGACGGATTCCCAAAGATAGACGAAGCCGACGATGACAATGAAAATCGGCATTTTCAGAAGAAACGCCGCCGCCGCCACAAAGCCGCCCAGTGCCAAAGAGCCCGTATCCCCCATAAACACCTTTGCCGGATAGGAATTGAAAATCAAAAATGCCATGAGACTGCCGACAATCGCGCCGCAAAAAGGGGCAATGCTGCTGCCCGCCGCCCATGCCGCAAGCAAAAAAAACGCCGCAACCAAAAGCGTAACACCGCCCGCCAAGCCGTCCAAACCATCCGTCAGATTGACCCCGTTAACCGTACCCAGCACCGCCACAAAAAGGAAAGGAATAAAAAGCAGATGCAAATCCAGCAGTTTCCCGTTCGTAAAGGGGATATAAATTGCCGTACCAATGCCGCTTTTCAGAAGGTAGACACAGAAAATCCCGGTCACAACCAGCTGCAACAGCAGCTTTTGATAGGCGCGCAGCCCCAGAGAGCGCTTTTTCACCACTTTAATGTAATCATCCAAAAAGCCAATCAGTCCATAGCACAGCGTCATCAAAAGCATCGCCGCGCCGTCCCGATTCCCTTTCAGGAAGAAAAGGCTTGTAATCACAAAAGCCGCCAGAAAGGCAATGCCGCCCATGGTCGGGGTGCCCTGCTTTGCGAGATGCGTTTGCGGCCCATCGTCACGCACATTCTGCCCGAATTTCAGCCTACGCAGTATGGGAATCACGATAGGACACAAAAGCACCCCAATCACAAAAGCTATGATAATGGCATAGACTGCCTGTTCCAAAGAACCCACTTTAGTTCACTCCTTGCAATTTTGCTACTGTTTTTTCAAATGCTCCGCTACGGGATGCCTTCACAAGAACGGTATCTCCCGCCCGAAAAAGCGGCAGTCCCTTCTCCCAGAATTCCTCCTGCGTTTTCAAAAAATAAACCTCTTTCATGCCCGCCTTTTTCGCCGCATCCGCCATGGTATCGCCATAAGCGCCGATGCAATAGAGGACATCAATCCCCTGCTTTGCCGCATGGATGCCGACGGTGCGGTGTCCCTCCTCCGCATAGTCACCCAGCTCACCCATAAAACCCAAAACGGCAATTTTTCTGCCTGCCGCATTCGCCAAAATATCCAGAGCCGCCTGACAGGACACGGGATTGGAGTTATATACATCATTCAAGACGGTAATACCGCCCTTCGTTGTTTCAATGCTCATTCTGTTTTTAGCTGCACGAAAGCCTTCGATACCGGCTTTGATTTGCTCCAAGCTAAGCCCCAGCTCTACGCCGACCGCCGCCGCAGAAAGCACATTCCGCACCATATGTACCCCGGGAACGGGAACGTGCACGCGCACACTGCCAATAGGTGTATGAATCGTACAGGCAGTTTTTTCCAAGCCAAGCTGCTCCAGAGCATCCGCATAAAAATCCATTTTCCGCTCCAAACCGAACCAGAGGATGCGCTGCGGCAGCTTACCCGCAAGGGTTTGGAGCATATCATCATCCCCATTGAGGATGGCGACACCGTCCCGCTCCAGATGGGCAAGCATTTCGCATTTTGCCTGCAAAATACCCGCGCGGCTGCCCAGAAATTCGATGTGTGCCACGCCGATATTGGAGATTACGCCGATATTCGGGCGCACTGCCCTTGCGATTCTATCCAGCTCACCGAAATGGTTCATGCCCATTTCGATAACTGCCGCCTGATGATGCTCCTCAATCCGGAAAAGCGTCAGCGGCACGCCGACCTCGTTATTCAGGTTGCCCTCGGTAAAAAGGGTATCATATTTCTGCGAAACCACAGCCGCAATCATTTCCTTTGTGGTTGTCTTGCCGACGCTGCCCGTCACCGCAACAACGGGAAGATCGAACAGGCTTCTGTAATACGCCGCCAAATCCAAAAGCGCCTGCCCCGTATCGGGGACCAGAAGGACAACCGCCCCGTTCGTGGGCACAATGGCCTTTTGCGAAAGGCAGGCAGTCACACCGTTGGCAAAGCACTGCGGCAGAAAATCATGCCCGTCGCGCACCGCGCCAACCCGCGCCACGAACAAAACGCCCTCCTTTGTTTCACGGGAATCCTGCGTGACGCACCAAATTTCCTTTTGCAACGCCTCCTCCGCCTCGCCCGCGGCAATCATTTGTGCGCCCGTTACTTGGATGATTTCTTTTATCGTAATTTTTTTCATAAGCAATCCTCTCCGAATGCGCGGCGAACCTCCTCCATATCATCGAAATGAATGGTACGGTCAGCGAAAATCTGATAGGTTTCATGCCCCTTGCCGGCAATGAGAATCACATCTCCCGTCGTAGCCATGGCAACCGCCCGCAAAATCGCCTCGCGTCTGTCTACGATTTTTTCGTAGGGACAATCCGTTTTTCTGACGCCAACCTCGACCTCATCCAAAATCCCCACCGGTTCCTCCGTTCTGGGGTTATCCGAGGTAATGATGCAATAATCCGCGAGGCTACCGCCAATCTCGCCCATAATAGGGCGCTTGGTTCTGTCTCTGTCACCGCCGCAGCCGAAAACCACAATCAGCCTGCCCCGCACAAACTCCCTTGCGGTTTTTAATACATTCTCCAGACCATCGGGAGTATGCGCATAATCCACAACCGCCATGCAGCCTTTTTTGCTGCGCAGCGTTTGGAATCTGCCGGAAACGCCGGGATTCGCCATAAGCCCTGCCACAACCTCCGCAACGGGAACACCAAGCAAAAGGCAGGCTCCCGCCGCGCCCAAGGCATTATATACGCTAAAGCGCCCGGGGGTATGCAGCCGCACGGGATAGCCCTTGCCCTGCCAAAGCAAATCAAAGGCCGTGCCGTTTACGGAAATATCAATATGCGCCGCCATAAGCTCCGCCTTGGTTTCCACGCCAAAGGTCAGTACCTCGCCCTTGCTCTGTTCCAGCATATATGCACCTGCGGCATCGTCTATGTTGATAACGCTTTTTGCCGCCCGCGCGAACAAAAGCCCCTTTGCCGCCTTATAATTTTCCATGGTTTTATGATAATCCAGATGATCCTGCGTCAAATTCGTAAAAACGGCAATATCAAAGGAAATGCCATCCACTCTGTGCAAATCCAGAGAATGAGAGGAAACCTCCATGACCGCATCGGTCACATCCGCATCCCTCATCCGGCGGAGAAGCGCCTGTAATTCCTTGGACTCCGGCGTTGTCCGCTCCGCATGAAGCACCTCGTCGCCGATACGGTTCTCAATCGTTCCGATGATGCCCACCTTTCTGCCGATTCTATCCAAAACGGATTTCATGAGATAGGTGGTGGAGGTTTTTCCGTTTGTGCCTGTCACACCAATCACATTCATTTCGGTGGAGGGGTGTCCGTAAAAGCAATCGGACAGCAGCGCCAACGCGCGACGGTTATTCTCCGTCACAAGCACCGTTACGCCCTCGGGCACATTTTCCACCCTGTGCTCGCACAGAAGCGCTACAGCGCCCCTTTCCAATGCCATGGGGATATATTTATGTCCATCCGTCCGGAAGCCTGTGATACAGACAAACAGACTGCCTTTTTCCACCCTGCGGGAATCATATTGAAAATCAGAAATTTCCAAATTCAAGGTGCCCTGCTGCACCTGATAGGAAATACCCGTTAAAAGCTCTTCCAGATTCACTGTCATAGCCTCCCTTCTTCCTCCGTCTCAATCTTAAACCACTGTTTAGCATACCACACTTGGCAGGTACAACCAAGCCTTTTTGGCATTTTTCTGAAAAATGCGTACATAAATGTTTACTCTAAGCGAAGCAAAACCTTTGTCCCGCGATTTACGCTTTCTCCGGCAGGAGGAAGCTGCTCCGAAACGGTTTCGCCCTCTGTCTCGATTTCCGCGGAAAGCCCCGCCTGAAAGAGCGCATTTTTCGCCTCGCTCTGCGTCATGCCCAGAAGCTGCGGCACAAGGGTTTTCCGCTCCGCCGCCTCTGCTGCCTCCTCCTCGTCATACTGCGCCTCTATGCCCAGATAGGGGAGGATATTCTCCAAAAGCTCCCGCATGACGGGCCCCGCCACCGTGCCGCCATAATAAACCCCCTGCGGCTCATCAATCAGCACCAGCGCCATGACCTGCGGATTTTCCGCCGGCGCAAAGGACAGGAAGGAGGCGATATATTTTCCGTTTCCGCGCGGCAGCTTTTCGGAGGTTGCCGTTTTCCCGCCAACGCGGTACCCGGGGAGATACGCCTTATTGCCCGTCCCCTCGGAAACAACGCTTTCCAGAATCATCTTCATGGTTCCAGAGGTTTCCTCGGAAATCACCCGCTCGCCCAATGCGTAGGAAAATTCCTCTGTCAGATTGCCGTCTGCGTCGGCGACGCCCTTCGCAAAATGCGGTGTAATCAGATATCCCCCATTGACAACGGCAGAGGCCGCGCGCAAAAGCTGCAAGGGCGTAATCTGGAAGGATTGCCCGAAGCTCATCGTTGCCAGCTCCACGGGCCCGATATTCTCTAATTTATGGATAATGCCTGTGGCCTCGCCCGCCAGGTCGATGCCTGTTTTTTCGGCAAAACCGAATTTCTCCATATATCGGAGAAAGGTTTCCGCGCCCAGACGCTCCCCGACCTCCATAAAAACGGGATTGCAGGAATTTTGCACCCCCTCGACAAATGTTTCCGCGCCATGCGTGCGGGGATAGCGCCAGCATTTAATCTGTCTGTCCCCCGCGACATAAAACCCACGGCAGAAGAAGCTGCTTTCCGGAGTGACAACGCCCTCCGCAAGCCCTGCCGCAGAGGTCACGATTTTGAAGGTGCTGCCCGGCTCATAGGTATCATTAATCGCAGTATTGCGCCACATTTGGTTGAGATAATCATTTTTCTCCTTTTCGGAAAAGCTGTCCCACTTTGCCGCCAGCGTTTCATCCTGAATGGTAAACGGCTCGTTCAAATCGAAGGAGGGATAATTTGCCATGGCGTAAATCTCGCCATTCTTCGGATTCAGAATAATCAGAACGCCCCGCTTCGCCCCCTTGGTTTCCACCGCCTTGGCAATGGTCTGCTCCGCATATTGCTGCATCACCACATCCATCGTTGTAACGAGATTTTTCCCGTCCACGGGAGAAATCCGCTCCTCGGTATAATCCACCGTATTTCCGCGGGAATCGGTCCGGGTAAGAAGCTTGCCCGGCTCGCCCGCCAGCAGCGCATCATATTTCGCCTCCAAGCCGATGATGCCCTGATTATCCTTGCCAACAAAGCCAATCACCTGCGCCGCCATGCTCGTATAGGGATAGAGCCGGCGTACATCCTCATCCACCATGACCCCGGGAAGGCTCTCCCTACGGATTTTTGCCGCCGTTTCCGTATCTACCTTGGTTTGGATACGGACGAGGGCAACCCTTTGACTGATTTTTTCCAGAACGGTTGCATATTCCAAGTCCAGGACATCCGCAAGCACCCTTGCCGTTTTTTCCTTTTCCTCCACCTGTACGGGAATCACGCTTACGGCATTGACCGTTTCCGTCAGGGCGATTCCCTCGCCGTTTCTATCCAGAACAGAACCCCTTTTCGGCGTAATCAGGCGATCACGTGTCTGCTGCTCATAGGCAAGCTCCTGCCACTCCTCCGCACGGAACAGCTCGATAAAAACCAGTCTGCCCGTCAAAAGCAAATAGCCGAAGGTTGCGCAAAACAAAAACAGCAAAAGCCGTTTTTTTGCACGAATCGTTGGTCGCTCCATACAAAACACCCCTGTCTTTCCTGCTACAATTTATTGTATAAAAAAGACGGGGTGTCTATGCTTATGCCTTGCCGCAGGCTAGGAGGTCGTGTTTTTTGCGGAGGTCGTTGCGGAGGCTTTTTCGGTTTCGGCCTTCTCCGCCTGCTGCGTCAGGGTAATGCTGATCTCGCTGCCCTTCGCCACAGAGACGCCGTATTTCGGATTCTGCGCCGTTACGGTGCTGTTTTCCGTTTCCCCCTCAAAAACAACCTCAAAGCCTGCGGCGGAAAGGGCGTCTACCGCCTCGCTGTAGCTTTTTCCCAGCACGCTCGGCACCTTCACCGTACCGCTGTCCGATTCGGATTTTGTGACATACAGGATAACCTCGCTGCCCTCCTCTATCTTTGTGCCGCTCTTCGGCACCTGATTGGTAATCGTATTGCCGGTACCGACAACCTTATAGCTCAGCCCCCTGCCCTCCAAATCCAAGGCGGCATTATAGGTGCTGCTGTCGGTATAATCGGGCATGGTAACGGTTTTCTTGCTGCTGCTGAGTGTAGCTGTCTCCTCCGTTGCCTCGGTCGGCTCCAGATTCTTATATTTGATGATATTTTCCATAATCTTTTTGGTCATGGTTGCGGTGGTTTGCACACCATCGGCATAGCCCTCCGGCAGATGGATGATGCTGAAAACCAGATATTGCGGGTTTTCTGCGGGGAAATATGCCATATGGGTCAGCGTCCAGCTTTGCTTATCGCGCTTGCCCTGCTCCGCCGTACCTGTTTTACAGCCGATGGAATAGCCGGGAATCGCAATTTTTTTACCGGTACCATGGTCTACCGTAGACTTCAGCGCGGTACGGATATAATCGGAGGTTTTCTGCGAAATAACCTTACGCACGACCTCGGTGCTCTGCTGCTTTACGACTGCACCGTCCGCATCCACAATCTGCGAAACCAGATAGGGCTTCACAAGATTGCCGCCGTTGATCAGCGCGGAGAAGGCGGTCACCATCTGAATGGAGGTACAGTTAAAGGTTTGCCCGAAGGCACTGGTTGCAAGCTCCACGGAACGCAACGCATCCTTGGCGTGCAAAATTCCCGTTGCCTCGCCCGGGAGGTCAATCCCCGTTTTCTGTCCAAAGCCAAATTCTCTCTGATATTTATAAAATTTTTCCGCACCCAGCTTTTGTGCAATCTGGATGATGCCGGGGTTACAGGACTGCGCCATAATCTCCTCAACGGAAAGGGTGCCGTGTCCGCTATGCAGATGGCAGCTAATCGTGGTATCTCCAACCAAGATGCTACCGCCGCAATAGAAGGTGGAATCCTTTGTAATCACGCCCTCCTCCAAGGCTGCCGCCACAACCAGCGGCTTATAGATGGAACCCGGCTCATAGGTATCACTGACGCAGAAATTACGCCAAAGGTCATTCAAATAATCGCTTTGCTCCTCCTCCGTCATGGCGTTCCATGCTGCCGCGAAGGAGGCGTCCGTTTCCAAGGACAACGGCTCGTCAGGGTCATTCAAATCAAAGGTTTTTGCGGATGCCATGGCATAAATCTCACCGGTATTCGGATTCATGACGATAGAGGCAACATTCTCCGAGGACCATGTTTCCATGGTTTCCCTGACTGCCTCCTCCGCATACTGCTGAATGGTATAATCCAGCGTGGTAATGATGGTATCGCCGTCCTGCGCTTCATAATCCTGATAGGTTACCTTATCCGCGCCTTGATAGAGAATAAAGGAACGTCCGGGCGTACCCGTCATTTCCTCGTTATAGTAGCCCTCGAGTCCCCATGTATTATTGAAGCCAATCAGGTGGCACGCCAGAGATTTTAGGGGATAGGTTCTCTTGCCCGCCTGCTCAAAATAAACCCCAAGAAGGTTTTTCTGCTCCAGCTCCTCCTTGACGCTGCGCTCTATGCCCTTCACCAGATACTTCCAATGGGTCGGGGTATTGATTGTACCGGTTTCTGCGTTTTGCGTGACATGATACTCCAAATCCTCATATTTCAAATCAGGGAAATAGGAGCAAAGTGTCTCGAAGGTCTTTTTTGTTTTTGCGGCGTCACCCTCCTCTGCAAGCTGTAAGGGATCCAGAACCACATTATAAACCGCCGTAGAAAGGGCAAGCACCTGCCGATTTCTGTCCAAAATACTGCCACGGTTTGCCGCATTGACCAAATCATAGCGGTTAATCTGCTGATTCTTTGCCGCTGTTTCAAACTCCGCACCATGGGCGATTTTCCAATAGAGTACCCTGCCGAACAGCAGTGTCAAAACACCCACAAACGCAAAAAGAATAAAAGCAAACCTTTGATTCGCTTTTATTCTCATAGCCTTCCTCCTCATCCCTCATCAATCCTTCTTAAAGATATTCAAAAGCTTTCTCCAAAGAGACATCTTCTCGGTAGTGTCCTCCGTATCATACTGCACGGTATAGCTTTGCTTCGGCACATCGATATAAACCATCTGATAGGACTGTGGCTCACTCATGCCAAGGCGTTCCGTCGCCTCCTGCTTGATATAATCCAAATCCAGCTGTGCGGTCAGCTCCGCCTCCAAAACATCATTTGCCGCCTTCAAATCCTCCAGCTTACTTTTTTGCTGGCGCAAGGAAACCTCTGCGTGATCCACGATGACGTGCATCCCCACAAAAGCAATACAGCCGACAAAAAGCACAAATGCGATTCCCAGCGTTTTTGCAAAGGAAAGGCGCACCTCTCTTTCCTCCTGCTCGGCAGCACGGGCGGCATACTTACGCGCCTCCTCCTCTTCCTCCTGCCATACAGGAGAGGGAACATACCTCGGCTGTAGCTCATACGCCACATTGCCATAGGTATAGTATGAGCCGGTGCGTTCTTCCTGCTGCGCTCTGCCGTGTGCCATTTTTCCCTCTCCCTTCCGAATGGATTTTATTTTTGCGCAATCCCCTCCAAAACACGCAGCTTTGCGCTTCTGGAGCGGGGGTTTTCTTCTAATTCCTCTTTGCCCGGCAAAATTGGCTTCTTGGTAATCACTCTGCCCAAGGGCTTCCTTCCGCAGACGCAAACCGGAAACTGTGGCGGACAAATGCAGGGGTTTTCCTGCCGCCGAAATGCCTCCTTCACGATTCTGTCCTCGAGGGAATGGAAGGTGATGATACAAAGCCTGCCGCCGACCGAAAGCCTTGCAGCGGCATCGTCAATCGCCCGTTGCAGCACCTCCAGTTCGCCGTTTACCTCAATGCGAATTGCCTGAAAGGTGCGCTTCGCGGGGTGGGGTCCATCCTTCCTTGCGCCCTTCGGCACCGCTTTTTTGATAATCTCGACCAATTCACCCGTGGTTCCGATTGGCTTTTGCTCTCTTTCCTTTACGATAAATTGCGCGATGCGCCTCGCCCAGCGCTCCTCACCATAGGTAAAAATCACTCTATCCAATGCATCCTCATCGTAGCCGTTCACCACATCATACGCAGAGAAGGGCTTGTCCGGATTCATCCGCATATCCAGAGGAGCATCCTGCTGATAGGAAAAGCCCCGCGCCGCCTCATCCAGCTGATGCGAGGAAACGCCGATGTCCAAAAGCATCCCGTCTATTTTTTCAATACCCAAGGTATCCAGAATACTCCCGATATTGCCGAAATTATCCCGTACAAAGGTAATCCTGTCCCGATATTCCGCCAGCCGTTTTCCTGCCGCTGCATGGGCGTTCGGATCTTGGTCGATGCAAATGAGCCTGCCGTTTTGCAGCCTTTTTGCAATTTCCAGAGAATGTCCGCCGCCGCCCATCGTACCATCCACATAAATGCCGTCCGGCTTGATATGCAAGGCCTCGATGCACTCGTGCAGGAGCACGGAAACATGATGAAATTCCATGTCCGCCGCCTTTCCGCCTGTTTACGCTCTAACCGATTCTTTTGCGGCTTCGCCGCATCTATTCACAAATTTATTCATAACGAATCCATCCTCTGCGAGGATGCCAAATGCAGCAAGGCTACATTTGCTTTTGCGGCTTCGCCGCAAAAGGATTCGTTATATCCCTAAATTCTCCATCTCAAAAGCAAGCTCATTACTGATGTAATCTTCCTCATTGCTATATTCATGCCAATTATCCTGACTCCAAATCTCAATACGGTTATTCACGCCGATGGATACAACATCCTTTTTCAAAGCGGCATAGGCTCTCAAGTGGGTCGGAATCATAATGCGCCCCTGATTATCCAGTTCGCACTCCACCGCACCCGCAAAGAAAAACCGCACAAACTTCCGCGCGCCGGGGTTTGTCAGCGGGAGCTGCTTTAATTTTTCCTCAAAGCTATGCCATTCTTCTTCGGGATATGCGAACAGGCAACTATCCAAACCCTTTGTTACAACGAAACGCTCTCCGAGTCCTTCTCTGAATTTTGCGGGAACAATCAAACGTCCCTTCGCATCTATGGAATGTTGATATTGCCCTAAGAACACTTCGCTGTCACCACCCTTCGCCACATCCGCAAATTTACGGCATTTTTCCACCACAAAAAACCACTTTGCACCACTTTTAACCACATTGTAATATAACCATCCTAAAAAAACAACCCCTTGTTTCCATATTTTAACCTGTTTTTTTCGGATTTTTTTCGTGAAAAAGCACAGAATGGGCGTAAAATATGCCCTCCTTCCTCAAAAACAGAACGAAACACATAAAAAAAGAACCCGACGCCGTTTGTATCGAGTTCCTTTTGTCATACAGGCAAAATTGCCGTTTATTTTTTTTGCGGTTCATCCTTACTCTTTATGTGGTCTGCCAGGAAGGCAACGGCATCGACATATCCTTGCAAGCCCCTGCCGATAATGGTTTTGACGCAAGCCTTGCCCGCATAGGAAATCTGCCGAAAATCCTCCCGTTCCTCCAATGCGGAAATATGCACCTCGACTGTGGGAAGGCTGACCGCCTTCAAGGCATCCAAAACGGCAACGCTGGTATGCGTATAGGCCGCGGGGTTGATGACGATGCCATCCGTGCCGTCGAAATATGCCCGCTGGATGCGGTCTACCAAATCCCCTTCATGGTTGGATTGGTAGATTTCCCCCGAAACACCCGCCTTCGCAAAGGCTTTCTCCAAAAGCGCCCGCAAATCCGCATAGGTCTCTGTGCCGTAAATATTTTTCTCACGAATCCCGAGCATATTAAGATTCGGACCGTTAATGACCAGAATTTTGCTGCGCTTTTCTCTCGTGGAGGGAGCGGAAAGCAAAGCCGCCTGATAGTCCCTGCTGACCGCAAACATGGTCTGATAAAGCGTCCGGATATATGGCGCAAGCATCTCGCCCGCCTGTTCCGTCACCCGCTCCAAAACCTGTTCTTCTCTGCCCGCATCCAAAACAGGCAGACCTTGCTCCGCCTTTGCTGCGGCAATCTCCGCCGCCGCCCGCATCCGTTCTGCGAACAGCTCCACCATTTTTGTATCAATCGCATTGATACGCACTCTCGCCGTGTGCAAATCCATGTCCTCACTCCTTTTCCATACAACAAAGCAAATCCAAAAGCACAACCGCCACCGCCGCCTCCACACAGGGCACGGCACGCGGCACAATGCAGGGATCGTGTCTGCCCACAATGGCAAGCGTATCGTTTTCCCCTGTGCTGATACGGATAGTATCCTGCGGCTGCCCGATCGAGGGGGTCGGCTTAAACGCCGCGCGCAGCACCAAAGGCATACCGCTTGAGATGCCGCCCAGAGAGCCGCCGTGATGATTTGTTGTTGTCCGCACCGTACCATCTTTCCGATATGTAAAATTATCATTATTTTCCGATCCAAACAGTTTCGCTGCGCCGAAGCCTGCGCCAAACTCAACGCCCTTTACGGCAGGAATGGCAAAAACCGCCGCCGCCAGTCTGCTTTCCAAGCCGCCAAAGATTGGCTCGCCCACGCCGATAGGCAGGCCAACCACCGCACATTCAATCACGCCACCAACAGAATCGGCTTTCTCCTTCGCCGCCGCAATCGCCGCCCGCATTGCCTCCCCCGCCGCATCGTTCTGCACAGGAAAAGGCTTTGCCGTTACCAGCTGCAACGCATCCTCGTTCACCTCCACCGCATCAAAGGGAGTGTCCTGTGCATCCTTAACAGAAAGGATATGTGCGCCGATCCGGATGCCCCGTCTTTCCAGAATTTGCATACAGACTGCACCCGCAAAGCAAAGCGGCGCGGTCAGCCTGCCCGAAAAATGCCCGCCGCCGCGATGGTCATTCGCCCCCTTATATTTCGCCCAAGCCGTAAAATCCGCATGACCCGGTCTGGGCAAATCCTTCAGCTCCTCATAATCCCCGGAGCGGGTATTCGTATTTTCAATCACAGCACAAAGCGGAGCGCCACAGGTTTTCCCTTCAAATAAGCCCGATACCACGCGGGGCAAATCCGCCTCTCTGCGGGGGGTGGAATAGACATTTCTACCGGGGGCGCGGCGTTCCATGAACCGCTGCACCGCATCCAAATCAATTTCCTCTCCCACGGGCAAGCCGTCCAGCACCACGCCAATCGCCTCGGAATGGGATTGCCCGAAAATCGTAATTCTTACCTTTTCCCCAAAACTAGAGGACATTTGCAACACCTCCCAGCTTCGCCAGCTCCAAAAAGAAGGACGGATAAGATTTATTGACCGCCTCCGCGCCCAGAATCGTCAGCTCCACACCAAGGCTCACCGCCGCAATCGCCATTGCCATGACGATACGATGGTCGTTATGTGCATCAATCATGACTTCCCCCTCTGGGGGATGACAGCCGCCCATAATGACAATGCCGTCGGGCTTTTCCTCCGCCTTTACGCCGATTTTGTGCAGACATTCCGCCATGGCGGACAGACGGTCGCTTTCCTTCAGGCGCACTCTGCCCGCGTTATAAATTTCCGTTTCCCCCTCTGCTGCGGCAGCCACCACACAGAGAATCGGCACTAAATCAGGAATCCCTGAAGCATCAATGCGGATACCCCGCAGCGCCTTACGGGTCACGGTAATCTGATTCAAAACCACCTGCACCTCCGCACCGAATTCTGCAAGCAAATCCACAATGGCGCGATCCCCCTGCGGGGATTCCATATCCAGCCCCTGACAGCCGATGCTGCCGCCAATCGCGCCTGCGGCAAGCCAAAACGCCGCGTTGCTCCAATCCCCCTCTGCATACCGCATCCGTGGGCCTTGGTATTTCTGTCCCCCGGGGATTTTCCAGCCGTTTTCGGTTTCCGTCACCGTAATACCAAAGGCCTTCAGCGTTTTCAGCGTCATATCAATATAGCCCTTGGATTCAATTTCTGTTGTCAGCTTGATTTCACTTTCGCCCGGAAGCAAGGGCAGCGCGAACAAAAGCCCTGTGATAAACTGAGAGCTGACATTCCCCGGCAGGGTATAGACGCCGCTTTTCAGCTTGCCCTCCAAAGTAAGGGGCAGGTGCCTGCCATCGGTTTTACAGCCATGCCTTGCCATTGCATCCAGCAGAACGCCAATCGGGCGTTCGGGGAGCCTACCCCTGCCCTCGAAACGACAGGTTTTCCCCAATGCGCCCGCAATCGGCAAAAGAAAGCGCAGGGTAGAGCCGCTTTCGCCGCAGTCCAGAACACATGCGTCTGCCGTATCTCTTACAATCGGCATCACATAAATACCGGAGGGCTCACGCTCAATTTCCGCGCCGAGGCCTTGCAGACAGCGCGCCGTTGCCTCCATATCCTCAGACCAGCCATCCACGAACAGCACGCTTTCCTCCTCTGCCAACGCTGCCGCAATCAGAGAGCGGTGTCCGTCGGATTTCGAGGAAATGATGCGCACCTGCCCCTGCTTGAATGGAGTTTTCTCAATTTTTATATTCATATCCTACCGCCTTTACGCCAATGCCGTCCGAACCAGCTCCAATACCTCATCCGTCGGGATTTTCACGATTTCGCAATGCCCGATTTCCGTCGGGAACACAAAGCTGATTTCGTTGCCTCTTCGTTTTTTATCCTTTAATACGCCTGCCGCGATTTCCTCCGCTGTATAGGCAGCGGAAACCGGGAGATTGTTGCAAAGAAGCGCCTGTTTGAGAGTTTCCGCAAGCCCGCCTTCCGCAAGTCCGCGTCGCTCCGACACCTTCGCAATCAGATACATCCCGATGGCAACGGCGTGTCCATGCGAAAGTGTAAAATTGCTGTTTTTTTCAATAGAATGTCCCAGAGTATGCCCCAGATTGAGCAGACGGCGCAAACCGGTATCAAATTCATCCTCCCGCACAATATCTCGCTTCATTTTCACGCAGGCTTCAATGATTTCCTCCGGATTCTCCCGAAAATCACCCGATGCCACCTTTGCAAACAGCGCCGCATTGCCAATCACGCCATATTTCAGCGTTTCGGCGATGCCGTCCGCGAAAGCCGCCTCATGCAGGGTGTCCAGTGTATCCACATCACAAAGCACCAGCCGCGGCTGATAAAACGCACCTGCCATATTTTTGCCCGCCCGAAGGTCAATAGCTGTTTTGCCGCCGACAGAGGAATCGACCGCCGCCAGAAAGGTGGTCGGTACCTGCACAAAACGAATTCCTCTCTGATAAACCGCCGCCGCAAAGCCCGCCACATCGCCTACAACGCCGCCGCCGAGCGCAATGATAATATCCTGCCCCGTGATCTCCTGCTCCGCCAAAAATTCCAAAATATCGCTTAATGTGCCGATCTGCTTGGAGGCTTCGCCCGCCGGGAAGGAAAACCGACAGGTGGTAAAGCCCGCCGCCGCCAAGGCTTGCTCCGCCCCTGCCGCATAAAGCCCTTCTACCGTCGTATCCGTGATAATTGCCGCCTTGCAGGGCGAGATGCACTTGGCAAGCTCCGTCCCAAGCTGTGTAAGCAGCCCTCGTCCAATCAGAACCGCATACTCCGTGGACGCACTGATAATCACTTCTCTCATACTATTTTCACAACCTTAATCAAAATCCTTGATTTCATCAATAGCAATACATTTTTCTCTGCCCTCCTTGAGCAGCTCGCGCAGGGTATCCGCGTCCCGCGCCTTGATGGCGGTGCTGTATGCCTGCATTCTGGCAATCAGACCATCGATTTCATTGGCGAGGTTATCGCCGTTATCCAAAAACAGTTCCGTCCACATATTTTCATTCAGACGTGCCACTCTCGTCATATCCTGAAAACTGCCGCCGGAAAAATCCTTAAAATAATCGGACAACGCACCCTTGACATATGCACCGGAAACAACATGGGCAAGCTGCGAGGTATACGCAATCATGGCATCATGCTGTGCCGGTGTTGCCACCTTCAGACGGGCAAAGCCCAGCTTTTTGAAGAACATACTCAATGCGTTCATGAGTCCGATGTCTGTACCCGTATAGGGCGTAACAATCAGAATGGTATCGTCGAACATATCCGCCGTGGAATAGGTAAAGCCGGAGCGTTCCACGCCCGCCATGGGGTGCGCCCCAACGAAGGTAAAGCCGTTTTCCTCCGCAATCGGCTGCACCTGCTCGCAAATCACACGCTTGACGCCCGCACAATCCATCACAACCGCACCCTTCTTGAAATCCTTTGCGTGCGCCCTGATATATTCTACCGTTAGATGCGGATACAAGCCAAGCAAAACCAAATCGCAATCCTCGGGGTTGCCCTCATCCATAAAGCCATGCACTGCCTCCATCAGCAGGGCGCTGTAGCGAATGGTTTCGGAACTATCCCAGCCGAGCACCGTATGCTCTGTTTTTTTCTTGATTGCCTTTGCCATGGAGCCGCCAATCAGCCCCAGACCAACTACGCCAACCTTCATATTCTCACCTTCTTATCCTTCTTATCCTTGAAGCCGCTCAGTAATCATATTTGCAGGCGAAGGGGCGCAGCCGGAGCACCTCTCTTGCCACATCGTCGAACTGCTCCGGCGTCAGGGACTGCGGTCCGTCGCACAGCGCCTTTGCGGGGTTATTGTGTACTTCAATCATCAGGCCATCTGCACCGGCAACGGTTGCCGCCATCGCCATCGGCTTTACAAGATGTGCATAGCCCATGGCATGACTGGGGTCTACCACAATCGGCAGATGGGTCAGCCTTTTCAAAACAGGAATGGCGCTCAAATCCAATGTATTTCGGGTTCTTGTCTCAAAGGTACGAATCCCTCTTTCGCAGAGAATGACGTTTTCATTTCCGCTTGCCATAATATACTCCGCACTCATCAGAAGCTCATCAATCGTATTGGCCAGCCCTCTTTTCAAAAGGATAGGCTTGGACATTTTGCCGACCTCCTTCAAAAGCTCAAAATTCTGCATATTTCTTGCGCCCACCTGCACCAAATCAACAGCCTCCTCAAACATGGGGATATGCACAGCATTCATGATTTCGGAAACAATGGGCAGACCGGTCAGCTGCTTTGCTTCCACCAAAAGCTTCAGCCCGTCGCCCTTCAGCCCCTGGAAAGCATAGGGCGAGGTTCTGGGCTTGAATGCACCGCCGCGCAGAAGACCCGCGCCTGCCGCCTTGACTCTTTCTGCGATTTCGCAGACCTGTGCCTCGCTTTCCACGGAGCAGGGACCCGCAATAATCTGGAAGTTCCCGCCGCCAAGCTTGACCCCCGCAATATCCACCACCTGATCGGAGTTATGGAATTTACGGTTAGCGTGCTTAAAGGGCTCCTGAATCCGCTGCACATTTTCTACAATGTCCAATGCGCGAATCAAATCCATATCAATCGTGGAGGTATCCCCCACCAAACCGATGACGGTATGGCTTTCTCCCTTGGAAATATGGGTGCGGATACCCATACTGCGAAGCCACGCCTTCAGATTTTCTACCTGCTCCTCCCGCGCATCGGGCTTTAATACGACTACCATAGTTTTTCTCCTCCTCAAAAAAATTTCATCATCCCGCCTTGCAGCCTTCCTCGCCGCTCTGCAAATTCCCGCAAACAAAAGAAAAAGCTTCGCAGCGAATTTCACCGCAAAGCCTCCTGCTTTTCATAAGAAAAAACCATCAAAACAAGCCGTCTTTTCTTAACAGTAAAATCCACTCGGAATCTTTGAAAACACGGTAATAGTAAGAATATGCAGATGTAAGCACCTGCCTTTGCTTCATAATTTGCATCCTCTTTCTTTTCTTGTTGATTGGGTTTTAATCATACTAGCACATCAATGAACGAAAGTAAAGCCATTTCGGCAAAAAAATCAATTCTGTAAAAAAGGTAATTCCTTTCTGAAAAACCGGGGAAATTTTGTGTATTTCTTTCAATGCAATAACGGCTTGTATTACATGAAATAGCGGCTGAACCGGTATCATTTCAGTGCTCTTTTCCAACCCCCCTGTAAAAAACGAAATGCTGCCTCATTATCACAGGAAATTTTCGTACCCCCCGCAAAATCAAAGATTAGCGCAAGCCCTCCTGCACTGCATTTTCCTTCAACCATCCGGCAATAGATATTTTCCTTTTCTTCGCCACATTCTGTACCATCTGCTTGCCGAATGGATGCAAGCACAGAACGAACAGCTTCTTCTTCATTTATCCTCTCAAAATTGCAAATCACCATTCGCAAAGGATTTTTCAAATCTCTATATACCTTCATTATCCATCCTCTGTCTTTTCAGACATTCGCTTCCCGTTTTGCGGCAGTATCCCTGTATCTTAATAAAACAAAAAAATCCCTTGACTATCTATCAAGGGAAAGGAAACAAGCTGCTAACGGGACTTGAACCCGTGACCTCCGCCTTACCAAGGCGACGCTCTACCTGCTGAGCCATAGCAGCAAAGCTACCAGCCTATCCAGCATATCACATTCTTTACATCTCGTCAAGATTTTTTTCCTGCAAAAAACGCTCCAATTTCTTTTTTACCCGTTGTAGGGCATTATCAATGGATTTTTCCGGCTTATCCAACGTGCGCGCAATTTCAAAATAGCTTCTGCCCTGCAAATAAAGCAGAAGCACCTTCGTTTCAAAGCGGCTCAGTGTTTTTGTCATCTGATGCTCCAAAAGACTCTTGTTTTCCCGACCAATCAGAAGTACCTCGGGATTGAGCAGGGCTCCGCTCTGCAAAAAATCCATATAGGTCTGCTCAGATTCCTCCTCATAGACGGGCTTATTCAAAGAAACATAAGAATTGAGAGGACGATGCTTCTGGCGGGTTGCCGCCTTGATTGCCGTAATCATCTGGCGATTGATGCAAAGCTCCGCAAAGCTACGGAAGGAAGCATTTTTCTCTCCGTTATAGTCCCGCACAGCCTTATACAGACCAATCATGCCCTCTTGAATAATATCCTCGGTATCCGCGCCAATCAAAAAATACGCCCGCGACCTTGCGCGCACCAGAAATTTATATTGATCCAGCAGATATTCCTGCGCCGCATCATCGCCCTCCTGCGCCAGCCGCACCAGCTCCTCATCCTTGATTGCCGCATATTTTTCGTCCTTTATCGTTCCTGTCATAAAAAATTCTCCGTTATCGTTTATTTTTTGCGCCGCAAATCCTCCAGCCATGCCAATTCCTCCGCCTCCAGATGCTCCGACAAAATATTGTTTTTCGGTGGTCTGTTCTGGATAAAGCGCTCGCGCAGCTCTGCCTCGGCAGCTGTAACCTCGCGCAAAAGCTCTCTCGCCGTCATGCGAATCGCCCCCTGCCCATAAATAATCAGCTGCTCCAAGCCATCCCCCGTCGCCACACGCACCCGATACTGCTTCGGCATAGCGGTTACAACGCGCTCGATATAGTGGTCGGCCGTTTCCGCCTCTTTGGTATAGACCACGAAAATATTGTGATATTCATAGACCGTGCCAATATTTCCCTTCACAAGATAGCCGTCAAACACCAGAATAACCGTTGTCTGCTTCATACCCTTATAATTCGAGAGAATATCCATCAGCCGTAGGCGTGCGCTCTCCAAGCTGACCTCCTCCATCATCTCCCTAAGCTCGCTCCACGCATGGATAATATTATAGCCATCCACCAGCAGAAATTCCTTTGCCAACAGACTTCCCTCCTTTCTTTCAGGGGACTTTGTCCCCCTCCCCCCGGCCAAAGGAGTCACTCCCTTGAAACCCGATACCAGATTATGGTACTGTGAAATCAGGCAAACAGATATGATATCCTCGTAGGGTATGTGAAAAATAATATACTTAAAAAAATTATTTGCTATAATTCCTCTGACGCACAACCTCATACATCAAAAGCGCCGCCGCAACAGAGGCATTCAAAGAGGAAATTTTCCCATACATGGGAATGGAGGCGGTAAAATCGCAGCTTTCCTTCACCAATCTGCTGACGCCCTCGCCCTCGCTGCCAATCACCAGACCGATGGGACCCTTCAGATTGGTGTCGAAGTGGTCATTTTCCCCCATATCTGCGCAGGCAAACCAAAGCCCCTCCTTTTTTAGCTGCTCCATTGTCTTCACGAGATTCGTCACTCTTGCCACGGGCATATATTCCAATGCACCCGCAGAGGTTTTCCCGACCGTTGCATTCAGCCCGACAGAGCGACGCTTGGGAATAATCACGCCGTGTGCACCGGCACATTCTGCCGTTCTGAGGATTGCTCCCAGATTATGCGGGTCTGTGATGCCGTCCAAAAGGATAAGGAAGGGATCCTCGCCCTTTTCTCTCGCCGCCGCAAGCAAATCCTCCACCTCTACGTAATCATGCGCGGAAACCAGCGCAATCACGCCCTGATGATTTTTCGTTTGGGAAAGCTCGTCCAGCTTCTGACGGCTGACCTCCTGAATGACAATGCCTCTTTCCGCCGCCTGTGCGACAATGCGCCGAAGCGTGCCCTCCACGTTGCCCTTTTGCACCAAAATTTTCTCAATATCTCTGCCGCTATGCAGCACCTCCAGCACGGCATTTCTGCCCTCCAAGCGCGTTTCATCCGCTCGCTTTTCCCATCTTCTTTCCTGTTCCAAAGCAAAACCTCCCCGCCGTCTTGTACGGCTTCATATATACAGCATAAAGCCGAGGGGACTTACAGAGGCAATGCCCCTCCCTTCGGCTTTGTTTTTGCAATTACTTTTCCAATTTTTCTGCCATACCCAGCCGGAACAGCTCCACCACCCGTTCCTTTTCTCCCTTCAAATAAAGGTAGCCGAACAGCGCCTCCAGCCCGGTTGCATGGCGATAATCCATCAAATCTGCATTTTTCGGCACAGTGAAGGATTTCGCGTTGCGCCCCCTGCGGAACACATTCGTCTCCTCCTCTGTAAGCTTCTCCTTAAGGCGATAATACATCTCGGCCTGCGCCTTTGCATTCACGATGTCTCTTGCCTTTCTATGCAGGCGATTCACAGGGGCATTGCCGTCCGTCAAAACGGTCAGCCGCACCAGAACCTCGAACACCGCATCGCCGATATGTGCAAGCGCAAGGGAGTTATATTCTCCGGGATTCAAAATGCCCCTTCCGCCCAATACAACATCCAATTCCTCTAAATTCATGACTTAGCCTCGAAACCACTGTACACCTTGACGGGTATCCTTGATGGTGATACCCATGGCTGCCAGCTCATCTCTAATCGCATCGGCTCTTGCAAAATCCTTTGCCTTTTTCGCCTCGGTTCTTTCGGCAATCAGCGCCTCAATCTTTGCCGTCTCCTCATCGGATACAGCCTCCTCCGCCACCTCGGCAATGCCCAGAACGCCGCAGAGATGGTCGAGCATATCCTGAATCCTTTCCGCAAATTCCTTCGATGCGCCCGCCTTGATTTCCGTATTGGAGAAGCGAACCAGCTCATAAATCGCAGAAACAGCGTCCGCCGTATTGAAGTCGTCATCCATCGCCGCCTCAAACTGCGCCTTGTAGCCGTTCAGCTCTGCATTCTTTGCAGCCTCCTCCGCCGTCATCTTGGTATCCGCTACATTTTTGATATAGAAATTCAATTCCTTTCTTGCATTTTTGATTCTTTCCAGACCATTCCGGCAAGCCTTCATCAGCTCATCGCTAAAGTTGATGGGGCTTCTGTAGTGACCGTTCAGAATGAAGAAACGAATCACCTCATACGGGAAATGCTTTGCAATATCCCGCACAGTGAAGAAATTGCCCAGAGATTTGGACATTTTTTCATTATCCACGGTGATAAAGCCGTTATGCAGCCAATATCTTGCAAAGGTACAGCCATTTGCCGCCTCAGACTGCGCGATTTCATTTTCATGGTGCGGAAAAATCAAGTCCTCGCCGCCCGCATGAATATCAAAGGTATCCCCCAGATAATGCTTGGACATTACGGAGCATTCGATATGCCAGCCGGGTCTGCCGTCGCCCCAGGGAGATGCCCAGCTGGGCTCGCCTTCCTTTTTCGGCTTCCACAAAACGAAGTCCGTGGGATTTTTCTTGGCATCATCCACCGTAACACGCTCGGACGCACCCGCAATCAGTTCATCCAGATTCTTTCTGGAAAGCTTGCCGTATTCGGGGAATTTTTTGGTGTCATAATAAACCGTGCCGTGATCCTCGTAGGCAAAGCCCTTATCCACCAGCGTCTGTATCATGGCGATAATGCCGTCCATCTCCTCGGTCACACGAGGGTGTACGGTTGCTCTTTTTACATTCAGACCGTCTGCATCGCGGAACGCCTCCTCAATGTATTGATTGGAAATTTCCGCCATGGTCTTGCCTTCCTTGTTGGCTCTGTTGATAATCTTATCATCCACATCCGTGAAATTCTGCACATAGGTCACATCATAACCCTTATATTCCAGATAACGCCTTACGGTATCGAAAACAACGTAGGGTCTTGCATTGCCGATGTGGATATAATCGTACACCGTGGGACCGCAAACGTACATTTTTACCTTGCCTTCCTCCATGGGTACAAATTCTTCCTTCTGTCTTGTCATGGTATTGTATAGCTTCATGGAAATCACACCTTTCTTGTACTCATCTGTCGTATATCCTCATAGAGAAAGAAAACAGCCTCCCCGGCTCTCTCCTCCCGAATCGTCTTACTCTCATATTCAATTCCACCGCAGAACCATGAATATGGTTCTGCAAAATGGGTCAAGGGACATCGTCCCTTGTAGGGGTACCGAGGGCAACGCCCCCAAGGTCTTTTGGCTATTGTATCGTGCCCGCAGGAAAAGGAAGTAGCTGCGCAGTGATTAAATATTTACTTTTCCAAGGCTTGATGAGTAGGCTTTGCCTACGAATCATACAATCTGCTGTGCAAGCAGCAGAGCAGACGCTTTTGCGGCTGTGCCACAAGCATAGCTTGCTTGTGGCTATTGTATCATAAAAATCCGACCTTTGCCGTACTTTTCTTCTCTTTTTTTAGAAAAAAAGCGCAGCGGCGGCTTAAATCGCCCTTCTCTTCACATGACCGGTCAACTGCTCGGGTGCAACAGGCGGAATCCGCACGCCATCCTTACGCACAATCCTGACAGGAGAGCCGACAGCCGTTACATTCGGCGGCAAATCCTGCGTAACCACAGAGCCCGCGCCGACCTTCGTATTCGTACCGATAGTGACGGGCCCCAGCACAATCGTGCCTGCGCCAATCATGACATTATCCTCAACCGTCGGGTGGCGTTTGTTTTTCTGCTTACCCGTGCCGCCCAGCGTAACCCCATGATATAGCATAACATTATCCCCGATTTCTGCGGTTTCACCAATGACAATCCCCGCGCCGTGGTCGATAAAAAAGCGCTTGCCGATGGTTGCGCCGGGATGAATCTCAATTCCCGTCAAAAAGCGGGAAAGCTGTGAAACAAAGCGCGCCGGCACCAAAAGCCCCTTTTTGTACAGGCTGTGTGCAATGCGATGATTCACCACCGCCCAAAAGCTGGGGTAGAGCAGCACCTCAATCGCACTTTTGAACGCAGGATCCTTTTCCCTGATAACCTCTACAGATTCTTTCCAAAATTCCTTCAGCATATCCAAATTCCTTCCTTTCGATTCAATCAATAAAAAACGCCTTTGCAAGCATATGCAAAGACGAAAAATATCGCGGTTCCACTTTACTTAGACGGCACAAAAATATACCATCCCACCTCAAGGACTGTAACGGTGTCATCGGATACAGGCTACTCTCAGTTCGCCCGTTCAGTTCAGGAACGCACTTCATCCTCCCCCAATCCGCAAACGGCTTACACCCAATGTATCTCAAGGTAGTGACAAGCAAACCCATGCGCCGCATAGGCTCGAATCTCACCGCCTTTCACCAAGGCCGTTATTCTCTGTCAGTTGGATCGGGAAAAACATCGTTTCCCAAGAGGATTACTCTTTTCCATCATCACTTTTTTCTTATTTTTATTTTTCTTATCTTTCCTCCAGCAGACAAACCGCCGAGGCTGCGATACCCAGACCTGCACCGGTAAACCCAAGCCCCTCCTCTGTTGTTGCTTTGACGTTAATCTGTTTCAAATCAATCTGAAGGGTTTCTGCAATATTTTTCCGCATCTCATCAATATGCGGTGCCATTTTGGGTTTTTGTGCAATAATCGTCGCATCGACATTCATTATACAATATCCTTCCTCCAAAATCAAGTCCAAAACATGAGATAATAATTTTCGGCTATCCGCACCCTTGCACTGCGGGTCATGATCGGGAAAATGCCTGCCAATGTCACCCAGAGCAGCCGCCCCAAGAAGCGCATCCGCTACGGCGTGCAACAGTACATCCGCATCGGAATGTCCCAGTAAGCCCTTTTCATAGGGGATTTTCACGCCGCCAATGATACAATCTCTGCCTTCTGCCAGCTTATGCACATCATAACCGGAACCGATTCTCATGTCTGCTCTCCTCTCAATATATGTCAGAAGGAAAATAAATTCCACTTGCGCTTTCCAATATAATCCGATTTTTTCGTTCTGTCAAGCAAACTGTTTTTTACCACGAATATGATATAATATCCATGCTTCTGCCGATAAAAGCAAATAATAAATATCGCAAAAGCAATGTATTCCTTTTGCAAGTCAGGGTGCAGGGGGATGATTCCCCCGCCAGGGGCGGCGGGGACAAAATCCTCACGGTCTGAAACACAATAGAATAAATAAAAAAGGAAGTGCCTGAAATGCCCGCCAATACTGCTGTCTTTGTATCCATGCCCATCCGCCGGGCGGTTTGCAAGCAAATCATCCCTGCCATTTTCAGCCAGATGATTGCCCTGCTCTATAACCTTGCCGATACCTATTTTGTCGGGCTTTTGAACGACCCCGTCCAAACTGCCGCTATCACCATTGTGTACCCCTCCTTCGTCATGCTGACTGCCATTTCCAATCTGTTCGGCATCGGCGGCGCATCTCTGTTTGCCCGCAAATTAGGAAAAAAAGAGAATCGAGCCGCCGGAGAAATTTCCGCGATTTCCTTTTGGCTCGGACTGTTCTCAGCAATTCTTTTCGTCATGATTTTTCTGCTTCTGCATCGTCAGATTCTTTCGCTTTGCGGTGCAACGAAAAAAACCACACCCCTCGCCGCCGCATACGCAAAATGGGTGATTGTCCTCGGCGGTACCCCCACGATTTTAAGCATCCTTTGCGCAAATCTGTTGCGAGCGGATGGCGCAGCAGCACAGGCGTCCTTCGGCATCTCCCTGGGCGGCGTGCTGAATATTTTTCTGGATGCGTTTTTCATCCTGCCGCAATTTTTCGGTCTGGGCGTGGTTGGTGCCGGCATCGCGACTGCGCTTTCCAATACGATTTCTCTGCTTTATTTCCTATTCTATCTATATTATAAACGAAACGAAAGCTGTCTGGCGCTCTCTCCCAAATTTCTGAAACAGACAAGGGTATATCTCAAGGATATTCTTTCCATCGGCTTCCCCTCCGCCCTGCAATATGCCCTGACGGTCGTCGCCGTTGCCGCGCAATCCGCCTTTGTTGCAAAATACGCCACAGAAGCCACCGCAGCTTTGGGAATTGCCAAAAAATTAGATCAGCTCCCCCTGTATTTTTCTATTGGGGTTGCAAATGGGCTTTTGCCCCTGCTTGCCTTTAACCACAGCGCAGGCAACGAAAGCCGTCGCATACAGGCATTCCGCCTCGGCGTGTGTATTTCGGTCGGCTTTTCTCTTTTCTGCGTGATTTTATATGAAGCCTTCGCGCCGCAGCTTGTCTCCTGCTTAATCTCTGACGCACAAACCATACACTATGGTGCCGGCTTTTTGCGCCGAATGGTGCTTGCAATGCCCTTCATGGCGTTCTGTTATCCCATGATGATACAATTTCAGGCGATGGGCAGAACAAAAGAGGCGCTCATCACCTCCGTTCTGCGAAAGGGTGTATTGGACGTCCCTCTGCTTTTTCTGATGGACTCGCTCCTACCGCTCTATGGCTGTATGTGGGTGCAGCCCATCGTTGATTTCATTTCTCTGCTTGTTGCCGCCGGTTTTTATCTGCGTCTGCAAAAAAGAGCATAAAAGCATAAAAAAAGAGAGCCTTTTCGGACTCTCAAAGCTAGGGTAGCAGGATTCGAACCTGCGAATGACGGAATCAGAATCCGTTGCCTTACCGCTTGGCGATACCCCATTATGGTAGCGGAGAAGGGATTTGAACCCCTGACACTGCGGGTATGAACCGCATGCTCTAGCCAACTGAGCTACTCCGCCATAAGAAAGTGGAAGTTACAGGGCTCGAACCTGTGACCCTCTGCTTGTAAGGCAGATGCTCTCCCAGCTGAGCTAAACTTCCACAAAACGACTCAGAAGGGGCTCGAACCCTCGACCTCCGGCGTGACAGGCCGGCGCTCTAACCAGCTGAGCTACTGAGCCATATGCAATTCAAAAGCGAATGGGTCTTCAGGGACTTGAACCCGGGACCGTCCGGTTATGAGCCGGATGCTCTAACCAACTGAGCTAAAGACCCAAGAAATACCGCATATCGTTATAAAAAAACAAGCCGATGATCGGACTCGAACCGATAACCTGCTGATTACAAGTCAGCTGCTCTGCCAATTGAGCCACATCGGCTTATTGAATTCCGGCAACCATCTACTCTCCCGGGCAGCTACCCACCAAGTACCATCGACCGCTTGGGTCTTAACCGTCGTGTTCGGAATGGGAACGGGTGTGTCCCCCAAGCGCATCGTCACCGGAAATATTCTGATCCGTGCGGGATTTGAACCCGCGTTACCGCCGTGAAAGGGCGGTGTCTTAAC
>CAVHYX010000022.1:0-3841 GCA_963640305.1 Sodaliphilus sp. | reverse complement strand
GGTCCCAAGGGTTGGGCTGTTCGCCCATTAAAGCGGTACGCGAGCTGGGTTCAGAACGTCGTGAGACAGTTCGGTCCCTATCTGTCGTGGGCGCAGGAAATTTGAGAGGAGCTGTCCTTAGTACGAGAGGACCGGGATGGACATACCTCTGGTGTACCGGTTGCAGACCAACTGCACAGCCGGGTAGCTATGTATGGAACGGATAAACGCTGAAGGCATCTAAGCGTGAAGCCGCCCTCAAGATAAGATTTCCCATTCGAAAGAAGTAAGATCCCTTGGAGATAACGAGGTAGATAGGTTGGGGGTGTAAGCATGGTAACATGTTCAGCCGACCAATACTAATCGATCGAGGGCTTGACCAATAAAGAAAGATTGAAGAGATTTGCGACTTGTGTTCAGTTTTGAAGGTGTATAGCCTTAATAAAAGAGAGATTTCCGGTGACGATGCGCTTGGGGGACACACCCGTTCCCATTCCGAACACGACGGTTAAGACCCAAGCGGTCGATGGTACTTGGTGGGTAGCTGCCCGGGAGAGTAGATGGTTGCCGGAATTCAATTAGAAAGAGGATCGCTTTTGCGGTTCTTTTTTTGTGCAGGAATAAAATATACAAAAAAACACCGTTCTGCTATATTGAAAGCAGCTACCAACCGAGAGTGGATAAGGAACAAATGCAGATTGACAATGCATCATACAAATGGGTATCTGCAACAGACTGTTGGAGATACCCATTTTTTTGGATTTGATTGGATTTTAGGGGGTTTTTGAGCGGGCAGCGAGGATTTGCTCCAAAATTTTGGCCGCGCCAAAGGCATCACAATCCTCCGCGATGAGGTCTGCCTCTTTTTTGATTTGCGCTCCGCCATTTGCCATGGCGACGCCGATTCCGGCAAATTGCAGCATGGGGATGTCATTTTCTCCGTCTCCTAAGGCGAGGACAGATACCTGCTCGATATGTAGGCGGGAGCAGAGGGTTTTCAGCGCCATTGCTTTAGTGGCGAGGGGAGAGGTGATTTCGAGGTTTTTCTCGGTGGAGGCGGTTACGGAGCAGAAGGGATATGCGCGGAGCTTGGCACGAATCTCCTCCCGTAGAGACAGATCCGAAAAAATAAGGTTGATATTTTCCAGAGAGGCGAGGTTTTCCTGTATTGCCTCCCAGAAGTACGTAACGGGGGTGCGGGTTTCCAGAATATAGCGGCGATGTCCCTCTGTCAGAGGATAGCGGAAGAGGGTCTCGTATGTATCCTTTGCGATAAACGCCCTACCATGTATGAAATATTCCGTGATAACCGGAAGATTTTTTGCAATGGAGCACACGACATCTACGGCTTCGGTCGATAGGCAATTTTCGACGATATTTTTTTTGCAGACGGCATCATAAATCGCAGCACCGTTGCTTGTGATGATATAACGCAAAAAGGGGAGCTGCTTTATGCTTTGCGGTACAGTGCTGAAGGGGCGACCTGTGGCGGGGACAAAGCAAATACCATGTGCGTGAAGCTGCACCAAGGCGCGATGCAGACGGGGCGTGATTTCTTTTTTTGTATTGAAGAGGGTGCCATCCAAATCGGAGGCGACTAAGCGAATATTTTTCATGATTTTCACCTACCTAAACTTATTTTAGCAAAGAAGGACGAATTCTACAATATGGCGGAAAGAGATGGTTCTTGTGGATATTGTATTTTTTTACGTTGTTTTTGAAATAATTTTCGGTAGATATTGTCAAGCGCAGGACATTGTGCTATATTAAGTACAAGTCTTCGGGAATTGCTGCAATATTGGGCGTGAGAGTGAGTGCTTTCTTTTGCGGCGATGCAGAGATGCGGAAATATAACCATTTTTTCTTGGAAAGGAAGCGGAAATTTATGGATTTTATCAGAAGGACATGGGCAGAGGTTGATTTGGATGCACTGGATTACAACATTAAGAGCATCAAATCCAAAATGGAACCGGAACACAAGGTGATGGGAATTGTCAAGGCGGACGCATATGGGCATGGCGATGGCTTTGTTGCGCGGAAGCTACAGGAGGGCGGCTTTGACTGGTTTGGCGTTTCCAACATCGAGGAGGGCATCAGCCTGAGGAACGAGGGCATTACGAAGCCGATTCTGGTTTTGGGCTATACACCTGCAAGCTGCGTGGAGCTTTTGTGCCATCAGAGCATCACGAATGCTATTGTTGGTATGGAGCACGCAAAAAGCTTACAGGAGGCAGCAGCAGCAGCGAATGTGGTTGTAGAGGGTCACATCAAGCTGGATACGGGTATGACACGTGTTGGCTTCCAGACGGACGATGCGGATTTTGAGCAGTCCCTGAAGGATATTATTGAGGTAAGCAAGATGCCGAATGTGAAGATTACGGGTATTTTTACGCACCATGCGGTAGCGGACTCCTACACAGGAGACAACCCGGATTTCACAAGGATGCAGTTTGCGCGTTTTGACAAGATGGTACGGGCATTGCAGGACGCGGGTGTGCACGTTGGGTTGCGTCACTGTGCGAACAGCGCAACGACGATTGCTTATCCCGAAAGACACATTGATATGTGCCGTTCCGGTATTATCACATACGGTATGTTGCCCTCCGACGAATGTGAAGGCATGATTGATTTGAAGCCGCTGATGACGGTAAAATCCACCATTGGCTTGGTGAAGCACGTACCTGCGGGCTCTCAGCTTTCCTACGGCAGAACCTACACAGCAGAGACGGACAGGGTGATTGCAACTATTCCGATTGGCTATGCGGACGGCTACAACAGAGCATTGTCCAACAAGGCGAAAATGATTGTTCACGGGCAATATGCACCTGTTGTTGGACGTGTTTGCATGGATCAGCTGATGATTGACGTTACCGGTATTCCCGATGTTAAAATGGGGGATGAGGTTATTGTTGTCGGCAGAGACGGAGACAAGCATTTTACATTTGACGATATGGCTGCAATTTTGGGGACAATCAACTATGAGTTGCCTTGCGTTTTGACGAAGCGCGTGCCTCGTGTTTACAAGGAGAACGGCGAGATTGTCGGCGTTGTTGACCATGTGCTGCATCAGTATAGATAAGACAGGCAAGAAAAAATAAATGATAACTTACAATAAGACCTTGAGGGCGTTTGCCCCCGATATTCCCACGAGGGACGATGTTCCTTAACCCATTTTGCAGAAGCATCTCCATGCTTCTGCAGAAAAATCAAGGAATGCAGAAGCAAGAATTTGCTTTTGTAAATAGGGTTCCGAGGGGATTATTCTCTTGGTGGATGCAGTGGGGGGCAACTCCCCAAGGTTTGAGAGTTTAGGATTTTACAAGTATCATATAAATAACCATAAGCTATGCTAAGAACTTGGGGACTCCGGCTCAAGCAGGCTTTACTTCGCAAGCCTTGCCCTTTTGGCAATCGCCGCGTCTGTTCGACGGTGTGTAGGGTGGAAACGGTGTTTCTTTACGTGTTGACACTTGGAAGGGAGGGGGGCGAAGTTGTCCGGAATACGACAAAAGCTCCGGTTATATGGAAGTCTCGTCACAGGAGTTTAGCGATACAATGGGGGGAGGGCTTTCAAGGATAAACTGAAAAACGACTCATTTGGTAAAGCGAACAGAGCTATCTGACTTCATTTGAAATCAGATAGCTCTGTTTTGGTGAATAGTGAAATTATGCTGCCAAATCGTTACCTCAAGGGGTATCAGGGCTTAAAATGTCCTGTGTTCACGGGCTTTTTTCGACCATTGAAATCATTCCCACTCGCTCCCTGAAACCGTGAACTAAACGATTTTGTATATGTGGTTTAGCTCTGATTATCGGGATTACTTAGATTATCCAAGAATTACGGTGTATCATAATTCCTGTT
>CAVHYX010000021.1:0-132071 GCA_963640305.1 Sodaliphilus sp. | reverse complement strand
TAGTATTATTTCCAAAACTTCTCGATACGTGTATTTTTGTATTATAGATATATTGATGTAAGTGGAAGGACGGGGAATCGAATACTACAGAGGAGAGAGAATCGCCGGCAATAGGGGAGAGGTAGAGTAAAACGCTGTTTTTTGGTGCGCTTTATTTTTATCCGGAATTTTTATAATACAAAGGGGGACGGTAACGTCCCCTTTTTTGCGGTTATTCCTTGCTTAAATCAATCGTGCCATCTGAAAAATAGCCGCCAAATGTCCCCATTACATACATATACATCCAGAGCCTCTCCTACAGAAAAATCAATATACTCCGTATATTTTGCTGCATCCTGATACGCACCGGTAATGTGATAGTTCTTATCTAAGGTATCGAGATATGCAACCGATTCCGTATTTTCGCTTGTCATTTCGACCTTGAAGCCCTCATTGGCGGTTATTTGTCCATCGTCTGTTTTGACATCCTGTGCGGCATAGGTTGTGATATGGACGTTTACCTGTTCCCCATACCAATCGAAATGCGTTTTTTCTGGCATAAATTCGGTTGTTACGTGATAACCCTGCGTTACATTGTCGAACGGCGGAATTTCGCCCCGTACGGACGCAAACAGCTCCGCGATTTCGTCGTTATCTAAAAAGACAGCTTCATATATGACGTCCTTTGTTGGGTTGCTTTCGACAGGTTTGCTGGTCTGGGCGCACCCGACCGGTACCGAAAGCAGGGTCAACAGGATGAAAATAAAACCTTTTTTAATTTGCTGTTCATTTTTTCCTCCTCCGTGATTGAAAAAAAGCCAAGTCATGCCCTCTTTCGGGTACGACCGTGTTGGCATTTTGATTCCATTGTACTATGACTGTAAGGTCTTGTCTTTGTGGCTATTTTGCCATAACCGTAAAGTCCTAAGACCGCGGGATTCTACCCCGCACCCAACCTTGGCAGGGGATAATCCCCTGTACCCTATTTGCAAAAACTACCGTTTTCTTATTTTTGGCGGTTTTTATTGTAATTTGCGGACGGATTCTTTATAATAGAACGCAGTAGATATTTTTGTTCCGAAAAAGAAAGAAAAGGGTGGTGGCATGGCACAGCCGAAGTTATACAGAAAAAGATTCATTCCGGAGGAAACGGTGTATCTGAAGGATGACCGCATTGTATATGCGGAAAAGGACAGGATTATCACCGAATGGAAGGTGCTGCACCCGAAGGCGAATTTCAGCCATGGGATTTCCTGCTATTATATGGAAAAGGGCTGGAAAATCAGTAAATTCTTAAACGAAAAGGACGAGCTTGTCTATTATTACTGTGATATGATAGAGACGATGTATCAAGAGGCGGAAAACGCATATATTTTTACAGACCTTCTGGCCGACGTTATCATTTTTTCCGACGGTACGTTTGAGGTGGTTGATTTGGGGGAAATTGCCGATGCTATGGAGGTGGGATTGATTACCGAAGGCGAGGTGAAGACAGTGCTGCGCAATCTGGATGCCTTTTTGCAGGTGATTTACGGAGGCGGCCTTATGGAGATGATTCGCTTTATGGAGAAGAAGGTGCAAGGATGAGTCAGAATGTACATAGCGGGCACCGAGAGCGTATGCGTAACCGCTATCTTACGGAGGGATCGGACGGCTTCGCGGATCATGAGCTTTTGGAGATGATTTTATATGGCTTTGTTCCCAGAGGGGACACGAATCCGCTTGCACATCGCCTGCTGGATGAATTTGGGTCGCTTTCCAATCTGCTGGAAAGTGATGCACATGAAATTGCGAAGGTACAGGGTGTGGGACTGTCGGGTGCTGTTTTTTTATCGCAGATACATGAGCTTTTGCGGCGCTATGAACGGGAAAAGATTTCACAAAAGCCGGAGCTGACCTCGATTGGTCGCTGTGTGGACTATTGCAGGAAGCTGTTACACCGCTGCCCGACAGAGCGGTTTTATATGATTTGTCTGGATAGCCGCAGGCGGGTGATATATGTGGCAAAGCTGGCAAACGGCACGGTGGAGAACGCTCATGTGCCGATCCGGCTTGTGGCTGAGACTGCCCTGCGCTACAAAAGCACCGGTGTGGTTTTTTGCCACAATCATCCGAACGGGCGGGTTTTGCCCTCGGGGGCGGATGTTTCGACGACCGCTTCGTTTCGGAAAACGCTGGATGCCATTGGTGTGATGGTGCTTGACCATATCATCATTGGGGATGACGGAAAATATTTTAGCTTTTTTGGCAACGGATTACTCGGAAATTTGGAGAATGAGGAGGAATTGTAATATGAATAAAAAGCTATATCGCTCCGGAACGGATGCGAAAATTTCGGGCGTATGCGGCGGGATTGCTACATATTTTGGGGTAGATGCGACCATCGTGCGACTGCTTTGGGTGCTTGGCACATTGCTGAGCCTTTTTCTTGGCGTAGCGGCTTATATCGCCTGTGCTTTTATCATACCGCAGGAGCCGAAGAAGGATGAGGAGCAGTAAAAGCGAAGAAGGAGTGTTTTTTGGCATGGAAGAGAGAAAGCGTATTTTCAGCGGGATGCAGCCCTCCGGTGTAATTACATTGGGAAATTATCTGGGCGCACTGAAAAACTGGACGAAATTACAGGACGAATATGACTGCTTATATTGCATTGTAGATCTGCACGCCATTACGGTGAGGCAGGACCCCGTGAAGCTGCGGAAGCAGGCGCGGGATTTGCTGGTGCAATATCTTGCGGTGGGGCTTGACCCGGAAAAGAATATCATTTACTACCAATCCCATGTGCCGCAGCACGCGGAGCTGGGGTGGATTCTCAACTGCTACACCTATATGGGTGAGCTGAATCGTATGACGCAGTTTAAGGATAAATGTGCGAAGCATGCGGACAACATCAATGCGGGGCTATTCACCTATCCGACCCTGATGGCGGCGGATATTCTGCTGTATCAGACGGATTTGGTTCCGGTGGGGGAGGATCAGAGGCAGCATTTGGAGATTACGAGAGATTTGGCACAGAGGTTCAACGGCCTTTATGGCGAGGTATTCCGTGTGCCTGAAGCGTATATTGGGAAGGTGGGCGCACGGGTGATGGCGTTGCAGGACCCGATGAGGAAGATGTCGAAATCCGATGAAAACCAGAACAACATTATTACGCTGATGGACGACCCCAAGGTCATTCTGAACAAGATGAAGCGTGCTATGACTGATTCCGACACGGAGGTACGCTATGCGGAGGAGAAGCCCGGTGTTTCCAATCTTTTAAGCATTTACTGCGCGGTGACGGGGAAGACGATTGCCGAGGCGGAGAAGGAATTTGCGGGCGCAGGCTACGGCACATTTAAGACGGCGGTCGGTGAGGCTGTGGTTGCGGAGCTGGAGCCGATACAGAAGCGTGTGAAGGAGATAGAGGCGAACAAGGATTATCTGGACGCCGTTATCAAGAGCGGCGCAGAGAAGGCAAGCCGATTGGCAGAACGGACACTGACGAAGGTGCATAAAAAAATCGGCTTCCCACCCAGAATCAGATAAACGAAAAAAGTGCTTTGCGAGATACCTCTCGAATGGTTCGAGGGGTATTTTTTTATGCGGAGGAGAAAGGATAAAATATGAACAAAAAATGAATAAAAATGCGTTAAATGAAAATTTTATGTTAAGAAACGGGGATATGGATTGACATAAAAAAGCATCAAATGGTAAAATTATAAGTAAAATACTAGGAAAACGAGGAGTTTCCGTAATACGAAGAAAGGGAGGGGTTTTTCTGCTGGAAAATATCCGATTGAAAGAAAAAATTTCAGAATCGCTGGCATCGGTGCTGCCCTTGACGGCGATTGTACTGCTTTTGAGCATTACGCTTTTGCCGCTTTCCGCGGGCGCATTGGTACTGTTTTTGTTTGGTGCGGTTTTGCTTATCGTTGGGATGGGGTTTTTCACCATGGGGGCGGATATGTCCATGATGCCGATGGGCGAAGGAATCGGTGTGGAGATGAGCCGCGTAAAAAATGTTGCGGCGCCCTTGGCGGTTTGCTTTGTGCTGGGGATGCTGATTACGGTGGCGGAGCCGGATTTGCAGGTCTTGGCGGAGCAGGTGCCTGCGATTCCGAATAAGATTTTGATTTTTTCCGTTGCGGCGGGCGTGGGTCTGTTTCTGATGATTGCGCAGATGCGTATTTTTTTCCATATTCCTTTGGCGAAAATGCTTTGGGTATTTTATCCAATTGTATTTTTGCTGGCGTATTTTGCGCCGGATTCCTTTATTCCGGTTTCCTTTGACAGCGGCGGCGTTACCACAGGGCCTGTGACCGTGCCGTTTATTATGGCGCTTGGGATTGGTTTGGCGACCCTGCGAAGCGATAAAAAATCCAGAGAGGACAGCTTTGGCTTGATTTCGCTTTGTTCTATCGGGCCGATTTTGGCGGTTTTACTGTTGGGCATTTTCTATGAGCCGGATGCGGCGCTTTACAGCACGGTAGAGGTGCCTGCGGTGGAAACCACACAGGCGGCGGCACGGCTTTTTTTGGCGGCACTGCCCGTTTATTTTGAGGAGGTGGCGGTGGCACTCATCCCCATTGCAGCAGCCTTTGCGCTGTTTCAGCTTTTTTTCAGAAGATATAAGAGACACCAGCTTTTTCGGGTTGCAATCGGTTTTGTGTTTACATACATCGGCTTGGCGATGTTTCTTTGCGGCGTGAATGTCGGCTTTATGCCTGTGGGGCAAATCATCGGCGCGGGCATTTCCGAGAGCGCATACCCTTGGCTTTTGATTCCCGTTGGGATGGCGATGGGATATTTTATTGTTGCGGCGGAGCCTGCGGTACACGTTTTGACGAAGCAGGTGGAGGAAATTTCCAACGGCTTTGTAACGGCGCGGATGATGCAGACAGCGCTGTCTGTCGGGGTTTGTATTTCTGTCGGGATTGCCATGCTGCGTATTTTGACCGGCATTTCGATTTTGTGGTTTTTGATTCCCGGCTATGTATTTGCGCTGCTTTTGGCGCATTATGTTTCTCCTATTTTTACCGGTATTGCCTTCGACAGTGGCGGCGTTGCCTCCGGACCCATGACGGCGACCTTCCTTTTGCCCTTTGCGATGGGGGCGTGCGAGGCGCTGGGCGGGAATGTAATGACGGATGCCTTTGGCATTGTTGCTATGGTTGCCATGACGCCCTTAATCACCATTCAGATGATGGGACTTTTTACACAGCTCCAGGAACGGGCAAAGCAACGCTTTATTGCGGTTCAGCTGCACCAGCTGGAGGATGATATTCTATATTTTGACTAAAGGGGGACGACAGGCATGAAGGATTTGACGATTGCGCCGATGAAGCTCATCATCTCCATTGTGGAGCGCGGACAGGGAAGAAATATTCTGGAGCTTTTTAACGGGCAAAGACTGACGCATCATTTCCAATGTGCGGGGAAGGGCACGGCGACCTCTGAAATCAGGGATTTGCTGGGATTGGACGGCGTGGAGAAGGATGTCATTTTTACGGTCGGCAAGGGGACGATGGTGAACCGGCTGATGCGGGATTTGAATAATGAGCTGCGCGGTGCGGCACGCTGCAAGGGCATTGTATTTGATATGAAGCTGACCGCCATGGCGCACGTGACGGCATTTGCGATACAGATGAATGTGCAGGAGGAGAAAGGAAGGGAGGATATTATGACTGAGGAGGGAATGGAGAACAGCATGATTCTCGTTACGGTGAATCAGGGCTTTACCGAGGAGGTCATGGAAACGGCGAGAAAGGCGGGCGCACGCGGCGGTACCATCATCCATGCCCGCTGGGCGGGCAGCGAAAGCACCGAGGAATTTTACGGAATCACAGTACAGCGGGAGAAGGAGATTATTGCGATTGTTGCACCCTCTGAGAAGCGGAAGGACATCATGGAGGCGATCAACAGCACGCACGGCATGAAAACGGAGGCGAGAGGGACGGTCTGCTCGCTTGCGATTGAGAATATGGTGCGCTTGGGATAAAAAACGAAGGAAGGCGGAGCCGATGTACTACAGCATGAAGGACGGCGGATGGCAGAGGATTACGGAGACGACCGGACAGGAGGAGGGTCTGCTTGGTGTTTTCCCTTATGAAGAGATGTTTGCTTGCGGGGAGAAATGGGGGATTTCTGCGGAGATTCTGGAGGAGGCAAGGCGCTTCAGCTATGCCCGCTACGATTCCTTCGAGGATTTTGACTGCGTGAGTCTGGAAATGCTTGATTTTGAGAATATTCTTTTGAGTCGGGGCAGTGTGGTTTTATATTTGGAGAAAGGGAAGGCCTTTTTCTTTACTTCCAAAATAGAGATTGTGACTGCCCTGCTGGAGAAATGCATGGAGGGGCTGGGCGACAAGGTGACGCGCAACCGCGTGATTTATTCGTTTTTTGCATTGCAGACGAAGGAGGACGATGCCGCCTTTGATGGCATTGAAAAGGAAATTATGGACTTGGAGCAGGCATTGATTGCAACGGGAAAGCGAGACTGTGTTTCGGAAATCATCAGCCTGCGGAAACGGCTCATGGTTTTGAAGAAATATTATGAACAATTTTTGAATGTGCTGGATATTCTGGTGGAGAATGAGAACGGTATTTTTGACGGGAAAAGCCTGCGCTCCTTTAAGATGCTTTACAGAAGGACGGAAAGGAGGTTTCAAAATGTGCTGAATCTCCGGGAATATGTGACACAGGTACGGGAAAGCTATGAGGCGGAGGTGGACATCAGCTTAAATACAACGATGAAGCTTTTTACCGTGGTGACAACGATTTTTCTGCCACTGACATTGATTGTCGGGTGGTATGGGATGAATTTCGATATGCCGGAGTACGGATGGCGATGGGGGTATTTTTTTGTCTGTCTGCTTTCTCTTGTGTGTATTGCGGGCATTATTTTCTTTTTCAAGCGAAAAAAATGGTTTTAATGTACATGAAAAACGGACATTTGTTGCGGGAGGCAAAACAAATTTACAAAAAACTGTTGACAGAATCCTGTTGCATGATATAATGATTCTTGTGTAAGACACAAGAAATGGTCAATGCGTTGATGAGGACAGTAGTCCTTTCCCGATGCCGCAGAGAGGGTTGCGTTTTGCTGGGAGCGACCTGCTTGGGAGAGAGAACGAAGACCACCTCTGAGCGGCTTTAATACAGCCCGGTGATTCCGTTATCGTCAAAAAATGAGTGGTTTTATGAACAATTAGGGTGGAACCGCGGGGGTAGATGCTCTCGTCCCTTTTCGCTGAGGAAAGTGGATGACGGGCTTTTTCTTTTGTCCGGACTTTGCTTTCGGGGAAAATGTTCTGAAAAAAGGAGAGATTGCGATGAAGATTACACTGAAGGACGGCGTTGTAAAGGAGTTTGACAAGGCAGTTTCCGTACTGGAGATTGCGAAAGCCATCAGCGAGGGTTTGGCAAGAAACGCTTGTGCGGGCATTGTGGACGGCGAGGTTAAGGATTTGCGCTTTGTTGTAGATAAGGACGCGGAGGTTTCTATCTGCACCTTTGAGGATGAAACGGGGAAGATGGCATTTCGCCACACAGCCTCCCATATTCTGGCGCAGGCGGTAAAACGGCTGTATCCTGAAACAAAGCTGGCAATCGGCCCTGCCATTGCGGACGGCTTCTACTATGACTTTGACAGAGAGAAAGCCTTCACACAGGAGGAATTGGAGGCCTTGGAGACAGAGATGAAGAAAATTGCCAAGGAGGATATTCCCTTAGAGAGATTCGAACTGCCCAGAGCGGAGGCAATCAAATATATGGAGGAAAGAGAAGAGCCCTACAAGGTAGAGCTGATTCGAGATTTGCCCGAGGATGCGGTAATCTCCTTCTATAAGCAGGGCGATTTTACAGACCTTTGCGCGGGTCCGCACCTGATGAGCACAAAGACAGTAAAGGCAATCAAGCTGACCTCTGTTGCAGGCGCTTATTGGAGAGGCTCCGAGAAGAACAAGATGCTTTCCAGAATTTACGGTACGGCTTATCCGAAGGCATCTGAGTTGGAGGCTTATCTGACCATGATGGAGGAGGCAAAGAAGCGTGACCACAGAAAGCTGGGCAAGGAGCTGAAGCTGTTTGCGCTGATGGACGAGGGCCCCGGCTTCCCCTTCTTTTTGCCGAAGGGCATGGTGCTGAAAAACACACTGCTGGACTACTGGAGAGAAATTCACAAAAAAGCAGGCTATGTGGAAATTTCCACACCCATCATTCTGAACAGAGAGCTTTGGTACAGATCCGGTCACTGGGAACACTACAAGGACAATATGTATACAACAGTGATTGACGGCGAGGATTATGCGGTAAAGCCCATGAACTGCCCCGGCGGTATGCTGGTTTATAAGCAGGATATGCATTCCTACAGAGATTTGCCTATGCGTGTAGCGGAGATCGGTCTGGTACACAGACACGAAAAGAGCGGCGCGCTGCACGGACTGATGCGTGTGCGTTGCTTCAATCAGGATGACGCGCATATCTTTATGACAGAGGAACAGATTAAGGATGAGATTTCCGGTGTTATCAGTCTGATTGACAGCGTTTACAAGCTGTTTGGCTTCAAATATCACATTGAGTTGTCCACAAGACCTGAGGACAGCATGGGCTCCGACGAGGCTTGGGAGATTGCAACGGCGGGCTTGCAGAACGCACTGGATGAAAACGGCATCAACTACACAATCAACGAGGGCGACGGTGCATTCTATGGTCCGAAGATCGACTTCCATCTGGAGGACTCTATCGGCAGAACATGGCAGTGCGGTACGATTCAGCTGGATATGCAGATGCCCGAAAGATTTGAACTGGAATACACAGCGGCAGACGGCACAAAGAAACGCCCGGTTATGATTCACCGCGTATGCTTCGGCTCGATCGAGCGGTTTATCGGTATTTTGATTGAGCATTTTGCAGGGCAATTCCCTGTATGGCTCTCTCCTGTACAGGTGAAGGTGCTGCCGATTTCCGAGAAATTCGAGGAGTATGCGGACAGCGTAGCGAAGGAATTGGATGCGGCGGGTATTCGTGTGGAAACGGACTGCCGTTCGGAAAAGATTGGCTACAAAATCAGAGAGGCAAGAAACGAAAGAGTGCCTTACATCATCGTTGTGGGTGAGAAGGACCGGGAGGCAAATATGGTTTCCCTGCGTTCCAGAAAGAACGGCGAGGAAGGACAGGTTGCTCTGGCAGACTTTATCGCAAGAATCAAAGAAGAAATTGATACCAAGGTTTTGGATTGATTTTTATAAGGAAAGAAAAAGGGGTGGGGAGAAATCCTCACCCTGTTTTTATGAGAAAAGACGGGAAAATCCGAAAAGGAAATTCCTGCCTTATTTATGTTATGTGTTTATGTGATTTTATGCCAGGCCGCATGCTTTGAGCGCCTGTGTTAGATCGGCAATCAAATCCTCTGCGTCTTCCAGACCAACGCTGAAACGGAAAAAGCTTTTGCGGAAGATTTCGGGATAATGCGGCAGTTTATCGCTGTGTTCATCATAATAGACAATCAGACTTTCCACATCACCCAGAGAAACTGCATGTGTGACCAATGTCAGTGCATCCAGGAATTTCTGATGCTGTTCCTCTGTTCCGTTGATATCAAAAGCAATCATGCCGGAATACTGTTCGCCCATAAGCTTTACAGCTCTGTCATGCTGGGGATGGCTTTCCAGACCGGGATACCATACGAAACGAACCGCAGGATTGCTTTCCAGGAATTTTGCAACCTCCATAGCAACACTGCTGTGCTGTGCCATACGCAGGGGCAAAGTCACCAGACCACGGGCAACCAGCCATGCATTGAAGTGGCTGAGGATGCCGCCGAAGTTTACCATGGCGCTTTCCTTTACCTTTGCCAGGAGCTCCTTTCTGCCCAGAACACAGCCACCCAGGGAATCGCCGTGACCGTTGATATATTTTGTCATGCTGTGGATTTCCAGATCTGCACCCAGTTTCAGAGGGTAGATGGAAATGGGGCCTGCAAAGGTGGCATCTACGGAAACAAGGCTACCTGCGGCGTGTGCAGCTTGGGCAATGGCTTCGATATCACTGATGCCGGTGGTAGGGTTGCAGGGTGTTTCCACATGAATCAGCTTTGTGTTGGGGCGGATGGCTGCTTTTACCGCCTCGGTATCGGTAGTATCCACAAAGGTTACTTCGATGCCGTATTTTTCGGGCAGATATTGACGGAACAGCAGATTGGTTGCGCTGTAGCAAACCTCGGAAATGATAGCGTGGTCACCGGAATTTAAGAATGGAACGAATACGCCTGCAAGTGCAGCAACACCGCTGGCAAATACAACGCAGTCCTCGGCACCGGTGAGAGCACAGAGCTTATCCTGCAGCACCATCTGGTTGACATTTCTATTTCTTGCATAGATGTTTGTTTCTGTGCCGCTCCAGTCAACGGGGGTGCCGTCGGTGGGGATGCGATAGTTGGATGTCATATAGATGGGCTGATTGATTGCGCCAAAGGTGTCATCCTTTCTTGTGCCGCCATGGACAGCGATGGTATGTACGGTTGCATTTTCTTTCATGATAATTTCCTCCTTTTGAGATGCGTTTTTTCTTTCGAGATAAAAATAGCACAGGATAAGATATTTGCAAAACAGATGTTTTTGATAGAATCCATCTGAAAAAGAGATTGTTTATTCTGAGAAAGTGATATATGATAGGAAAGAGGTGAGGAATATGGAAATACGAAATTTACAGACGTTTTTACAGGTAGCTGTTTTACAGAATATTACACAGGCAAGCAAGGAGCTTGGCTATTCACAATCAAATGTCAGCACACAGATTCAGCAGCTGGAACGGGAGGTTGGCGCGCCTCTGTTCAACCGCATGGGCAGAGGGGTGACACTGACGCAGTACGGAGAGGAATTATTGCCCTTTGCACGCAAAATCGTTTCTACAGCTTTGCAGATGGAAAATTTTCTGAAATCCGAGGATGCCATGGGCGGCGTGGTGAAGGTTGGTATTGTGGAATCTCTGTTTGACTTGCTCCCGGAGGATATTTTTATGCGGTATCATGCACGTTTTCCGCGTGTAAAGCTGGAATTGACGGTGGATGCAACAGAGACGCTGAAGGAACAGCTGAAACGCGGTCTGCTCGATGTTGCTTGCATCATTGACCATCCGTTGGCGAAAACGGAATGGCAGTGCTGGTATCATGCGGATGTGCCGATTGAGGTGGTTGCACATCCGATGCACCCGCTGGCAAAGCAGGCGGAGGTTGCGTGGAGCGAACTGGAACAGCAGGAATTTGTGCTGATGGAAAGCTCTGCGCCCTACAGCATGCAGTTTCAGCAGCTTCTGGCGGCGCAGAGAATTACCTTACAGCCATTTTTGAAGCTGCAAAGCACGGACATGGCGTGCAGATTGGTGGAGCAGGGAAGATATCTTTCGATTTTGCCTTTTTATGCGGTAAGAGATGCGGTGGAGCAGGGACGTGTAAGACTTTTGCAGATGCCCGGGGAAAAACAGATGCAGTCTGTACAGATTGTTCTGCATGAGAGCAAGGTGATGATTCCGCAGATAGAGGGATGGATGGAAGAATTAAAAGATATATTGGAAAAAAACGGTAAAAGCAGAAAAAATGTTTGACATTGTTGTATACACATGATATACTACTTCGGTAAACAAAGAAGAAGTTCCGCTTCTCACCTTATGGCATGGGCAAATAGGGTTTATACAGTGATTCGGCAGGGGTTACTCTGTTTTTCTGTGTGCGGCGGATTCTTCCGACGCTTTTTTTATGAAGAAACGCTTTTGGACACAGTTTATTTGGGAGGTGCTTGACATTACTGAATTGATGATTAACGAACAAATTAGGGACAAGGAAATCAGACTGATTGACGAGAATGGCGAACAGCTTGGTATCGTTTCTTCCAGAGATGCCCAGAAAATTGCGGACGAAAGGAAGCTGGATCTGGTCAAAATTGCACCGACAGCGAAGCCGCCCGTATGCCGCATTATGGACTACGGAAAATATAAATTCGATCAGGCGAAGAAGGAAAAGGAAGCCCGAAAGAAGCAGAAAACGGTTGATGTGAAGGAATTGCGCTTGTCCCCCGGCATTGATACGCATGATGTTCAGGTAAAGGTCAAAAAAGCAAATGAATTTTTGAAGGACGGCGACAAGGTGAAGGTCAGCATCCGCTTTCGGGGGCGAGAAATCGGTCATTCCAAGGTGGGCGTGCAAATCATGGAGGATTTTGCAAAGGCAACGGAGGAATTTGGCATGGTGGATAAGCAGCCGAAGATGGAGGGCAGAAGCTTGGTTATGTTCCTTGCACCAAAGGGCTGAGTCGCAAAAGCGGAAGAGAAATTGTCAAAAAACATTTTTTAGGAGGAAAATACAATGCCTAAGTTGAAAACAAAAAAAGCAGCTGCTAAGAGATTCAAAATCACAGGTACGGGCAAGCTGAAAAGAAACAAATCCAATACACAGCATATCCTTGGCAAGAAGTCCAGAAAGAGAAAAAGAAACCTAAGACACGCAACGACCGTGGACAGAACAGTGGAGAACAAGATCAAAAAGACACTGCTGCCTTACGCATAAGCAGCTTGGGACAAAATTTTTTCGAGTATATTTTTTATAGGAGGACTTTATAATGGCAAGAGTAAAAGGCGCACTGAACGCTAGAAAAAAACATAAAAAGGTACTGAAGCTGGCTAGAGGTTACCGTGGCGCAAGATCCAAGCAGTACAGAGTGGCAAAGCAGTCCGTTATGAAGGCAATGGCATTTGCTTTTGCGGGCAGAAAGCAGACAAAGAGAGAATACAGAAGTCTTTGGATTGTAAGAATCAATGCGGCTGCAAGAATGAATGAGATTTCCTACAGCAAGCTGATTCACGGACTGAAGGCAGCAGGTGTGAGCATCAACAGAAAGATGTTGGCTGAGCTGGCTGTCTCCGATCCCGCTGCATTCACAAAGCTGGTTGAGACAGCAAAGGCAGCGCTGTAATTGAAAACAGAAGGAAAAGAGGCTTTCATCTATCATAGGTGGAAGCCATTTTTTATATGATAGCTCAGGGGAGTTGGAGGTTTTTTATGGATGGGATATTGATGCGGGCGAGTGGCCTTCTGCTGATGATTGCGCTGGGCTTTTTTCTGAAAAGAATGGGGGTATTTTCCTTAGAGGATAGCGGTTTTTTGAGCAAGCTGGTGCTGAAGGTGACGCTGCCTATGGCGATTATCAGCAATTTTCAAGGTCTGACACTGAACCGCAGCTATCTTGCGGCGATTGGAATCGGCTTTGGCGTGAATCTGATTGCGATTGCCGTCGTGTTGCTTTTGACACGAAAAAAATCGCCTGAACATCGGGCGTTTTATATCATCAACACATCCGGCTTTAACATTGGACTTTGCACACTGCCCTATCTTTCCGGATTTTTTGCGGCGGATGCGGTGGCGTTGATTTGTATGTTTGATGTTGGCAATGCCATCATGTGCTTTGGCATCACATTTACGATTGCGATGGTGATTTCCAAGGGAAAGGCGGGCATCAACGGGAGAGAGATTTTGCGCACACTTTTTTCCTCTATGCCGTTTGTGGTTTATCTGGTGATGATTTTGCTCTGTGCGGCGGAGATTCGGCTGCCGCAGTCCGTTTATACGATAGCGGGGATGATTGGGCAGGCAAACGCCTTTCTTGCCATGCTTTTGATTGGGATATTATTTGAGCCGAAAATCAACCGCAACGAGGGAGCGGATATGGCGGGGGTGTTTTTGCTACGGCTGGCATTTGGAAGCCTATTTGCCGTTTTGATTTATCGCTTTTTGCCGATTTCCTTGGAATATCGGCAGGTTTTGGCAATTATTGTCTTTTCGCCCATACTGAGCGTTGCACCGATTTATACGGAGCGCTGCGGCTATAATCGTTCTGTAGCTGCGGTCTTAAATTCGCTGATGCTGCCCTTTAGTATGATTATAATGACGCTTTTGATGATACTTTTACGGGTATATTAGCGGGTATATTAGCGGGTATAGATGTATGATTGTATACAACATACACAAAAAACATAAAATTTTCCTTACAATACCGTTGACAAATTCTTTCAAAAAGCTATAATATTGCTAAATTGTTCTTTGCTTTGAACAATAAATACAAAAGAAAACTGTACAAAGTATACAAAAGAGATTTGGCGAAAGCAAAAATCGAAAGAAGGAGTGATTGCTATGGCATTGCACACGGAAAAATGTAAGGCTTTGGTGGAAAGGGACAAACGGGTCATTGCGCCGACCCAACATCTGTCCTATTATCCGCTGGTGGTGCAAAAAATTGACCGAGATGTGATTTATGATGAGGACGGGAATCCGTTTATTGATTTTCTTTCCAGTGCATCCTCGTTGAATTTGGGGAGCTGCAACCCTGTGGTGACTGCGGCGGCGCGGGAGCAGCTGGAAAAATATTCCCAATATACGATTGCTTATACCTACAGCGAAAAAAGCATTGCGTATGCGGAGCGGCTGACCTCGGTGTATCCCGGCGGTGTGCCTGCGAAAATCGTATTTGGTAACTGCGGCTCTGATGCCAATGATGCGGCGGTGAAATTTGCGAGAGCATACACCGGCAGAAGCAAAGTCATTACATTTATCAATGCCTATCATGGCAGCACCTATGGCTCGATTTCCATGTCCATGGTGACAACCCGTATGCGTGCGAAGATGGGACCGATGCTGCCGGATATTTATTGCTTCCCTTATTACGATAGCTCTTACGACGATGCGACCTGTGAGCGGGAATGTGTTGCAGACATAGAGAGAGCTTTTGCCACCTATTTGCCGGCAGATGAGGTTGCGGCGGTTGTGATTGAGCCGGTACAGGGCGATGCGGGGCTTTTGGCAGCGCATCCGGTTTTTATGAAAAAGCTGTACGCACTGTGCAAGAAGCATGGCATTCTGTTTATTTCGGAGGAGGTACAACAGGCGTTTTACCGCACCGGTAAATTTTTCAGCATTGAGCATTACGAGGGAATTATCCCGGATGGTATCATTATGGGAAAATCCATCGGCGCGGGCTTCCCTTTGGGCGGCTTTATGGCGCGGGCGGAAATTATGGATTGCTTACCGGCGCCGGCGCATTTGTTTACGCTGGGCGGCAATGCGATGGCCTGTGCAGCGGGTGTGGCTGCCTTTGACTATATGCAATCGGAGGAATTTCGGCATATTTTGGCGGAGAATACCAAGGTGCTGGAGGAATGTGTGGCAGAGCTACGTACAACATTCCCTGATGTGATTACCAAGGTACAGGGGGTTCATATGTCCTGCGGGTTGGCGGTGACGAAGAAGGATGCGGCAGGAAATGACGTGCCGGATGCGGACGGAACCTTCAAAATCCTTTACAGAGCGTATGAGAGAGGGCTGCTGGTCATTTCTCTGGCGGGAAATGTTTTGCGGATTCAGCCGCCTCTGGATATCAGAACCGAAAACCTGAAGAAGGGATTTGCAATTTTGAAGGAATCTGTGCGGGACTATGTGAATGGAGATATTCCGGATTCTGTTATGGAATTCCGTGCAGGGTGGTAATTGTTGTGTAATGCTTTTTGCAAAAAATAAGGCTTTCTCGTGGTAAAAAGGGAGAAAGCCTTATTTTTATGCAAAAGAGATGGCTTTTGCAAAGCGGAGCGGAGGAGTGACGTGTTTTTGCTGTGTGGAAAAATGTTTCTCAAAAAAGGACAAAATCTATTGACAAGTCCGATTTTCCTGTTAAAATTTTAGGTATCGTGGAAAAAAAGAAGGAGTTTTTTCTCGAATCTAACAGATGCGGAGGATGGAAAAATATGGAGCAGCTTATCAGAAAAATTGCCCTTTTGGGGATGGGTACGGTTGGCGGCGGCGTTTACCAAATTATAGAACGGCAGAAGCAGGAAATGCCATTTAAGGTGGGCGCGGAGCTGGAGATTACGAAGGTTTTGGTACGGAATCGGGCAAAGTATACAGACCGTGTGTCTGCGGAGGTATTGACCGATTGCTGGGAGGATATTATCAACGACGAGAGCATTGATATTGTGGTTGAGGTGATGGGTGGTATTGAGCCCGCCCGTACTTATATTAAGGCGGCCTTGGCGGCGGGCAAGCACGTGGTGACGGCCAACAAGGATTTGATGGCGGTACACGGACACGAGCTTTTGGAGCTGGCGAGGGAAAATCACTGCGATTTGCTTTTTGAAGCGGCAGTAGCCGGCGGGATTCCAATTATCCGCCCGTTGAAGCAGTGCCTTGCGGGCAATGATATTACGGAAATCATGGGTATCATCAATGGTACGACGAATTTTATTTTGACAAAAATGAAAAAGGAAGGCATGGATTTTGCGGAGGCGTTGCGTCTTGCAACGGAGCTGGGCTATGCGGAGGCAGACCCTACGGCGGATATTGAGGGATACGATGCAGGAAGAAAGCTGGCGATTATGGCATCTATTGCTTTCCATACGCCGGTTACCTTTGATGATGTATTTACCGAGGGAATTACGAAAATTACGGCGAAGGATATGCGCTATGCACAGGAGATGGGCTGTAGCATCAAGCTTTTGGGAATTGCCAAGAAAACCGATACGGGTATTGAGGTGAAGGTGCATCCGACCATGATACCGGAGCAGCATCCTCTGGCTTCTGTAAATGATTCCTTTAATGCTGTATTTGTGCATGGGGACGCTGTGGACGATGCGATGTTTTATGGACGTGGCGCGGGTGCATTGCCGACCGGCAGCGCAGTGGTCGGAGATATTATGGATGTAGCGCGGAATATGCTGTTTCATGCCAATGGGCGCATTGGGTGCAGCTGCTACAAGAATTTGCCAATCAAGAGCATCGGTGATACCGCCAGCAGCTACTATATCCGTATGAGACTGGAGGATAGAGCGGGTACATTGGCGGCTATGGCGAACGTATTCGGCAGCAATCAGGTGAGCATTGCTGTGCTGCTACAAAAGGAGACGATTGGGCAGGATGCGGAGTTGGTCGTTGTGACGCACGCCGTGGAGGAAGGGAAATTTATGAATGCCATTGCGGCGCTTTCCGCGATGGATATGGTGCAGGAGATTTCCTCTATCATTCGCGTGTATCAGCTCGGAACGATATAAAAAGGATAGACAAAGAAATAGAAAAAGAAAAAGGAAGGGAAACCTTCCTTTTTTGTTACGTGAGGGCATTAAAATCTTTTTTCCAGCTTCATCAGCCTACCGCGGATATGCACCTCTTCCATTTCTTTACCGACGAAAATTTTCATTTCGTAGGCAGAGTTTTCCGGCTGTAGGACGAGGGCGTTTTCTTTTTTGATTACGCGCTTAAGGGTGGCATCATCTCCGTTTACGGAAACCACGGCGATGTCCCCGCTATCCACATCATTTTGCTTACGGATGAGGAGCAAATCGCCGGCGTGGATGCCGATATTTGTCATGCTGTCACCCTTGGCGCGCAGCCAAAAATAGACCTCTCCGTTATTTAAGTCCTCCTGCGGCGTTTCGATATAGCCTTCGATATTTTCCTCGGCAAGCAGGGGGATGCCGCAGCTTACGACACCCACCAAAGGCACAGCACAGGTCGGGCGGGGAGAAAAGGGAACGGCCTCCACGGGCAATTTATCCCAATCCTCGACGAGTGTGGATTTTTCTACGCCGAAGTATGCTGCCATTTTTTCCAGCTTATCGATGCGGGGATAGGTTTTCCCATTGACCCAATCGCTGAGGGTCGTATATTTCACATCAAGGGCACGGCAAAGCTCGGCTCTTGTTTTTTGCTTTTGCTCCATGTAATAACGAATATTTTTTGCCAATATGGCTCTGCTGTTATCCATAGAAACACCTCCATAGTCTCATTATACGATTAAACCGTAAAAATGCAACATATTTCTTCAAAATAACGTAAAAACCGTTGACATATACGGAAAAACCGTAGTATCATGAAAGTATATCCGATATAAACGGAAATATGGATGGAAAATTACGGAAAAACCGTACGGAAAGGAGAGAACATGAGAGAAAAAAGAGTATGGCAGAATACATGGTTACGGAGGCTGGCGGCGGGACACGGCTTGCGGGAGGGGGCAACGGTGCTTGTCCGAGAGAGGTCGTTGCTGAAAAATTCCGCATACATCACGAGGAGGATGCGTAGCGGCGTGGTATTGGCGTTATATCCGTATCATTTTTGCTGTCTCATGACGGATGGGACAAAGGAATCCTTCCGCTATAATGAATTTTTCGGCTGCGAGGCAAGACTGGTGCGACTCTTAGAGGAAAAAGAAAAAGCGCCCGATGAGACAACAGGAAGAAATGAAGCATACAGGTTTTCCTGTTGAGATACAACGGACGCTTTTTTCATGAGAATTTTACGGAAGGAAGAGTGTGCTGACATCCAAGGATTCTTCAATCATGCCTGCCTGATACATAAAATCGGCGGTGCGTTGGAAGCCTTCTAAATCGGACGCGGTGGTTTCTGTGGAGAAATCATAATACTGCGCCATATCTGCGACTGCGGCAACATCCAAATCCAATTCCTTGGCTGCCATTTCGTATGTCTCCTGCTCGTTGTCTTGGAGGAAGGCCGCGATTTCTTCCTGTGCGGATTGCAGTTTTTCGATGAGCTCGGGGTGCGCCTCATAAAATTCGTTTGCGACAGCAACGGCAATGATAGCCTGAATCAGACCCTCGCCATCGGCAATCAGATGATACCCCTGCTGCTGTGCGGTATATGCGGCTGCACCTGCCAGTAATGCAACATCCACACTGCCGCCCTCCAAACCTGCCTTTGCATCGGGGATGGACATATTGACAAAGTTTACATCCGCAATCGTCATATCTGCGGTTGCCAGATAGGCCGCCAGAAGCTCATGCAGATTGGTGCCGACGGGACCTGCGATGGTTTTGCCGCGCAAATCCTCGGGGGAAGCAATGCTTGCGTCCTTGGAATACATACAAAATGCCTTGGGAGAACGGCTATACATATTCAAGACCTTAATATCCGCATCGTTTGCGGCGGAAAGAATGACGGAGGTTGCACCAACGGCATACAGCACCTGTACATCGCCGGAGGCCAATGCCTGCGTCTGGTCTGCGCCGGAGGTGATTTCCGCATATGCTACGTCAATGCCCATATCGGCAAAGGTATTTGCGAAAATGCCCTTCTGCTTTTCTACGATGGAGGGTAGGTTCAGCGGGGATGTTACATAGGTGAAGGTCAGCTTTTCCAAGCCTACCTCCTGTGCGGAGCCGCAGCCTGCGAGCGCCGTTGCAGCCATCAGTGCTGCCATTGCCATGCCAATCAATTTTTGCTTCATTTTCATAAACCTCCTAAAAAAATAGAATTTGATTTTTTATATCCACTGCCGGAAGAGAAGCCCAATCGGAGGACCTTTTTTCTGAAATGCGCGGCAGCTTCTGACTTTATAAATGGAGATGCTCCAAAATTTCCCGCTTAAGGCGAAGCAATTCCTCGGATAATAAATCCCGATTTTCGCAATCGGTTTGCAGAGAGAATTCTTTTTTTATTCTGCTCTCGTCGATGATAGCGATTTTATGCCCAAGCAGCAGTGCTTCGTCTATGCTATGGGTGACAAATAGAATTCCTGTCCTTTGCGTTTTTTGCAGACGAATCAGCTCCTTTTGCATTTGCATACGGGTGAAATAATCCAGTGCGGCGAAGGGCTCATCCATCAAAAGGAAGGAGGGTGCATACGCCAAGGCACGCGCGATGGCGACACGCTGCTGCATTCCGCCGGAAAGCTGATGGGGATACGCCCCGGCAAAGCCCTTCAGACCGACGGCGGCAATGAGACGCTCGATGGACTGTGTATCTGCGACGTGTTTTTTTAACCCGAAGGTGATGTTTTGGTAGACATTCAGCCAGGGCATCAGGCGCGCCTCCTGAAAGACGAAGGCAGTTTTATGCACGGTGGCAAAGCGAATTTCTCCGTCGTCCGGTTTTTCCAAACCTCCGACTAAGCGGAGCAGGGTGGTTTTTCCGCAGCCGCTGCGCCCCAGAAGGACAGTGATGCGGTTTTCGGGAATTTGCAGGCAGATGTCCTGCAAGACGGGGAGTAGTCGCCCATCGACGGTATATCCTTTTTTGATGCTGCTTAGTTCAATTCCAACCATTTTCCCCATTCCCCCGAAATAATTTTTTCAACAGAAAGCCGAAGCATTTATCTGTTGCCAGACCGAGCAGACCAATCGCAAAAATACCGACAATTACCTTATCTGTACGGCTCATCTCCTGCGCAAACAGAATCAAATGCCCGATACCGCTGGAGGCGGCAATCATTTCTGCGGCGATGATGGCGCGCCAGCTATAGCCCATGCCAATCCGCATACCGACGAGAATATCGGCGGAGGCATAGGGCAGGAGGATATGGCGGAATTTTTCAAATTTGGTATAGCCGAAGGCGTCCCCGACCTCTAAGAGCTTTTGCTCGCAGCCCGTAAGTCCCTTGACGATGTTCAGATACATCGGGAAGAAGGATGCCAATACGATAATGACGGTTTTTGTGGTTTCGCCGATGCCGCACCAGAGAATCAAAAGCGGAATCAGGCTCAGCGGCGGTACATTGCGGAAAAACTGCATGATGGCATTGTAATATTTTTCGGTTGCGGGCAAGAGTGTACGGAACATTCCCAACAGAAATGCCAGCACAAAGGCAAGCCAGAACCCCTTCAGGATGCGCACGAGCGAAATACAGACATCCCGTAGCAGCTCCCCGGTAGTAAGCATTTTCAAAAAGCTTTCAAAAACCCTTTGCGGGCTTGGCAGGATATAGGGGCTGAAAACGGCGGCGCGGCAAAGGAAAAACCAGAGAATCAGCACGAGCAGCAGACCGAGAAACGGCGCGGCCTTGGAGTATAATTTTTTCATTCGGATGCTCCTCTCATCAATAAAAAATGAGTCCGCGCGAAAGACGCAGACTCATTCAAGGGGCAGAATATACCCCTTTTTTGCTTTTGTTTTGTGTCTGAACGCCTTTCCGCGCAGGTGTTGCCCTTTGTGGTCAGTACGATTTGGCAAAATTATTCATACGTGCCGGTAATTTTTGTGATTTCTCCGTTTTTATCCAGTGTCAGGACAAGATTCAACTCGTCACCGGATTCATACCAATCAATCAAATCCTTCAAGGTGTTTATTCCGTTTGTGCCAGTGATGGTTGTCTTGATATTATCCGTTTCATCCTTATCAAAGAGATAGCTGAATTTTTCATCGCTATATTTGCCGATGAGCTTGATATAATTGTTCCCCAGCTTGGAAAGCTCACCCGACACCTGTGTAACTCTGCCGGTGATTTTTGTTACCTCATCGCTTTTCACTGTAGCGGAGACAGTCATGGATTTTTTATCCTTATAGGCGTTGAAGAAGCTTGCCCAGTCGGTAATCTTATCGTTATCGCCATCGGTGATAGAGAGGGTCACATCGTCCACATCGTCAACCGTATAGGTCGTGCTTCCGATTTTCACCGTACCGGTATCCTTCTTTTCATTGTAGGTTACGGTTGCAACATTGCCGTCACTACTACTGCTGCTATCGGAGGTGGTTGCTATGATTTTGGTAACATAATCCTTGCTATCCAGCGTCAGGGTGATGGTGATGGTGTTGTCACCGTCATCATACAGGTTATACAATTCCTTATAGGTTGCTGTTTTGCTGTCAATCTTTACGGTCACATCATCGGTATCATCAATATAATACTTTGTGGTTTGATTTTTCAGCTGCACATAGCCTGTCTTGTCGGACTTATCATAGTTCATCTTGGAGAGCGTGCCCTTGAGGGAATCGCTGCTGCTACTGGAGGTAGTGCCGGTGATGGTTGCGAGATTCCCCTTGCTATCCAACGTGATTTCTACCGTAATCGTAGTTTTGTTGTCCGTGGATTCGGTAAACAGAGTATAAAGCTGCTTTAGGGTATAGCTTTTTTTGTCAATGGTAATTTTCACATCATCCCCATCCGCGATGTCATAGGTGCTACTCTTCGCGATGGTGATATAGCCGCTGTTATCGGCTTTATAGTATTTTACATTTGTCAGCTCACCTTTGGTTTTGCGCGTTTCCTGATAGGTTGCCTCCAGCTTTGTGAAATGCAGAGAGTTATCCAGAGTCAGCGTTGCCTCTACGGTTGTACCTGCCTTAAAGAGAGTGGTGACCGCATCTATGGTGGAGGAAGCGCCGTTCAGCGTGACTGTGACACCGGAGGATGCCGGCATATAATAGGCAGAGCTATCTTTCAGATTGACATAGAATTTTGTCATATTGGAAATTGTACCCTTTTGCGTAGAGGTGGTCGGGTTGACCGGAGTTACCGGATCGGTTGTGGTGCCTGCATTTTTCAGCACGGTATACAGATTGGTGACCAAAACGGCGGTTTCCGTACGGTTCAGTGTCTTTTTGGGATTGAAGTTATTATTATCATCCCCGTTAACCACGCCTACCTTTTTCAGCAGTGCCACGTAGGGTCTTGCCTCGGAGGAAATGCTGTCGTTATCCTTGAAGGAAGTGGTGGTTTCGCTTGCCGTATAGGAGGAAACAGCCTTGGTCAGCGCACGACCGAGAATGGTTGCTGCCTGTTCTCTTGTGGCGGGCAGACCGGAGCCGTTTTTCATAAAGCTGCCCAGATTGGAGGCGGAGGTAAGAATTCCGTTTTCCAAACAATAGGCAACAGCGGGATATGCCCAAGACGGGATGCTGTATGCGCTCATGATTGGTGTCCATTTTTGTGTTACAGTGCTGTCTGCGCTTGCCTTTCCTGTTTGCAGCAGAAGCTTATAGGCAAACTGGCAGGATTCGGAAAGGGAAACGGAGTCCTTGGGACGGAAATAGTTTTTTCCGTTTTTTGTTTCGCCGATAACCAAATTCAAATCCGCTGCTTTATTGATGGAGGTTTCGGCGCCGGGCCACGGTGCCAAATTCATATCCGCAAAGGTCAGCGCATATGCGGAAACGGGCTGACAGGCGAGCATGACCGCCAAAGCTAAGGCAACAGAATGTTTTGTACGTTTCATAAAAGAAGCCTCCTCTGATTATCATTACACTCAGTATACCAAAATTGTTTGTTTCATGGCAACAGTATATTACAAAATCAGGGAGGTTGTATATAGGATGTATAAATTTAAGAAAGTCTTAAGAAATGCGGCAGATTCATATTTTTTGCGGGAAAAGCATAGAGTGAAAATAAGCGGGGAGGGGTTAGGATGAAAAAAAGAGAGAGAGGACTGCTTGCGGTGCTGTTTGCTCTGCTGTTTGCAATGGTGCTGCCGATGTCTGCGGCGGCAGAGGAGCTGTCCTTGGAAAGTAAGAGTGCGGTGCTGATGGATGCGAATACGGGAACGGTGTTATATGAAAAGAACAGTCACGAGGCAATGCCGCCTGCCAGTGTCACAAAGATTATGACACTGCTCTTGATTTATGAAGCGGAGGAGGCGGGAGAATTTGACTGGGAGGATACGGTACAGGTGAGCGCACACGCGGCGAGCATGGGCGGCTCGCAGGTTTTTCTGGAGGAGGGAGAAAAGCAGACTGCCGCCGATTTGACAAAATGTATTGCGATTGCCTCCGCAAATGATGCGGCAGTGGCGATGGCGGAATTTGTATCGGGGAGCGAGGAGGCGTTTGTGGAGCGGATGAACCGCAGAGCGAAGGAGCTTGGGATGCAGGCTACGAGCTTTGTCAATGCCTGTGGTCTGGATGTCGAGGGACACGAAACGAGCGCCTATGACATCGCGCTGATGAGTCGCGAGCTTTTGATAAAATTTCCGGAAATCCGAGAATATACGATGAAATGGCAGGATAGCATTGTACATAAAACGCGCAGAGGCGAATCCGAATTTGGCTTAACGAACACCAACAAGCTGATTCAATGGTACGAAGGGGCAACGGGACTGAAGACCGGCTCTACGGGGAAGGCGCTCTACTGTCTTTCCGGCTCGGCGGAGCGGGATGGGCTGCATTTGATTGGCGTGGTGATGGCGGCGCCGGATTTTAAGCTGCGCTTTCGGGAAACGATGCAGCTTTTGGATTATGGCTTTGCCAACTATAGTGCGCAAAAGGGTCTGCCCATGGGGCAGGAGATGGGGCGTTTGCCTGTAGCAAAGGGAATGACGGATACGGTTTCAGCGGTTGTCGGAGAGGAAATCACCATGCTCTTGAAAAAGGAGGAGGGCAGCGAATGGGAGACAAAAACAACGCTTCTGCCCTTTGTTTCGACGCCTGTGGCAGAGGGAGAGCGGGTTGGCGAGGTGGTTTATTTTGTACACGACAAGGAGGTGGGACGGGCGGAGCTGGTCGCGGCGGCGGCAGTGGAGAAGGCAAATCTCAATGCGGTGCTGCAATATATGCTGAAGCATTGGTTTTAGGGGCGGAAATGCCCCTTTTTTAATGAAAAAATTTCCATAGGTGCGCTTTCTCGCGAACGGATGGCGACTGCTTCTTTTTGGTGTTTTTGGGCGGTATATCGCTGTTTGCTTTCGGAGAAAGTAAGCAGGGAGCAAAGAGAAAAAAACGACTTTGTTCTCGAAAAATACGGTTAGGAGAGGAGAAGATGCAGCCGAATTCTAAAAAAATTTTTTTATCAGTATGGACGGCCTTTGCCGTTTTCATTCCTCTTTTGACGGCACAGCCTGCATGGGCAGCGGAGGAGTTGATTCCGCTCGGAAAAACGGTCGGTGTGACGCTGGAAACCGAGGGGCTTTTGGTGCTGGGGAGCGATGCTGTGGTGGGGGAGGACGGCGAAAGCCATGAGCCGACCCGCGGAATTTTGCGGGTGGGGGATCGGATTTTGCAGATAAACGGGCAGCTTGCCGAGAACAAGGAGATGCTGGCAGAGGCAATCCAAGGGAGCGAGGGCAAGCCGCTTACGCTGCTTTTTGCACGGGACGGAAAGCAAAGGCAGGCACGGGTTACGCCGGTTTTCAGTGCGGCAGACGGCGCCTTTGTGCTGGGAATCTGGATTCGGGACAGCATTCAGGGCATTGGCACGATGACCTATTATAACCCGGAGACGGAGTACTTTGGTGCATTGGGGCATGGCATTTATGACGCGGACACGGAGGAACGCCCGGCAATCCGGGGCGGCTTTGTCGCGGAGACAAAGCTTTGTGAAATTTTGCGGGGAGAGAAGGGCAGTGCGGGTGCTTTGGTCGGACAGGTGGAAAACGGGAAAAGGCTTGCAAGCATTCTGCAAAATGACGAAACGGGCATTTACGGCAAGGCAGACACGGTGCTTGCGGGGGAAAGCTATCCTATTGCTGCGAAGGCTGAGGTAAAAGAAGGGGAAGCAGTGCTGCTTTCCGACCTTGCAGGGGATGGCGTTACTGCCTATGCGCTTTGTATTGAGCGAATTGATCGCAACGCAGCACAGAAGCAGCTTACCCTTCGTATTACGGATAAAAGGCTGCTTGCGCTGACGGGTGGTATTGTGCAGGGGATGAGCGGTGCACCCATATTGCAGGAGGGACGGCTGGTTGGTGCTGTGACACACGTGATGCTGCGGGATCCCACAAGAGGCTATGGTATTTTGATTGAAACCATGCTTGCGGCGGAATGGGACGCTGCGACATAGCAGAAGAACGAGCGCATAGCCCTAGCGGCTATGCGTTTTTTGCGGAAGGTTTTTACAAAAAGGAGAGGAATGTATCAAATGTATCAAATGAATTTCTGAAATGTATCAAAGCCTAAAAACAAGAACCGGATTTCGCATTATAATTTTTTCAAGAGGCGGAGAAGACGCTTTTTTTGGAGGAGAATAAAAAAGCGAGAGAGCCGAAAGCGAACAGGAGGGAGCACGGATGGGAAAAAAGATAAAGGTGACATTTCTTGTGAATGCGGCAGTGCTCTTGGAGTATGACGGTGTCAAGCTTCTGCTTGACGGTATTTATGATAAAAGAGGGCATTGCTTCAGCAATCTTTCCGCAAAGCAGTGGGAGGATTTGAAAAAAGGGAGCGGCGACTTTTCCAATATTGGGTATCTACTGTTTACGCATGCGCATGGGGATCATTTTTCGGCGGAGCGCGTCGCAGAGTATTTGGACTATCAGCGACCGAAGGCGATATTTTTGCCGTGGTGCGACACCGATGCCTTTGAGGTGTTGCGAAAAAAGGCGGAGAAAAAGGGGATTCCGTGCGTATTGCCGGATGCTGCCCTTTGCAAAAGAACGATATTCAGACCGGAGCCCGACATTGCGATTCGGGTACTTTGGACAGGGCATTTGGATAAGCTTTATCAGGACGTGGTGCATTTTTGCTATCTTTTGACTTGTGGGACAAAAAATATTTTGTTTACCGCCGATGTGGATTTTACGAAGGAAAGCTTTGCGGAGCTACAGGGCATTGCGCTGGATGCGGTTTTTGTGAATCCGTTGATGATGCAGAGCAAGGAGGGGAGACGGTTGCTTTTTGATGGGATTTTGCAGGCGAAAACGCAGATTGTCTACCACATTCCCTTTGCGGGGGAGGACAAAATGGGGATTCGGAAGTTGGCGGAAGGAGCGGCACTGCGCACAAAGGAAGGAAACCCGATTTATCTGATGGAGGAGGGACAGACCTGTTTCCTGTAAATCGGGGCGAAGGACGCGACGGATGGCAAGCGGGCAGCAGGGCATGGGCATGATTTATTCCAGAAAATAGCCCAGCCGGTCGAAGGTATCCCGCAGACGCTCCTTATCTATGATTTTGATTTTCCTGTATTTGATGGAAATAATATTTTCCTGCGCGAGTTCGTTTAGGCTGCGATTCACGGAAATACGGGTCATACCGGTGATTGTGCCGATTTGCTCATTGGTCAGGGTGATGGTATCTCCGTGGGTATACGAATATGAATTCAGAAAATAGGCGGTTTTTTTCTTTGCACTGTTAAAATGAGAGCAGCAGATATAGTCGGATAACAGAGCAATCCGCTTGATGTAATGAGAATGCAATTCCTTTAGGGGGTAATTGTTTTTTTGCCATATTTCCGAAAATTGCCCGGAAGAAAGAAGATAAATCTCGCAGGGGCAGACGGCTTGCACCGTTACCACACGAAACGGAACGGAACTCAGAGAATCGGAGCCGAAAACATCGCCGGCACTTAAATAAAACAGGGTGGTTTCATCGCCATCCGGATTGGTCACAACAGCGCGCACCTGTCCGGATTTGATGTAGGCGACAGAATCGGCAACGTCACCCTTTTCAAATATGATTTTATTCATCGGAAAAGCCTTCAGTGTGCCGTAGCATATAAAGATTTTCTCAAAAATATCTGTGATTGGTTGCTGCATACAGATTCCCTCCTTTTACCTACAATATCTGTATTTTACAACATTTTCTTGTAAAATGCCAGATAAAAAAGGAAAAGGGCGGATGTGGCTTTCGGTTGACATATGGTGTTGCTGGTAAGAGAAAGGGAAAGAAGGAGAGGATATGGAAAATTTACTATTTGCCTGTAATACGGTATTGCCGACCTTTCTGTTGGTTTTGGTCGGCGCAGGCTTGCGGCGGGGCGGCATTTTTGATGATGCCTTGATCCGGCAGGGCAATCGCCTTTGCTTTCAAGTGCTGTTTCCGATTTTGGTATTTCTGAATATTTATACGGTAGAAACGGTTGATTTTTCCTATCTGAAATTGATTTTGATTGCAGTCGGCATCATTGTAATCAGCTTGGCGATTTTGCTGCCGGTGGTTCCGAAGCTGGTGCCGGATTGCCGAAGAAGGGCGGTCCTGGTGCAATCTGTTTCCCGTGGGAATTATATGCTGTATGGCTTACCCTTTTCCAAGATGCTGGGTGGTGCGAACAGCGTGGCAATGGCGACATCCATTATGGCGGTCACTCTGCCCTTGTTCAACATCATAGGTGTTTTTGTTTATTCCGGTTTTTCCGGCGAAGGCAGAAGAGTATGCTTTCGGGATACCGCGGTGCAGGCGTTGAAAAATCAAATTCTCTGGGGCGTGCTGCTCGGGCTTTTGTTTCGGGCTGTGTCCGTCCCTCTGCCGACCTTTTTGTTTACGGCGGCGGAGGATATGGCGAGCATTGCCACGCCGCTTGCCTTCCTTCTTCTGGGCGGGCAATTTCATCTAAGTTCCGCAAGAAAAAATCGAAAAGCCCTGTTTTTTGGTGTAGGGGCGAAGCTGGTGCTGCTTCCGGCGGTGGTTTTACCCGTGGCGGTTTTTCTGCTTGGCTTGCGCGGAGAGGAGCTTGTACCGATTTTTATTTTTGCGGCGGCACCGACAGCGATTACGAATTATCAGATGGCGATACAATTTCATGCAGATGAGGAGCTGGCGGGCGATTTTTTGATTTATTCCATGTTGGCATCCGTATTTACCATGTTTGTATTTATTTATGGACTACGTAGCTTGGGCTGGATTTGAAACGGGGGACGAGTATGGCCGGTCAATTTTTTGTATTGTTTGCCATGGTTGGCATTGGATATTTTGCACATATTAAGGGGATTATTACGCCTGTTGTCAATACGGGAATCGGCGCTTTGGTCATGAAGCTGACCTGTCCCGCCCTGCTCTTTGTTACGATTGCGACAAGTGACATCAATTTTGCGCGTCTGCGCGCCTTTTTCCTTTTGGTGGCTGCCCAATATATTGCCGCACTGCTCGGCGGCAAGCTGCTGCGTGGATATAGCCAACAAAGAGGCTGGGAGGCGAAATATGCGACTATGATTGAGATTACGACAGCCACAGCAAACAACGGATTTATCGGCTTGCCCGTAGCGCTCCTGTTTTTTGGGGAGACGGCGGGATTTTATATGTCTGCTGTCTTTTTTGGCATACATTTATATTTATGGACCTATGCGGTACACGCATTACAGGCACATAGACAGAAAAATGCTACGGCAAGGGACAGCCTAGAAAAGCTTCTGAATCCAAATTGTGTGATGGTTTTTGTAGGCTTGGCTTTTGCATTGTGCGGATGGACGCCTTACTTGCCGCAATGTGTGATGGAGGCAGCTTCTCTGCTGGGGAATATGTCTACGCCGCTTTCGCTCATGTATATCGGCGCAATGGCAAGCGCAGAGGGCATCGGAAGGCTTTTGCGCAAAAGGGACGCACTGGAGATTGCCTTTTTGCGTATGCTTCTTTTTCCGATTGTTACGGCAGCGCTGGTCTTTTTCCTGCCAATCGACCCCTTGATTCGTGTGGTTTGTATGGTTTCCATGGCGTGTCCCTGTGCTGCCATTATGCCGATGGTGGTGGAGCAATACGGGGAATGTGGAAAGGAAAAAGCGTCGGATATTGTACTTTTGACAACAGTGCTTTCTATGGGTGTTCTGCCCGTCTTTGTCGCGCTTTCCGAGTTTCTGCTGCGATAGATGCGATATAGCCGGTAAAGGGCTTGCAATCCGTAGTTTTTCCTGTTATTATGAATGTCTATGGCTTGCATGAAGAAAGGAAGAAAACATGGAACACTTAAAATTTGAAGATATGAGGCTTTCTGATGAGATTTGCCGTGCCGTTTTGGACATGGGCTTTGAGGAAGCAACGCCCATCCAGAGTCAGGCGATTCCTGCGGTTTTGGAGGGGAAGGACATCATTGGGCAATCGCAGACGGGAACAGGAAAAACCGCAGCCTTCGGTATTCCTATTTTGGAGCGCATTGATACGGAGGACAGACGCTTGCAGGCGCTGATTCTCTGCCCGACAAGGGAGCTTGCCATTCAGGTGGGCGAGGAATTTCGTAAGCTCTTGAAATATAAGGATAATCTGCGGGTGTTGCCTATTTACGGGGGGCAGCCCATCGACCGACAGATTACTGCCTTGAAAAAGGGTGCGCAGGTGATTATCGGCACACCCGGTCGTGTAATGGACCATATGAGAAGAAGAACCATCAAGACAGAAACGGTACGGATGATGGTACTGGATGAAGCGGACGAAATGCTGGATATGGGTTTTCGGGAGGATATTGAGACTATTTTGGTGAAAATTCCAGAGGAGCATCAGACCCTTCTCTTTTCCGCAACGCTTTCTCCTGAGATTTTGGATATTACCAAGCGATTCCAGACAGACCCTACGTTTATCAAAATTGTCCGTAAGGAGCTGACTGTCCCGGGGATTGAGCAGTTTTATTTTGATGTCAAGGAAAAAACAAAGCCGGATGCACTCACCCGCCTGATTGACGTGTATGACCCGAGGCTTGCAATGGTATTTTGCAACACGAAGAAGCGCGTAGACGATTTGGTGGAAATTTTGCAGGGGCGAGGCTATTTTGCAGAGGGGCTGCACGGGGATTTGAAGCAGGCGCAGCGGGATAAGGTCATGCAGAAATTCCGCAACGGTACGATTGAAATTCTGGTTGCGACGGATGTTGCTGCAAGGGGCATTGATGTGGATGATATTGATTTGGTGTTCAACTACGACGTGCCGCAGGATGAAGAATATTATGTACACCGTATCGGGCGTACCGGACGCGCCGGAAAAACCGGTAAGGCGTTTACCTTCTGCGTCGGCAAGGAAATTTATAAGCTGCGAGACATTATGCGGTATACCAAAACGAAGATTAAGCAGCAGAAGCTGCCGACCCTCAGCGATGTAGAGGAAATGAAAACCAATATTTTTCTGGAAAAAATCAAGGACACCATAGATGAGGGGCATCTGACGAAATATCTTCATCTGGTGGATCGCTTGATGGAGGAGGAGTATACCGGCATTGATATTGCGGCGGCGCTTTTGAAGCATCATCTTTCCGATGCGAATACGGATGCGATTGACACCTTGGAGGACATCAATTCGGATGAGACGGAATTTTACGGCGGCGAGGGCGAAAAAATGGTGCGTCTGTTCATCAGTGCCGGTAAGAGAAGTAAAATCCGCGCCAAGGACATTGTTGGTGCGATTGCCAATGAAGCGGGCGTTCCCGGCAGGTGTCTGGGGGAGATTTCGATTTATGATGAGTACACCTTTGTGGATGCGCCGCGGGAATTTGTGCGGGATATTTTACATGGTATGAAGCATGCAAAAATCAAGAATAAAAAGGTGCATATTGAGGTTGCAAAAAAAGAAAAAAGCCGGAAGAGATAAAGCGGCTGTCGTACCAAGATGTTAAGACCTTGAGGCTTTACCCCCCCAATACTCCCCCAAGGGACACCGCCTCTTGACCCATTTTGCAAAAGCAATCACTTGCTTTTGTGACGAAAATAAAAAGGCTTACTCTAAACAAAAAATAGAGGAAGCCTTTTTTATATCCTCTTGCAGAAACGTTAGTTTCTGCGAACAGGGTGCAGGGGATTATCCCCTGCCGGAGGTGGTGGGGATAAAGTCCCCGCGGTCTGAATGGCTTGGGGCAACGCCCAAGGTTTTCAGACCTTGAAGAAGAAAGGAGCAGAGATATAAAGTGGCTATTCCCTTTTTCTGCGGGCATGATATAATGAAACGGAAAGGGGGAGGAAGGATATGGAGGCTTTTTTTACAGGACTCGGAGCTGCACCGGAATATATGCTGCGCATGGTGATTGCGGCGGTTTGCGGCGGAATTATCGGCTTTGAGCGCAGCCGTATGCGAAAGGAGGCAGGGCTTAGGACGCATATTATCGTAGCGGTGGGCGCCGCCCTTTTGATGATTGTCTCCAAGTACGGATTTATGGATATTTTGGATATGCCGGGTATGCGCGTAGACGGTTCTCGTGTAGCGGCGAATGTCATTACGGGGATTTCCTTCCTTGGCGCAGGGGTTATCTTTGTGCAGAATGTTTCCGTTCGAGGGCTGACAACGGCGGCAGGACTATGGTCTATGGCAGGTGTTGGGCTCGCCATTGGCGCGGGGATGTATGCCGTTGGTATTTTTGCCACGGTATTGATTATGCTGATTCAGGTGCTTGCACACAATGGACTGCAAAAGCTGGACGGTCCTGTGTATGATACTTTTTCCATTACCTATGAGGCGATGCCGCAACGATTGGAGCAGCTTAAGGCACAGCTGGCGGAACGGGATATTTTAACACACCATATTCAGATGGAGAAAAATGCCGACGGTACGGTCAAGGTTACGCTGGATGTCAGCAGAAAACGAGCGATTACCTGTACGGATTTGGCGGATATTTTTGCCGAGGATGAGACCATCAAGGCGTTCCGCTTATAACGCTTATAATGAGAAAGAGAACCGAATGATACCTTGCCATATTGACAGCACTACAAAGCCATGATAAACTGAAAATGTAAAGTTTTCTTCGGAAACGAGCGTGTTCTCTACTGGCGGTGACAGCCCGCGAGCGATCAGCTAATTCGGTGCAATTCCGAAGCCAACAGTTAGGTCTGGAAGGGAGAAGAAGGCTTTCCGGTATGCTGCCGGATGCCTCTTTCTGCTCGGATTCCGAGAACTGGAGATTTGCATCCGGCGCAGCTATACTCCCGTTGGGAGGATGTTGCCGCTGGATGCTTTTTGTTTTGGTGGAATCCTTCTGTCGGGTAATCCAAAGACAAGAAAGGATGTTGCGTCATGGAGAACACACAGAAACCCAGAAGCCCTTTGGAGACCGAGCCGCTATCCAGACTTTTGCTCCGCTACTCTGTTCCGACAACGCTGACCCTCATGGTCAATTATCTCTATAACGTTGTCGATCAGATTTTTGTAGGGCAAGGTGTGGGGATCACCGGCATGGCAGCGGTCAATGTAGCTTTCCCAGTATCCATTTTAGTCAATGCAATCGCCCTGCTGCTGGGGGACGGCTGCGCCGCCAATGTCAGCTTGTGTCTGGGACGCAAAGATCAGGAAACTGCGGATCGGATATTCGGTCATGCGGTTACTTGGATCATTACCAGCGGTATTGTAATGGCGTTGGTCTGTGGTATTTTTACGCCGCAAATCGTAAAACTCTTTGGCTCCACCGACACCGCTTATGAGGAATCGGCTGCTTATCTGCGGTCTATTGCCTGTGGCATCCCGTTCCAGCTTATCTGCCCCGCATTTACCGCCATGATACGGGCTGACGGTTCACCAAAGTATACGATGAAATGTATGATGACAGGCGCTGTCATCAATCTGATCCTCGACCCTGTGTTTATCTTCGGGCTGAATATGGGCGTTGTGGGTGCCGGTATTGCCACCGTGATCGGAGAGGTTGCGGCTGGTGTACTGTGCCTGCTCTATCTGCGTCGGCTTCAAACTGTCCATCTCACAAGAGAAGCGCTGCGCCCGACTTGGGTGCTGACGCAGAGGATCTTGAAGCTGGGCTTTCCCAGCCTGCTGACTCAGGGTTTAACCGCGCTGGTGCAAATCGTCCTCAATAACCTGATGCGTGTTTATGGCGCAGCCAGTATTTACGGCAGCGATATTGCCCTGTCCGTGTACGGTATGATGATGAAGGTCTATCAGATCTCCCACTCCATGTTTGTCGGCGTATCCTCCGCCATCCAGCCTATCAACGGCTACAATTTCGGCGCAAGGAACTATAGCCGGATACGGAAAATCTACCGTATGGCGACGGGAATCGCGCTGGCCATCTCCGGGCTGTGGTGGCTGATCTATCTGCTGTTCCCGCGCCAGCTTGCCATGCTCTTTGTCCCCGACAATCCGCTCTATCTGGAGACTGTGCGGCACACTGTTTCCGGCTCTACATGATGGCGTTCTTCCTGTACGGCGTACACATGACTACAGCATCCTTCTTTCAGGGCATCGGAAAGCCGACCTGTTCTCTGCTCATTCCACTGGTTCGGCAGGGTGTCCTGCTGATTCCGTTGGCGTTGCTGCTGTCCTGTTATTGGGGGTTAGATGGCGCGCTCCTTGCTGTGCCGATCGCGGACATGCTGACGTGTTTACTGTGTTTCATTATGGCATCTTTGGAGTTCCGTGGATGGAAAACACGCGGGTGGCTGAAAGGTGCGCACAGATAAGAAATTTTGTATTCTGAAATGCTGAAAGCTGCGGCTGCCGCATCAGTTCCCCTTTGCGTGTCTGTGCCAAAGGATGTCTGAACTTCCCTTGTATCCGCGGGCTTTCAGCGATTAGCATACAGCGATGTATGCTTTTTTATTGCCCGAAAGCCTGTATACTTTCCCGAAACCCTGCCATACTAACCAAAACCGATGGGAAAGGCGGGGTGAAATGGATATTTATATTAAGCCTGCGGAAAAGGTGCAGATTGTGGGGAAGCGGGAGGTGTTTCTGCGTGATGTTGCGGAGATACTTTTGAGCGGGCAGACAGCGGGCGAGGCGGAGCGGCTGGCGGTGTTTCAAATTCCGGAGGAGAGAAAAAGAACCTATCTTATTTCTGTGGTGGATTTGATTCGGGTGCTCAATCAAAAATATCCCAATGCAACAGTGAATAATGTCGGGGAAATGGATATTCTGATTGAATATCTGCCGCAGGCTGAGGGAAACAGACCGCTTTGGCTCTGGGCAAAGGTGGCGTTTGTCGCTCTGGTGCTGTTCGTGGGGGCATCCACAACCATCATGTGCTTTCACTCGGATACGCAGCTACCGCTGATTTTTGAGAATATGTATTACCTCTTTTTCGGGGAAAATAAGGAGGTGCCGAAGCTGCTTTCCATCCCCTACAGCATCGGCTTGGGGATTGGTATTATCGTTTTCTTCAACCATTTCTCGAGGCTTACGCTGACGCAGGATCCGACGCCCATTGAGATTGAGATGACCACCTACGAGAAGGAAACCAATGCCAGCGTGATTGACCAACTGAACCAACGCAGGGGAAGAGGCTGATGATGGTGGCGATTTTCTTGATTTTTCTGGGGTTAGCGGCGGGGGGGCTTGTGGCGGCGGGGACATTTGCCTTTATTGCCGCCATCGGCATTGTGCCGCGCATGGCAAAACGGACAGGAACACAGCGCTTTATTCGCTTTTATGAGGATGCCATTGTGCTGGGGGGAATCTGGGGGACGAGTGCTATGTTTATCGACTACCAAATGCCCGCAAAGCCGCTATTTCTCGGGGTTTACGGGATATGCACGGGGGTGTTTGTCGGGGTGTTGGCGATGGCGCTGACGGAGGTTTTGAACGTGATTCCTATCCTACTGCGGCGCACGAGGCTGACAAAGGGCTTACCTTGGCTGATTCTGGCGTTTGCGCTGGGAAAAATCTGTGGCTCGCTGGCGTATTTTTTGATTGACGGATTTTATATTTTATAGGAAAAAATTGGAAAAAAAGAGGAAAAACGGACGGGAGTGGACACCCTGCGGACACCCTATGGACAGGGGGTGGACACCCTTATGGACAGGACGGCGGACAGGAAGGAGACAAAGAGGGTGATTTGGAATGGATACATCGAAGCAGGCACAGCAAAAATATGATGCGATGGTGAAGAAGGTCTCACCCAACAGCCCGATTTTTTTGAATTGCGTGAAGGCATTTTTTTCGGGCGGGGGAATTTGCGTTTTGGGGCAGATTCTTTTCGCACTTTACAGCGAAAAAGGAATTTCGGAGGCGGACGCGGCGCTTTGGGTTTCAATTACACTCATCGGGATTTCTGCCGTGCTGACGGCGGCGGGGGTTTATGAAAAGCTGGGGAAGCATTGCGGGGCAGGGACGATTGTGCCGATTACGGGCTTTGCCAATTCGGTGGTTTCTCCGGCGATGGAATTCAAAAAGGAAGGAATGGTGCTTGGGATGGCGGCGAAGATGTTTTTGGTGGCGGGGCCGGTCATTGTATACGGTACGCTGACCTCTATGGCGGTTGGCTTCATTTATTACTTGGTGAAGGTGGTATGAGGATGGGGAAACGAATCGGCAAGCAGACGGTGCGCTTGGCGGAGGGGGTTGTTATTCTCTCTGCGGCGGCTACGGTGGGGCAGAAGGAGGCAGAGGGACCTCTGGGGAAATATTTTGACCGAAGGGTCACCGACCCGCTCTTTGGGGAGAAGACCTGGGAGGCGGCGGAGAGCAAATTTGTGGAGAAGAACATGGAGCTTACCCTGCAAAAAGCAGGATTGGGGGCGGAAGAGATGGATTACATTCTTTGCGGAGATTTACTGAACCAATGCACCGGCTCTACCTTTGGTATACGGAAATTTGGGATACCCTTTTTCGGTTTATTCGGCGCCTGCTCCACCATGGGCGAAGCGATGAGCCTTGGAGCGATGCTGATTGATGGCGGCTTCGCAGAGCATATTCTGGCGGGGGCATCCAGCCATTTTTGCGCAGCGGAAAAGCAGTTCCGTTTTCCGCTGTCTCTGGGGACACAGCGACCGCCGACTACGACTTGGACAGTGACGGGGGACGGCGCGGTGGTTTTGGCAAAAAAGGGCGAGGGGCCGAGGATTACGGAGATTACTACGGGAAAAATCGTGGATATGGGCGTTACGGATGCGAACAACATGGGGGCGGCGATGGCACCGGCGGCGGCGGATTTGTTGCAGGTGCATTTTGCGGATACGGGCAGGACATCGGAGGATTTTGATGTGATTGCGACGGGAGATTTGGGGACAGTCGGAAGAACGCTTGTGGTGGAGCTTTTGGCAAAGGCGGGGTACGAGACGGACAGCCGCTACACCGACTGTGGCATTGAGATTTTTGACAACGAGACACAGGACACCCATGCGGGCGGAAGCGGATGCGCCTGTTCTGCCGTAACCTTTTGCTCCTATTTTTATCCGAAGCTGCTTTCGGGAGAAATCGGGCGGATGCTATTTGTCCCGACGGGGGCGTTGATGAGCCCGACCTCCTCCGGACAGGGGCAATCCATTCCCGGCATTGCACATGGGCTGGTGATTGAGGGTTGCAAAAGGAGGACGAGAGAATGACGGAGCTTTGGCGGGCATTTTTGGTCGGCGGCTTACTTTGCGTGATTGGGCAGATTTTGATTGACAAGACAAAGCTGATGTCTGCACGGATTTTGGTGCTGTATGTTTGCCTCGGATGCGTACTCGGCGGCTTGGGCATTTATGAGAAAATCGAGGATTTTGGCGGCGCGGGGGCGACTGTTCCCCTGACCGGCTTTGGCTTTCGTCTGGCGGAGGGGGTCATCCGGGAGGTGGAGCATAGCGGGATACTCGGTATTTTTACCGGAGGAATCAAGTCTGCGGCAGAAGGAAAAATAGAGGGGGCTTCGGCATTTTTGAAAAAAAGCAATGGAAAAATGGGCGGGAAGGACGGCTTTGCTCGCAGGATTGCCAAAAAATCCCACGTAAGTTTAGATATTCTGCGATATACATTTTTTGAAAGTCGTGCTATAATGGGGAGGAAAGAAAAACAGATAAAGGAAGTGGAGCCCATGCAGAGCGCTATTGGGTCCCGCAGGGATTTTGACGACACACAGGCGGATACGCTTTTGCAGGAATATCGGGCGTGTCTGGAGGGACTTTTGGAGCATGAGCAGGTGCAGAGACTGGAGCAGTATACGCAGCATCACAGCACAAGCAGATTGCAGCACAGCATCAATGTGTCCTACTATAGCTTTTTGGTTTGCTACAGGATGGGTTGGGATTATCGTTCCGCAGCCAGAGCAGGGTTACTGCATGATTTATTTTTTTATGATTGGCGGGTCAAGAAATTTATTCGTTCCAACCATGCCGCATGGCATCCGCGCATTGCGCTTTTGAATGCACAGAAAATCACAGAGCTGAACAAGGTGGAGAGGGATGCAATCCGAAAGCATATGTGGCCCTGTACGCTTGTGCCGCCCCGTTATATTGAGTCTTATGTAGTGACCCTTGTAGACAAGCTTTGCGCCGTCTGCGAATGTGCATCCGGCGGATACAAAAGAACGGCGGGAAGGGTTCTGCGGAGGCTGAGAAGGGGTTATGTCTCTTAAAAGCCTTGTCGGGACGGATTCGGAAGGAATCGGGACAAAGAAAAAGCATATAAAGACGAGATAAAAACGGAAACCCTCCGCAGGAGACTGCGGAGGGTTTTTGTATGCAGGGGGGACTTAGCCGTTTTGGCGGGGATAGACCATATTTTCCTCCTTGAGGCGGGAGAGCACCTCATCGACGAATTTTTGACATTCGATTTTGGTGATGCCGAGGTTATGGTCGAGATAATTGCCGCACATTTCGGGCTTGGCGGCGGGAATCTCCCCTGTGAAGCCTGCCATATAGCGGTAGCAGTCCAGAAGGATTTCCGCGACATCGGCGGATTCCAGATTACCCTTGAAGATAACATACATCCCTGTGCGGCAGCCCATGGGTTCGACATAGACGGTTTTTTCCGCCCAGACGGGATGGGCGCGGAGGAAGGTTGCCATGAGATGCTCTATGGTGTGCATGACGGAGGTATCCAACACCATTTCGCGGTTGGGCTCCTTCATACGGACATCAAAGGTCGTGAGGACGCCGCCTCCGACGGTATCCTTACGGGAAACATAAATACCGCGGAGCAGGCGGTTGTGGTCGATGCCAAAGCTGGTTACATCCATATTTTTCATCCTTTCCGAATTCTGATTTTGATTCTTATTTTACATACTTTTTGGGCGGATGACAAGGCCTTCCGATTATACTGTATACCGATAGGAATTGTGCTTGCATAATGCGAGGGAGTGCGATATAATGTGCGAAATACAAAAAAACAAAAGAAAAAACGAAGAAAGAAGGAATGCAGAGATGGGTAAGGATTTAACGAGAGAGGAAGCCCGGGAATTACTGAAGGAATACAACAAGGAGCCGTTTCATCTGCGGCACGGGGAGACGGTCGAGGGCGTTATGCGGTATTTGGCAGTGGAGCTTGGCTACGGCGACGAGGTGGATTTTTGGGGGAATGTTGGACTTTTGCACGATCTGGACTTTGAGCTTTGGCCGGAGGAGCACTGCATGAAGGTGCAGGAGCTGATGCGGGAAAGAGGACTGGACGAGAGGCTGATTCATGCGGTCGCAAGCCACGGATACGGGATTTGCTGCGATGTGGAGCCGGAGCATGAGATGGAGAAGGTGCTTTTTGCGGTGGACGAATTGACGGGGTTGATTGGTGCGGCGGCATTGATGCGCCCCTCCAAGAGCGTGAAGGACATGGAGCTGAAATCTGTAAAGAAGAAATTTAAGGACAAGCAATTTGCTGCCGGATGCAGCAGGGACATCATTCGGACGGGAGCGGAACGGCTTGGCTGGGAGCTGGATGAGCTGATGCAGAAAACGCTGGACGGCATGAAGGCGGACGAGCGAAACGCCTAAGTGCGATAGAAGGGGCGGATATTCAGCCGGCTGAGGCTTGTGAGGGTCTTTGTCCAGAAGGCATTGCCGAACAGGAAGCAGAGCAGGAGGCTTATGACAAGCACTTGCAGCACGGCGAGGTATTCGTTTTGGCTGAGCAGGTCATAGCAGCCGCTGTAGATGAGGAAGTCCTTAAAAAGACGGTGGAGAATATAGATGCCGAGGCTGTTTCTGCCGAAGCGGCAAAGGAAGGTTTCCCGCTTGGGGCAAAGCTGTATGAGCCCGAGCAGCATGAGCAGCACGACTGCCATCCAAAGCACGCAAACAAGCGGTGCGATGGGATACAGCCAATTCGCAAGGCGCGCATAGGGGGACACAGCGAAGAAGAACACACCGAGGTATTTTTGCACCACCCTGCCGAAGGGGATGAGGATGCCCGCGGCGCAGAGAAAAAACAGGGGTGGAAAATACCGGCAAAGAGAGCGGCTCAGGTTGAGCTGCTCTTTTTTTATGTAGTAGCCGAAGAAAAAGAAGGGCAGAAAGCGGAGGGTACGGGAAAGACAGAGAAAGTTCCCTATGGTATCCTGATAGGCGAAAAGAGCAGAGAGAAGCACCGCACCTGTCAGCACATATTTGGCTTGGATATTCCGCGTGAGATAGAGGCAGCAATACCACGACACCAGAGCAAGGAGATACCAAGGGGCTGCCCCTGTGGTCAGGACATCGGTCTGGAGCATGGAGAACAGCACGACGGCGACGACAAACACAATACGGAAGACCCGAAAGCGACGATAGGCAAGGGAAAGCAGACAGATGCCGCCGCAGAACAGAAGAGCGACGGGAAGCCAGAGGGCGGGGGTTTTTGTGAGCGCGGGCTGGCGGGAGAGAAAATGCACCAGCTCTATGGCATCCTTGAACAAAAGATAGAGCCACGCAAAGGAGAGCAGCTTTTCCGCCTTATACTGCTTTTGCAAAAAGCCCTTTGCGAGATAGCCGGACAGGAGGATAAAGCCCGGCATATGGAAAAAATAGATATAGGTTCTGACACCGATGGCGAAGGGGAGCTGCATTTTTTGCAGATAGCTGAGCAGATGCCCGACAACCACCAGAAAAATCAGGACACCCTTGATATTGTCAATATGAAAATTTCTTGCTGCTTGCTCGTTCATTTTTGGATACTCCGTTCTGTTTTTTTTGGAAAAAATTATTTCAGCTGCATTTGCAGGGCATGATAGAGGGCGGGCTTACGGTCTGCCTTGACGGGGAAGGAGGCGCGACAGGCGGCAACCTCGCTCACGTCAATATCCACAACGGTCAAGCCGCTTTTGCCCTCGGTATGTGCCAGCACGGCGCCTGACGGGGAAATCGCCATGCTATCGCCGATATAGGAAAGCCCGCCGCCTGTACCGCTGCGGTTGACGCCTAAGATAAAGCATTGATTTTCTATGGCGCGCGCCCGAAGGAGGGTCATCCAATGCTCGCGGCGGGAGGTGGGCCAGCTGGCAATGACGGTGATGATTTCACTTTTTTGGGAGGCGATTTGGAAAAGCTCGGGGAAGCGCAAATCATAGCAGATGAGCGGGGAGACGGAGGCACCCTTGACCCGACAGAATTGCAGCGCATCGCCGCCGCTGTAATATTTTGCTTCTGCGCCGAAGGAGAAGGGATGAATTTTTGCGTAATCGGCAAGCTGATTTCCGTTTTCATCGATGATGATACAATGGTTGGTGGCGACGCCGTTTTCTGATACGGGCAGACCATAGCAAACGGCGATGTGGTTTTTCTTTGCCTGTTCACGGAAAAAAGCCATGGTAGGGCTGTTTTTTCTATCCTCGGCATAGGCTGCGGGACGGAGCGTGAAGCCGGTCAGGGTCATTTCGGGAAAAATCACGAAATCCACCTGCTTTTTGCCTGCTTCGGCAAGCAGCTCTTGGCAAAGTGCCATTGCCTTTTCCTTTTCCTCGAAGCCCATATCAATTTGTCCCAATGCGATTTTCATAGGATTTTCCTCCTTTTGTAATTTTTCTGTATTATGTATGTAAAACCTGAAGACCGTGTGGGGGGGCAAAGCCCCAAGGGTTTAGGGTTTTAATGGGCGGTTGGGCAACATACGGGGTACGCCCGTTTAGAACGATTTTGGCGAAACAAGGGCTTTACTCCCTTACTTTTTATGCTAAAAAGTAACAAAAAGCTCGGAACCCTTCCCAATGGGTTCCGAACCTCCGCAAGGGTCTAAGGGGCACGGAGTTCCCCTTAGAGATCCCCTCCGCGAAGCCGGATACGGCATAAAAAGACCTTGAGGGTGCAGGGGCAGTAGCACCGCCAAGATAAGGCGGCGGTTGTCTTCCCGCAGGGAAAGGAAGTAGCTACGCAGCGCTTAGATATTTACTTGCCCAAGGCATGATGAGTAGGCTTTGCCTGCGAATCATACAATCTGCTGTGCAAGCAGCAGGGCAGACGCTTTCGCGGCTACGCTACAAGCAGGGTTTGCTTGTGGCTATTGTATCTCATTTTTTCACGAGGGGCAAGACAAGACGGGCGGATTCTGTTATACTCGACCTAAGAGAACGAAAAAAGGAGGAACAAAGGGTGAGATTGATTTCATGGAATGTAAACGGCTTGCGCGCGGCGGTGGGCAAGGGCTTTTTGGCATACTTTAAGGAGGCAGACGCGGATATTTTTTCTGTGCAGGAGACGAAATTGCAGGCGGGGCAGATTGACCTGGAGACGACGGGGTACCGACAATACTGGAATTATGCGGAAAGGAAGGGATATTCGGGTGTGGCAGTATTCACGAGGCGGGAGCCGCTTTCTGTGGCATACGGCATCGGTGCTGCGGAGCACGACCGCGAGGGGCGCGTCATTACGCTGGAATTTCCGGAGTTTTATCATGTGACGGTTTATACGCCCAATTCGCAGCAGGAAAACGCGAGACTGGCGTACCGCATGGAATGGGAGGACGCGTTTCGCGGGTATGTGCGCGGCTTGGACGCGAAAAAGCCGGTGATTTTCTGCGGGGATTTGAATGTGGCGCATCAGGAAATTGATTTGAAAAATCCGAAGACGAATCACAGGAGCGCGGGCTTTACGGATGAGGAAAGAGGAAAATTCACGGAGCTTTTGGGTGCGGGCTTTTTGGATAGCTTCCGCTATTTTTACCCCGATTTGGCGGGGGCTTATTCTTGGTGGAGCTATCGTGGCAGGGCGCGTGAGCGGAACACGGGATGGCGGATTGATTATTATGTGGTATCGGAGCGACTGCGGGAGAGGCTGCGGGAGGCACGAATCCACACGGAGGTGATGGGGTCTGACCATTGCCCGGTGGAGCTGGAAATTGATCTGTGATATGGCGTTGGAGCGCCATGAAGAACCAAGCCGGCAAAGCTTTTCTGCGATATATCGCAAGTGCGGTCTTCATTGTCTTCGCAAAAAAATAATCCCGAAAAATAGCACGAAATACCGTCATACGTGGAATGGTGGGGAGGCATTTTCACAAAGATAACGCAGGAGGTGCCGGCGAACAAAAGCCGACGCTGATGAAAGGGAAGCATAGAGAATAAAAAAGAAAAAACCCGAGGACAAAGAATATCCTCGGGTTTTTGTATCATAAGGGGGGAGTGCGTTATCAAAAGCCTTTGGGGAATTTATGCCTCAAGGGCTGTCAGCTTTTCCAGAAGGAGATTGCTGCGGTCGATGAAGTCGGTCATTTCCTCGGAGGTCAGAGGACGATGGCTCATCAGCGCCAAATCGTAGAGCTGGCGGCAGAGAAGGGAGACATCCTCCTGCTTTTCTGCTTTGTCTGCCATGGAAAGCAGTGCCTTGACCAATTTATTATTTTTATTCAGCACAAGGGTTTCCTCCGGCTTTTGGTTGGCAAACATTGCGCGGAATTCCTCATTATTGGCATACGCCTCCAGCATTTCCATCATACGGCGGGATTCCTCGGAAAGCAGAATCATGGCAGAAACCTTTTCCGCCTTGAGCGCTTCCAATTTTACATTCAGCTTTTCATTCGCAAGGGCGTTGCGGAACAGCTCCTGCATCCGGTTTGCTTCAAATTCGTCCGCCTGTTTTTTGGCTTCGGAAACCTCGGTATCCTGTTTTTCCTGCAAGGAATCGATATCCGCATCGACACGCTGTACCTTCAGCTTGATATCCTGATTTTTGTATTCGAGGAAGGAAACGAAGGGCTTATCCACGGGGGTATCCAGAATCGCTGCCTCAAGCCCCTGCTCCCGAAACAGGCGGATATACTGCGCCTGACGGTCGGTATCGGTTGTGAAATAGATAGTATTTTCGTGCTTCTCCTGATTCTTTTCCAGATATTCGGCAACGGTTTCATAGACGCCGTCGGTGGTTTTCAGAAGAAGGATATCCTTGATCCTATCATAGAGCTTTTCCTCCCGCATACAGCCGTATTTGATGAAGATATTGATGTCGTCCCAGAAGCCCTCGAAGGCGGAACGGTCGGACTTGAAAAGCTGATTCAGCTTATCCGCAACCTTTTTGGTGATATAGGTATTCATTTTTTCGACGTAGCCGTCATTTTGCAGGGCGCTTCTGGAAACATTCAGCGGCATATCGGGGCAATCCAGAATCCCCTTTAACAGCAGCAGAAATTCGGGGACGACCTCCTTGACATTATCCGCGATATAGACCTGATTGCAATAAAGCTTGACCTCGCCATCCATCATATCCATCTGCTCCGCAAGCTTGGGGAAATAGAGGATGCCCTTCAGGCGGAAGGGATAATCCATATTCAGGTGAATCCAGAACAGGGGGTCGTTCATATCGTTGAATACCTGATGATAGAAGGCTTTGTAGTCCTCATCGGTACATTCGGCGGGCTTTCGCTGCCAGAGGGGGTTGGTATCGTTGAGAGGCTTTGGCTCCGCTGCCTTTGCTTCTTCTTTTGCATCCTGCTGCTCCTGTAGTAAATCCATGGCGCCCTCGGTTGCCAGCTTTGCGGCCTCCTCGGGGGAGACATGGACGGTGTTTTCAGCCTTTTTTGCCGCTGCCTTTTCCTCTTCGGATTCCTCCTTCAAGATATCCACGAAGATGGGGACGGGCATGAAGGCACAATATTTTCGGAGAGCGGCATAGAGGGTCGCTTCATTCAAAAATTCCTCGCCGTCCGCGCCGAGAAAGAGGGTGACGGTGGTACCGCGGGCGGTTCTTTCGCCGGATTCCATTTCGTAATCAATGCCGCCGTTGCAGCGCCATTTTGCTGCTTCTGCACCGGCTTGATAGGAAAGGGAATCAATTTCGACGGTATCCGCAACCATGAAGGCGGAATAGAAGCCAAGACCGAAATGCCCGATGATTTCGTTGCCATCGTTATCTGTTTTTTCGGCGAATTTGGAGAGAAAATCGGTTGCGCCGGAGAACGCGATGCGGTTGATGTACTTTTTGATTTCCTCCGCCGTCATGCCGATGCCGTTATCCATAATTTGCAGAGTTTTCTTATCCTGATCCAAGACAACGCGGATTTCATATTTTTCCTCGGCGGGGATATTCGCCTCGCCCATGAGAGACAGTTTTTGCAGTTTTGTCACCGCATCACAGGCGTTGGATACCAATTCACGGATGAAGATATCCTTATCCGTATAGAGCCATTTTTTGATAATGGGCATAAAATTTTCACTATTGATAGAAAGATTACCTTTTTCTTGCATACTGCATACCTCCTTGAGCTTTTTTGGAGAGCCGCAGCGAAAAAATGCGACTCCGGTTCTCTTTTATTTTAGCATTGGGGGAGGAAAAGTCAAGAAAAAATTAGCACTCAATAAAAAAGAGTGCTAACAAAAATAATTTTTTATCCTTCTATTCGCTTGCCATAGGGGCTGATTGCCTTGGCGGGACAAACCAGCACGCAGAGATGACAGCCGACGCAGAGGCTTGGATTCATCATGGGCTTGCCCTCCGTCATATGTAGCGCCTCATGCCCGCCGTCGCGACAGGAGAGGGCGCAGCGTCCGCAGCCAAGGCATTTTTGACGATGGAAGCGGGGGAGCAGCTTTGTCTTGCGATTCAGTTCATCCAGATCGGTTACATTTTCCAGACCGAGTCCCTGCAAATCGGACAGACGGGGCAGAGCCTTTTCGCGGAGATACCAGATGATGCCATCAATCAAATCCTCAATGATGCGCGCACCGTATTGCATGACGGAGGTGGTGATCTGGACATGATTGGCGCCTAAAAGCAGAAATTCCACGGCATCGCGCCAGGTATCAATGCCGCCCATGCCGCTGATGGGGACATGGTGCAGCTTGGGGTCGGACGCCATTTCCCAGATGAAGCGCAGGGCGATGGGCTTTACGGCATGACCGGAATAGCCGCCGACACCGGACAGACCGCGTACGGAGGGCTCTGTGGCATAGGTATCGAGGTTCATGCCCATGAGGCTTTTGATGGTATTGATGGCAGCGATGCCATCGGCACCGTTTTCCATTGCTACGCGGGCAAAGGGACGCATATCTGCGACATTCGGCGTGAGCTTTGCCAGAAGCGGGAGGGAGGTGCCGCGTCGTGCGGCTTGGGTACAGCGGGCAACTGCCGCGGGGTCCTGCCCGATGTCTACGCCGAGGCCGTCCTGTTCCATATTGGGGCAGGAGAAATTGCACTCGATGATGTCCGCGCCGGCAGCCTGCGAAAGCCGCGCCAGCCGCTCCCATTCTTCGTCATTGCGACCCATGATGGAGACTATCATGACCTTATGCGGATAATCCTGCTTGAGACGGCGGATGATGTCTAAATCCTCCGCCAGACTGTTACAGGAGAGCTGTTCGATATTCTTAAAGCCGGCGAAGCCATGCTCCGACGGGAGTGCGGAATAACGTGGGGACGCCTCTTGGGGGATAAAATCGCAGAGCGTCTTAAAGCACGCGCCTGCCCAGCCCATATCGAAGGCACGGGAGATTTTTTCGTAGGTGCTTGCCACAACGGAGGAGGAAAGCAGGAAGGGGTTTTCCAGATGCACGCCGAGGAAATCACAGGAAAGATCGACCGGTGTTTCCGGAAGCTGCTCCATGGAAAGACTATCCTGCTGCAATGCCAGCAGGACACGCTTGATATGGATGGGGTTTGCTTTTTGCACGCACGCCTGCTCGCAGGGGGCATCACATCCGATGCAGGGGAAGTTTTTCTGAAGCCGCGCTGCTGCGCCGACGTGATTTTCGAAGCGCAGAGAGCGCAAAAGACCGGCGGGGTCTACTCCGTGGGGACAGACCGCGGTACAGGCGGCATGGTCACAAAGCAGACAGCGGCAGACCTCTTCCGACGGGATATTTGTTTCGTAGTTCATGGCGTTTCCTCCTTTATTTTTTCTTTATTTTTTTCCGGGTTTTTTCTGATTTTTTTTCTTAGAGCTACCGGTTCTTTTTTGGGGGCACTGCCCGGGGAAGATAAGACCTTGGGACGTTTTTACAAAAAAAGATGAAGACCTTGGGACGTTGTCCCAAACCCTAGCAGGGGATAATCCCCTGCACCCTATTTGCAGAAACAAGTGCTTGTTTCTGCGGTATCAGGTCAAGGGCATGATACCCTTGCAGGGGTGTTGGGGACAGCGTCCCCAAGGTTTTGCCCTTTGGTTATTGTATCACAGAAAGGGGATAAAGTGAATGCGGCGTAGGGTTTTTCCTTGACTATTGCGTCATTGTGCGGTTTAATATAGAGATAGTTTGAAAAAACGATGAGCGTGGGGAAGGGTTACTTATGATAGAAAAAAATCTTACAACCGGCAGTGTATTTCGGAATGTCATTCTATTTTCACTGCCGTATTTGCTTTCGTATTTTTTGCAGACGCTTTACGGCATGGCAGACCTGTTTATCATTGGGCAATTTGAGGGGGTTGCCGCAACGACCGCGGTTTCTGTCGGGTCGCAGGTGATGCATATGCTTACGGTGATGATCGTGGGGCTGGCGATGGGGACAACGGTCTGCATCGGACAGGCAGTCGGTGCGGGGGACAGCAAGCGTGCGGCGAAGGACATCGGGAATACTGTGATTTTGTTTATGGCGGTTTCTCTTGCTTTGACCGTTCTTTTGCTGCTTCTGGTGCGTCCGATTGTTTCTGTTATGTCTACGCCGATGGAGGCAGCAGACGGCACGGCGGCTTATCTGACCATTTGCTTTATCGGAATCCCGTTTATTACGGCATATAACATCATCAGCTCTGTTTTTCGCGGTTTGGGGGACAGCAAAAGCCCGATGTATTTTATTGCGGTGGCTTGCGTGGCAAATATTGCGCTGGACTATCTTTTTATGGGTGCATTACGGATGGGACCGGCGGGGGCTGCGCTCGGTACAACACTTTCGCAGGCGATTAGTGTGGCGGTTTCCTTATTTGTGATTCTGAGAAGGAAGAGCATTGTTTTGGCAAAAAGCGACCTTCTGCCGCGGCGGCCTGTGATGGGTCGGCTGTTGAAAATTGGCGTTCCCATTGCTTTTCAGGACGGATTGATTCAAATTGCCTTCATTATCATTACGATTATTGCCAATCAGCGTGGGTTGAACGATGCGGCGGCGGTCGGGATTGTGGAAAAGGTCATCAGCTTTTTATTTCTTGTTCCATCCTCTATGCTTTCTACCGTTTCTGCGCTGGGGGCACAGAACATCGGCGCGGGCAAGCCGGAGCGGGCGCGGGAGACGTTGCGCTATGCCGTGATGCTGGCGGCGGGCTTTGGTATTTTTGCTACGGTGGCGGTACAATTTGCCGCAGAGCCGATTGTTGCGCTTTTTACCGATGCGAATACGGCGGGCGGTGCGGAGGTTGTGCGGCTTGGCGGGCAATATTTTCGGGGGTATATTTTTGACTGTATTTTTGCAGGAATCCATTTCTGCTTCAGCGGATATTTTTGCGCCTGCGGAAAGTCAGGACTATCGTTTTTGCACAACATTCTGGCGATTTCGCTGGTGCGTGTCCCGGGGGTTTATCTGACCTCGCAGAAATTTCCGGAAACGCTTTTTCCGATGGGACTGGCGACGGCGGCAGGCTCGCTGTTTTCCATTTTGATTTGTGTGATTTGCTTTGCGGTGATATGCCGAAGGGAGAAGCGAGGTGCGGCGGGGGCCGCAAAATTGGAATAAAGGATAAAAAATGGGAATCCTAGAAGCGGGGCTTTTACGGGACGACTTCGGTTGTCTCGTTTTTTATATATCCGGAGGAGGACGCCTTTTTCTTTTTGCCGAATTTCATTGTGCGTTTCAGCATGAAAGAAACACCTGCTATGCAGGTGGAATAAGGTGCTTCTCGTAGTGCCTTCCTTTGATATACCGGAAGTGGTTTTCCAATCGCTTTCATACATCAATGGAATTTTTGTCAGGAATGACAGCAAAGGCTTATCACATTCAAAACAGAGATGATAATATACTCTTTCGTTATATATGATATGAAGAATAGGATTATTTGCTTGCTGCTAGTGCATTTTTCTTTTTTGTGTTTTTCTCGAGAAATCCAATCGACTTTATGGTGTATGGTATATTCAAAATTTTGACTTCTGCCCTATGGATATGATAGAATAAACACAAATGTAAAAAACTTTTGCGGGGTTCCGCCTCACGCCCCAAGCATGGCGTAAGACCTTGGAGTGTCACCCCCAACACCCACGGCAGGGGATAATCCCCTGCACCCTATTGGCAGAAACAAATGCTTGTTTCTACGGGGATTTATAAATAGCAAAACTATTGCAATACCGGGTTGAGGTGGTGACCCTCTCATGGAAGCTTGAGGGTAAAGCCCTCAAAGAGCTATAATAAGGAGGAAGCGTATGTCTCAGGACAAACAGAAATATATTCGAAATTTTTGCATTGTGGCGCATATCGACCACGGCAAATCTACTTTGGCAGACAGACTGATTCAAAAAACGGGTCTTTTGACGGATAGAGAGATGCAGGAGCAGATTCTGGATAACATGGAGTTGGAGCGCGAAAGGGGAATCACCATCAAATCGCAGGCGGTTCGCCTGATTTATCGTGCGCAGGACGGGGAGGAATACCAATTCAATCTGATTGATACGCCCGGTCATGTCGATTTCAACTACGAGGTTTCCCGCTCTCTGGCGGCGTGCGAGGGCGCAGTACTGATTGTGGACGCGGCGCAGGGCATTGAGGCGCAGACCTTGGCGAATGTATATCTTGCCTTGGATAATAATCTGGAGATATTGCCCGTAATCAACAAAATCGACCTGCCGAGCGCAAACCCGAAATGGGCAAAGCAGGAGATTGAGGACATCATTGGGATTCCGGCGGAGGATGCACCGGAAATTTCCGCGAAAAACGGCATTAATATTGAGGAGGTTCTGGAACGCATTATTACGGATATTCCTGCGCCTGCGGGTGATGTGGACGCACCGCTGAAGGCCTTGGTATTCGACTCTGTGTATGACCAATACCGTGGTGTTATTGTTTTAATGCGCGTGTTTGACGGCTCGATTCGCAAGGGGAGCAGGGTCAAGATGATGGCAACGGGGAAGGAATTTGATGTGGTTGAGGTCGGCATTTTCGGCCCCGGGCGGTTTTTGCCTGTGGACGAGTTGAGTGCCGGCATGGTTGGCTATTTTACGGCGAGCATCAAAACCGTATCCGATACCCGCGTGGGGGATACGGTCACCTTGGCGGCAAAGCCGACGGCGGAGGCACTGCCGGGGTATAAGAAGGCAAACCCTATGGTTTATTGCGGGATTTTTCCCGTGGACGGGGCGAAATACCCCGATTTGCGGGATGCCCTGGAAAAACTACAGCTGAACGATGCGGCGCTGTTCTTTGAACCGGAAACTTCAATTGCGTTGGGCTTCGGCTTCCGCTGTGGTTTTCTTGGGCTTTTGCATCTGGAAATCATACAGGAGCGGCTGGAGCGGGAATATAATCTGGATTTGGTGACGACTGCACCCAGTGTTATCTATAAGGTGTATCTGACGGACGGCACAAGCTTTTCGCTGTCCAATCCCAGCAATATGCCTGACCCTGCCCGCATTGCGCGGATGGAGGAGCCGATTGTTAAGGCGGAAATCATGCTCCCGAAGGAATATGTCGGCTCGATTATGGAGCTTTGCCAGCAGCGGCGGGGAGAATATGTCAGCATGGAATATCTGGATTCCTCCCGTGTGATGCTGACCTATCATATGCCCTTGAACGAGATTATTTACGACTTTTTTGATGTGCTGAAATCCAGAAGCCGCGGCTACGCCTCCTTTGATTACAGCCTGCTGGGGTATCAGGAGAGCGAGCTGGTGAAGCTGGATATTCTGGTCAACCGAGAGCCGGTGGATGCGTTGTCCTTTATTGTGCATAAGGATTCCGCAACGGAGCGAGGCAGAAAGATGTGCGAAAAGCTGAAAAAGGAAATTCCCAGACATTTGTTCGAGATTCCCATTCAGGCGGCAATCGGCAGCAAGATCATTGCAAGAGAAACCATCAGCGCGATGAGGAAGGATGTTTTGGCGAAATGCTACGGCGGGGACATTACCCGTAAGAAAAAGCTTTTGGACATTACACGTAAGAAAAAGCTTTTGGAAAAGCAGAAGGAAGGCAAGAAGCGGATGCGCCAGATTGGCAGCGTAGAGGTGCCGCAGAAGGCGTTTATGTCCGTGCTGAAGCTGGAGGAGGAATAAACGAGGAAAACATTCGTGCGGCGTGAGGGGAGAAAGACACGCCAAGCATGAGGAAGGGAGAAGAAGGATGGTTAAGAGAAAAACGAAGCGGTTGCTTTGGTTGCTGTTGCTTGTTTTGATGAGCCTTTGCATTTCGCTTTCTACCGTGTCCCCTGCATGGGCGGATACGGAGGAAGAAACTTTTTCTCTGCTTACGGGGAAAACGGCAGGCGTGATGACGGGAACACCGCAGGACGCGATTATATTGGCGAAGCTGCCGAATGCGAAGATACAGTATTTCAACAGCATCACGGATGTGGCGCTGGCGCTGGAGAAAAACAAAATCAGCTTTGCCGCACTGCCGACGGTGAATTATTACACGCTGGTGCAGGAGTACCCGGATTTTGGGTATTTGGATGCGCCGTTTGCGGTGTATGATGTGGGGACGGTTTTTGCGAAAACGGAAAAGGGCGACGCCATTCGGGAGAAGCTGAACGAATACATTGCTTCGCTGAAGGAAAGCGGTGAGCTTTTGGAAAAGCAGGAATATTGGCTTTATCCGCACGATTGGGAGACGGTGGATATTCCCGAGACGGGGGAGAACGGCGTTTTGACCATGGCGACAACCAGCACGCTGAAGCCGTTTTCCTTCAAGCTGAATAACGCACACGTCGGATATGAGGTAGATATTATTGCCGGCTTTTGCCGCGCATACGGCTATGGTCTGAAAATCGAGGATGTTGATTTTGCGGGGATTTTGAGCGGCATTACAACGGGGAGATACGACCTTGCCGCCGGACAGATTTCCTGGACGGAGGAGCGGGACAAGAGCGTGAATTTTTCTGAGTTCTATTATACGCAGAAATTTGTCCCTATCGTTCGGGCAGACCAATTTGATACGCCTGCCCTCGTTACGGCGGATGCGGGAACGGACGGAGAAACGGCGGACAGCGGCTTTTTGGGTACGATGCAAAAGAGTATTCGGCGCACGCTCATCGACGAGGACAGATGGGTTTCCGTGTTGCAGGGGCTTTTGGTGACGGTACTGATTACTGTGGCGGGCTTTGTGCTGGCGAATTTGCTGGGTATTGCCTTTTGTGCGATGGCGATGTCCCGCGCAAGGGCATTGCGAGGAATCGCTGCTGTCTATTCCCGATTGATGCAGGGCTTGCCGATTGTTGTGATTTTGATGATGTTATATTATATTGTGTTCGGCAAATCCGATATTTCCAATGTTTTGGTTGCGATTCTGGGCTTTGGTCTGGTGTTTGGCGCATATATGGCGCAGCTTTTTGAGGGAGGCATCAGCGGCGTGGACAAGGGACAATGGGAGGCGGCGCTTGCTACGGGGCTGACCAAGGGGCAGACCTTTTGCGGCATTGTGCTGCCGCAGGCAATCCGCACCATGCTGCCCGGCTATTTCAGCAACCTCATCAGTCTGATGAAGGGGACGGCGGTGGTCGGATACATTGCGGTTAATGATTTGACGAAGGTGGGGGATATTATCCGCAGCAACACCTTTGAGGCGATTGTGCCGCTGGTAACGATTGCTTTGATTTATTTCGTGAGTGCCTGCCTGCTGCTTTCCCTGATGGGGTATTTGCGGAAAAGGCTGATGCCGCAGTATGCACGCAGGGCGGATAACGAAAAACAACAGATGGGAGGGATGAAGGCATGATTTCGATTCAGCATTTGAGAAAGGAATATGCGGATGTTACCCCCCTTCGAGATGTCAGCACAACCATTCAAAGGGGCGATGTGATTTCCATTATCGGTCCGTCCGGAACAGGAAAATCCACCTTTTTGCGCTGCCTGAACCGCTTGGAGCAGCCGACCTCCGGTACGATTCTTGTGGATGGCGTGGACATTGGCGCGAAGGATTGCCCGCTGCACATGGTGCGGCGGAAGATGGGGATGGTATTCCAAAGCTTCAACCTTTATCCACATATGAATGTGATTGAAAATATTATGTATGCGCCGATGAAGGTTTTGAAGCTTTCCCGCGAGGAGGCTTATGCGCGGGGGATGCAGCTTTTACGCACCGTCGGCTTGGCGGGGAGAGAGCTGAAATATCCGGAGCAGCTTTCCGGCGGGCAGAAGCAGCGGGTCGCCATTGCGAGAACACTGGCGATGGAGCCGGAAATTATTCTTTTTGACGAGCCAACCTCTGCCTTGGATCCGACGATGGTGGCGGAGGTTGTGGCTGTTATTCAAAGGCTGGCGCAGGAGGGCATGACCATGCTGATTGTGACGCATCAGATGCGGCTTGCCAAGACGGTTTCCACGCGGGTTTTTTATATGGACGAGGGAACCATTTACGAGGAGGGTACGCCGGAGCAGATTTTCAATCATCCCCAAAGGGAGCGTACCCGCAGCTTTATCAACGGACTGGAATGGATTCGGAAAAGCTTTGTTTGCGATGAGCTGGATTATCTGGGCTTTATCAGCGAGATTCATGCCTTTGCCTTGAAAAAGATGTTTGCGCCGGAGCTTTTATATCGCATAGAGAATGCAATAGAGGAGATGTATTTGCAGACGATTTTGCCGGTTTTGGATGAGAAAACGGAGGTACGGTTCAGCATGGAATATGCGGAACGGCAGGGTAGCTGTGCGTTACAGTTTTGCTGGAGGGCGGAGGCGGTCAATCCGCTTTTGCGGATGGACGCATTATCCCGCAAGCTGGCGGAGCATGATGCGCAGGACATTCGGTATCACTATACGGAGGACGGATGTAATGTGGTTGCGTTTGTTGTTATGAAATGAAGACCTGTTGCGACAGAGGAAAACAAAAACAAGGAGGAAGATATATGAGAGGGAAAAATAAATGCAGATGGCTTGGCGCGATGCTTGCGCTTCTGCTTCTGCTGTTGACTGCCTGCGGAACTGCTACGGAGGGCACGCCGACACTGACGGCGGTGCTGACGGAGGATATAAAATTTGGCTCGGCAATCACTGATTTGACTGCGGAGGATTTTCAAGAAGCGGGTTTTTCGTTTGGGGACAGCTTTGATGTTGTCATCAGCAACGGCTATACGCTGACGGATGTGCCGTATTATGACGGATACTATGTGAAAACGGGGGATCCGGTCATTGTGGCTTATCCTACGGACGACAATGTAAAAATTGCTTGCAACAATCAAGGCTTTTGGGCATTGGCGGAACTGACGGAGGGATGCACGGCAGAGATTGCCCTGCATACGGAGGGAAAATATCTTGCGACCTATGAAGTCCTGGCACAGCGGTACAGCACAGACCGCAGTGCATACGAGAGTGACGAGGCATTTGCAAATTTCCGCGCGATTTCTGTCCGGAATATGAAAGAAAACTTTATTTACCGTGGGGCATCTCCGGTGAATAACGGGGCGAACCGTGCTGCGGTTGTGGATGCTCTGCTGGAACGCGCGGGAATCAGGAATGTGATTAATTTATCCGATTCTGTGGAGGATATGGAGGGGTATTTTGCTGAGGCGGATTTTAGCTCCGCATATACGAAGGCTCTCTATGAAGAAGGAAGAGATATTCCGCTTTCCATGAGCTCGAATTATGATTCCGACGCATATCGGGAGGGCGTTGCGAAGGGGATGCGGCAGCTTCTTGCTTATGGCGGCCCCGCCTATATTCATTGCATGGAGGGAAAGGACAGAACCGGTTTTGTGTGCTTTTTACTGGAGGCGCTGGTCGGTTCGGATTATGATGAGATGTGTGCCGATTATATGAAGACCTACGAAAATTACTATGGGGTTTCCAAGGAAAAGACACCGGAGAAATATGACGCTATTGTTTCCCTATATTTTGATTCCTTTGCGGGATATCTTTCCAAAACGGAGGATGCGGACGCATGGAAAACGATGGATTATAGCGATGCTGCCAAGGAATATCTCAGCGATTGCGGTATGACAGAGCAGGAGATTGCCGCGCTGTGCGACCTGCTTTCCGCATAACGGCGGCAAAAAAAGGACGCGCAAGAAAAAGTGAAAAAACAACATCAAAAAATTTTTTAACAGAAAGGAAGGATGTAGGATGAAAAAGAAAATGGTTTCAGTATTACTGGTAATGGCAATGAGTGTGGCGGCGATGACAGGGTGCGGCTCTGCGGACAAGGAGGAGACGGGTATTGCGAATCCCTGGACGGAGTCCGACAGAGAAGGCGTTCTGGAGGCAACCGGCTTTGACATGGCCGCACCGGAGGGAGCTACGGAGCTTTCCTACAGCTATATGAGCGAGAGCGGCTTAGCTCAGATGCGCTATGAGCTGGATGATGCGGATTGGGTGTATCGGATGCAGATGACGGATGCCCTGACGGATATTTCCGGGCTTTCGGTAGACTGGATGAGCGAGGAAGCGGGCGAGGTTGCAGGACGAGAGGCGATGTATTATTCCTATGGCGCGCTGAACGACGAGACGGTGGATGATGTACAAATGGTAAACTGGTACGATGCCGTAACGGGGGTATGCTATTCTCTTTCCGCTACCCGAGAGGAACTGAACGGCATGGATATTCAAGCATATGCGGAAAATCTGTATGCGCCCTTGCAGGGGGATGCGACCGATGACCCCGAGAAGGATCGCGAAAACGAATTGAACGAATATTTCCTTGGGGAGCATCAGAGAAGCGACGATGGCAGCACCGTAGATATTGAGGATAACGGCGACGGAACCTTTGATGTTGATATTAACATTGTGCGGCTGTGCAGTCTGGAGGATGGTATCGGTACCTTTGCGGAGCATAAAATGACCTTTGAGGTGACAGACCCGAGCGGCAATCCGATGTCCGGTGTGATTTACAGAGACAATGATAACAGCCTGACGGTGAAAATCACGGACAGCACATGGGACTACCTGCCTAATGATGAGCTTTTGGAGGGCTTTGGAAAATAAAAAAATAATGGGAAATATCCCGTAGAAGCAAAGGGCTTTTGCGGGAGAGAAAAAATAAGGCTTTCTCTGTTTTTTTGAAAGAAGGCCTTATTTATTTGCAAAATTTGCGACTGTGCCTGTGGTTTAGTCTTCCTGCTTTTGGATAGGGATGGCGTTTTTTTTGAAAAATTTTAATACATAGTCCTCCCAGAGCTGCTCGGTGGTTTTATCCAAGGAGAAGGACTCCTGCGAGATGGCGGTGGTGCAGAGGACGGTTTGCTCATGAAAGAGGATGTTCAGAAATGCTGCCTTGGTATTGGGGAGATTGGCAAGCTTTTCTTCCGGAAGAGAGAACACAAGCTTGATGCTTTTCGGCAGCTTATGCCCCTTGATTGCCTGAAAAACAAAGGGGCGTATTTCTGCCCAGCTGACATAGCGGGAAAGCCCAGCCTCCTGCTCCGCGGGGGTATAAAAATCCGGATTGCGCTTGCCCTCGATTACAAAGGAGGCGAAGGTGACAAGCGTTCCCTGACGGAAGGAAAACGCATCAAAGGTATCCCCCTTCAGGAGCAGATTCATAAATGATTTGGTATCATTGATGGTGAAAGCAAGCATAAAAAAATCCCCCTAAGGCAGTGTTGTTTTTTCTATTCTACCTTTTTTGGGGAGATTTTTCAATTTGTTTCTTACGCAAAAGAAAGAATCAGTGCTGTGATGCAAACGGATGTGACCCAAAAAGCTGAGAAGGACGCAAGGGGACATTTGTCACCTTACCGCATGGATGTGTTGTATCGTATGAAAAAAGTTTACGCATTTCTTGCCATCAAAGTCTCAATGTATTATAATAAGGTATTATATTGCATTTATGAAAAAATCTGAAACGAATGAAAATACGGGAGGGCGACCAATGGCAGACGAAAAAAATACAGAACATAACAGCGGTCTGGGTGCAACGGGTAACTTTATCCACAGCTATATCCAGGAGGACCTAAAGGGAGAGCTAAACAAAATCCACACCAGATTTCCGCCCGAGCCCAACGGTTATCTGCACATCGGTCATGCAAAATCCATTTGCCTGAACTTTGGGTTGGCGAATCTTTATGGCGGCAAATGCAACCTGCGCTTTGATGATACCAACCCCACCAAGGAGGATGTGGAATATGTGGAATCCATTCAGGAGGACGTCAAATGGCTCGGCTTCGACTGGGAGGACAGGTTGTATTATGCTTCAAGCTATTTCGATCAATATTATGCGGTTGCGGTAAAGCTGATTCGGGAGGGCAAGGCTTTTGTGGATGAGCTGAGCGCGGAGGAGATGCGGGAATACCGCGGCACTCTTTCCACACCCGGAAAGGAAAGCCCCTACCGCAACAGAAGTGTGGATGAGAACCTGGATTTGTTCGAGAGAATGAAGGCGGGCGAATTTCCCGACGGCTCTAAGACACTGCGGGCGAAAATCGATATGGCATCTCCCAACATCAACATGAGAGATCCTGTGCTCTATCGCATTTCCCATTCCACTCACCACACCACGGGGGACAAATGGTGCATCTATCCCATGTATGACTTTGCACATCCGCTGGAGGATGCGATTGAGGGCATTACCCATTCTATCTGTACGATGGAATTTGAGGATCACAGACCTCTGTATGACTGGGTGGTCAGAGAGGCAGGCTATACCGAAAATCCCCCCAGACAGATTGAATTTGCGCGTCTGGGGATGACAAATACCGTGATGAGCAAAAGAAAGCTGCGTGCTTTGGTAGAAAACGGTCTGGTGGACGGCTGGGATGACCCTCGTATGCCGACTATCAGCGGTTTGCGCCGCCGCGGCTATACCCCTGCGTCTATCCGTGATTTTTGCGAACGCATCGGCGTTTCCAAGGCAAACAGCGTGGTAGACAGCGGTCTTTTGGATTACTGTATCCGCGATGATTTGAAGGCGAAGGCGAAGGTGGTTATGGCGGTGCTTGACCCCTTGAAGCTGGTTATCACGAATTATCCCGCGGAACAGGTGGAAATGATGGAGCTGGAAAACAACCCCGAAGCACCGGAGCTGGGCAAGCGCATGGTTCCCTTTACAAGAGAGCTTTACATCGAAAGAGAGGATTTCATGGAGGAGCCTGTAAAGAAGTTCTTCCGTCTGGCACCCGGAAAAGAGGTGCGTTTGAAGGGGGCGTATTTCGTTACCTGCACCGATTTTGTGAAGGACGAGAGCGGCGTTGTGACGGAGGTTCACTGCACATATGACCCCGAAACTAAAAGTGGCAGTGGCTTTGAGGGCAGAAAGGTCAAGGGGACGCTGCATTGGGTGAGTGCAAAGGATAACGTACCGGCAACAGCAAGGCTGTATGACTATATGATGCTGGATAACCCTGAGGATCCGAACGGCGAAATGATGATGAACCCGAATTCTCTGGAGGTGAAGGAATGCTTCATCGAGCCTTCTGTCAAGGGGGCGGAGAAGGGCGAAAGATTTCAGTTTATGCGAAACGGATACTATATCGTGGATACCAAGGATACAACGGCGGGGCATTTGGTATTTAACCGTATTGTTCCGCTGAAAAGCTCCTTCAAAATCAAATAAATCCGCAGGAAGACGCGCACTTCACTGCGGAACAAGGGCGGAAAGCTTCCGGAAAAAGGGAAATTTCCGCCTTTTTCCGTTTTTATTCCCATATCAGAAGCCGGAAACGGAATTTCTTAACAGAAAAATTCTTTTTTATGGGAGAAATCTGTTGTATACTAACAGGATAGAGCGAAGAAACGATGATAGAAACGGAGATGAAACCGGTGAGAGAACAGCTGAAAAATTGTAAGCGCATCGTGGTTAAGGTGGGCACCTCTACCATCACATATCCCACAGGCAGATTGAATTTGAAGCGCATCGAGGAGCTGGCATGGGTGCTGACAGACCTGAGAAATGCCGGCAAGGAGGTTATTTTGGTGACAAGCGGTGCCATTGGCGTGGGGGCGGTGCATCTGGCGATGCGGGAGCGTCCTACGGTGATGCGGGAAAAGCAGGCGGCGGCTGCCGTGGGACAGGCGATGCTGATGCAGATTTATCATAATTTCTTTGACCGATACAACCAGACGGTGGCGCAGGTTCTTTTGACGAAGGAGGAGCTTGACAGTGCCAGCCGATACGAAAATACAAAAAACACCTTGGAAACACTTTTGGAGATGAACATTATCCCCATCATCAACGCCAATGATACCGTATCCACCGACGAGATTGGCATTTCCGATAACGACCGTCTTTCCGCTATGGTGGCGGAGATTGTGGCGGCGGATGTGTTGCTTTTGCTGACGGATATCGATGCTTTATATGACAAGGATCCGACGCGACACTCGGATGCAAGGCGCATTTCCTATGTCGGGGAGATGACGGAGGAAATCAGAGCCATGGCAGGCGAGGGGAATGGCTCGAAATTCAGCACCGGCGGGATGCTGACGAAATTGCAGGCGGCGGAAATCTGTATGCGGGCGCAGATGCAAATGGTCATTGCCAACGGGGAGGACCCGAAAATCATCCATTCTGTTTTGGACGGAGCGGATGTGGGGACGCTCTTTGGCTGAGTTAGATTTGAAATAGAGAAAAAACAGCGGAGGTTTCACAGATGAGCTATTGTCCGAATTGCGGCAGAAAAATTTTAGAGGAAAGCTTGGGCTGCCCGGTATGCAATGTGCGCGGGAATATTGACCCGACAAGGGCTGTGTCGCAGATAGAAAAGGAAACGGAAGAAACAAAGGAAGAAACAAAGGAAGAACACAAAGAAGAAGGCAGGGAGAAAATGCAAGAGGAAGGAAAAGAGGAAATGAAGGCGGAGACTGTGGAGTCTTTTACTGTGGAGGACGCAGACGGGGAAAAGCACTGCTTTGAAAATAACGAGGAGACAGGCAACGCAGAGTATCGCGGGAGGAGCAAGTCGGCGGAGGATGCGACGATTCCCGCCGCCATCAAGGCGCTGGTGATTATACTCATCATTGCGGTGGGCGGCTTGGGCGCAATTGCGGGCTGCGTTGCCGGCGTTGCGCTGAGTAAACACCCTTCGGAGGATTACCGCAGGTTTGGCAAACTGATGCTTACGGTCAGCGTGGTGATGCTGGCAATTTCCTTTTTGTGCTGTTGCCTGCTGGGTACAGGGAGTGCGGCGCTGCCGTATGAGATATGAGATTGCTTTTGGAGCAGTTGGGAGCGGCTGTTTGCCATAGGCTTGCGGTGCGCAGCTTTCCCTGGAGGGAGGCTTTTATGCCGCTTTGCGCCCGATGCACGGGAATTTATTGCGGAGTATTTTTGGCGTTTTGCTTTTTTCTTTTGAAAAAGCGGATGGATGCGGGGAAGCCCTTCTCCAAGGCACAGACGTGGCTGACTGCCTTGATGATTTTGCCGATTGCATTAGATGGGCTTGGCAGCTATCTTGGTTTTTTGGAAAGCAATCAATGGCGGCGGGTGCTTTCGGGCGGATTGGTTGGGACGGTTATGCCGGGGCTTTTGCTTTTGGCGATGAATGTAGACCCGATACGGAAAAACACGAAGCCGATTTATGAAAAAACAAGGGAGATGCTCCTACTTTTGGCGGGCTCTGCCGCGCTCGGTCTGGGCTTATATTTGGGACTGCCGCTTGCGGGTCTGCTTGCGCTTGCTTCTGTGGCGGGAGAAATTTTGCTTTGGGGCGGTGTGCTACGGCTGTTGCTTGGCACGCTTTTTGGCGTGCGGGATTTGCCGCTTTGGCGAATTTCTCTGACGGTTGCGTTTTTGGGTCTGTATGCGATGGGGGGCTTGATGCAGTGAAGAGGGAATTGCGGCAAAGGGCGCTTGCGGTGCGAAATGCCTTGGAAAAACGAGAGGAAAAAAGCGGAAGGATTACGGCGCATATCCTGCAAAGTGCGGCATATCGGAATACGGAACGGATTTTTACCTTTGTGAGCATGGGCTCTGAGGTAGAAACGGAAGAAATTATCCGACAGGCGTGGCAGGACGGCAAAACCGTTGCTGTGCCGAAAACGGAGGGGCACAGAGAAATGCAGTTTTACGAAATTCATTCCCCTGCGGCGCTTTCGGCGGGGCGTTTCGGTGTAAGGGAGCCGAAGGGTGGCACGGTCTGTATCCCGGAAACGGGGGATTTGCTGCTTGTTCCCGGTTTATTATTTGATGAAAAAAAGAACCGCCTTGGCTATGGCGGCGGTTATTATGATACTTATTTTGCGAAACACAGGGAAGGAAAACGAATCGGACTTGCGTTTGCGGCACAGCTTTCCGCAGAGAGATTACCTGCGGGGGAAAGGGATGTGCCCTTGGATGCGGTTGTTACGGAAAACGGATGGGAGGAATGAAGATGAGCCGATTGACGGAAATGGGACAGAGGGCGAAGGATGCGGCGGTGGTTTTGGCGACATTGCCGACCCCTGCGAAAAATAAGGCATTGCTGGCATCTGCGGAGGCCTTGCTTGCGGCAAAAGCGGATATTCTGGAAAAAAATAAGACGGATGTGGAGGCGGCAACGCTGGCGGGCATCAAGGGTGCATTTATTGATAGGCTGACGCTCAACGAGGCAAGACTTTCGGATATGGCGGAGGGGCTGCGACAGGTGGCAAGGCTGGACGATCCCGTGGGCGAGGTGCTTTCCATGAAAACTATGGACAACGGACTTTTGATTGGACAGAAGCGCGTGCCAATGGGCGTGATTGGGATTATTTTTGAGGCAAGACCGAATGTTACGGCGGATGCCTTTGGGCTTTGCCTGAAGGCGGGCAGTGCGGTAATCCTGCGCGGCGGGAAGGAGGCCTTTCGGACGAATCGGGCGGTGGTTTCCGCTTTGCGGGGTGCATTGGCGGCAGAGGGGTTGCCGGAGGACTGCTTGCAGATGGTTCCCGATACCTCCCGCGAGACGGCAAATGAGATGATGCGGCTGAACGGTTATCTGGATGTTCTGATTCCGCGCGGGGGTGCGGGGCTTATCAACAGCGTGGTGCAAAACAGCACCGTTCCCGTGATTCAGACGGGTGTGGGCAACTGCCATATTTTTGTGGATGAGAGCGCGGATTTGGAAAAGGCGGCGCGTATCGTTCTTAACGCGAAGACACAGCGCCCGGGCGTTTGCAACGCTTGCGAGAGTCTTTTGGTGCATGAAAAGATTGCGGAGGAGTTTCTGCCTGTTATCGGGAATGTCTTGCGGGAGAAAAAGGTGGAGATTCGCGGGGACGAGGCAACGCGAGGTCTGGTTGCGGAGGTGATTCCCGCAACGGAGGAGGATTGGGCGACGGAATACGCCGATTATATTATTGCCGCGAGAGTGGTCAGGGATTTGGATGAGGCGATTTCCCATATTCGGAAATACAGCACGGGACATTCAGAGGCAATTGTGACGGAGAACTACACCAATGCACAGCGTTTCTTAAACGAGGTGGACGCGGCGGCGGTATATGTGAATGCCTCTACGAGGTTCACGGACGGCGGGCAATTCGGCTTTGGCGCGGAAATTGGTATCAGCACCCAAAAGCTGCACGCGCGGGGGCCTATGGGACTGAAGGAATTGACAACGACGAAATATATTATTTACGGAGACGGTCAAATCAGGGAATAAGCGGGAGGATACACCTATGCGGGATACGCATTATATGGACGACTGGATACACATACCTCTTTGCGAGAAGGGGGATAAGCTCTATCATTACACAACGGCGGAGGGGATTCGCGGCATTGTGGAAAACGGGGAATTTGTGGCGACGAAAAGCGATTTTCTGAATGATAAGCTGGAATTTCAATATGCCGTGGAGGTTATGGAGCGGCTGATGGAAAAATATATTGTGAACGAAAGCCTGCGGGAGCGGTTTTCCGAAAAGCTGAAGGCGGAGATTGCCCGCTTGGGCATTATTTCCTCTGCTGCGACTCCTGCCTCCGGAGAGGAAATGAGCTTTTATGTGGTGTCGTTTTCCAAGCAGCAGAACAATACACTGCTCTGGGTGGAATTTACCGATTTTCGCGGCTATTGTCTGGAATTTGATTATGAAAGGATTGTTGAGGGCTTCAGCCACAGACTTTTTCTGCACGGCACGGTTATTTATGACGAGAAGGAGCAGATGAACGCGCTTTTGGAGGGACTACTCTCCTGCATCCGTAATCTGGCGGAGGAGGGCGCACGGGATTTACAGGGCTTCTTTGAGGAGGAGCCGCTGACCACGGAGGATTCTCTGGATCAGCTGGTGGAAATCATGGCGGTGGTCTGCTCGGTTTATGCCATGTTTTTCAAAAAGAGCTTCTTTGCGGGGGAGGAGGAATATCGCTTTATTTTTTCGCCTCTGCAAAAGGGAACTGCGGAGACTCAGCCGCGGTTTCGCCTCCTGAATCAGATTTTTCTGCCCTATATCAAGGTGAAGCTGGAGGGAAAGACCGGCTCGATTCCATTGCAAAGCGTGATGGTCGGTGCAAAAAACAACAGTGATATTGCTGTGCGCGGCATGAAATATTTTTTGAAAACCAAGGGGCTGGATATACCGGTGCTGCTTTCAGATGTTCCGCTGCGATATTAAAAAAAATGGGAAGGTCTGCCTGAAAATAAGACGATTCGGGCGGGTCTTTTGATAGTATAAAATTTTTGCCACCTGAAAATCCTACACAGGAAACACCGAAAAATTAACCATAGCAGCAAAACGGATATTTGCTAAATAGGGAAAAACAGCGAAAACTACAACAAAATAGTGTTATTTGAAAACAGCTTTGTCACTTTGAGGAAAAAACTCGTGCAAAGCTGTTTTTTTGTAAAAAAAGAAAAGGAGGAAGTATATGAACAAGGTTATTTTAATGGGACGATTGGTGCGGAATCCGGAGGTATGCTATTCCCAAGGGGGAGAGCCGATAGCCATTGCGAGGTACACCTTAGCGGTCAACCGCAGGGTGAAAAAGAACGGAGAGGCGGAAGCGGACTTCATCAACTGCGTTGTCTTCGGGAAAAGCGGAGAGTTTGCGGAGAAATATTTTAAGAAGGGGCAGATGGGTTGCTATCGTCGGCAGGATGCAGGTACGCAGTTGGGATAAGGACGGCGAAAGACGCTGGTCAACGGAGGTCGTTGTGGAGGAGCAATACTTCGCAGAAGGAAAAAAGAAAACGGAAGAGAGTAAGCCTGCGGCAGATGGGTTTTACCCCATCGAAGAAATGCTGGAGGATGATGGTTTGCCATTCTAAAAAGCACAGCAAACAAAAGGAGGAAAAAATATGAAAAATCATAGCAATATCCAACCAAAAGGGCGGTGTCGGCAAAACGACAACAACGATTGCGCTCGGAGAGGCAATGGCGAGAGCCGGCAATCGTGTGCTATTGATAGACCTGGACGCACAGGCGAATTTGACCATGAGCCTTGGATTTAAGACGCCGGACGAAATTCAAATCACGATTGCAACGATGTTTAAGGCGCACATCGCGGGAAGAATGGACGAAATCCCGACGGACTATGTGTTATCCGCAAACGGGGTTGACTTTCTTCCGGCAAGCATTGAGCTTTCGGAGCCGGACTATCTGCTCATGACAGCGATGAACAGAGAGTACATTCTGAAACGAATTTTAGACAGCTACAAGGAGCGGTATGATTATGTCATAATTGACTGCCTCCCTTCCTTAAATCTGCTGGCGGTCAATGCGCTGGCAGCTGCGGATGAGGTCATTGTCCCCGTACAGGCTATTTATCGGCAAAGGGCTTAGACCTTCTGCTGCAAACGGTACTGAAGGTACAGGCAAACCTTAATCCCTCTTTACGGATTGCGGGCATTGTGATAACGATGCTGGACGGACGGGCGGTGTTCCAAAAAAAAGTCTGGTGCAGGAGATTACGGAGATCTACGGCACGGCAATCCATTTTTTTGAACAATTTGTGAATTTTGAAAAATGTACTTGAATATAACAGAATATGGTGTTAATATAAGTATTGTAAATCAGCACTCAAATTAAATGAGTGCTAACAAAAAATAGGAGGTAATGAAAATGAAACTTGCACCATTGGGAGATAAAGTTGTATTGAAGCAGGTAGAAGCACGGGAGACGACGAAATCCGGCATTGTGCTGACGAGTCAGGCGAAGGAGAAGCCGCAGGAGGCGGTTGTTGTTGCGGTTGGCCCCGGCGGCATGGTGGGTGACACCAAGGTTGAGATGGTCGTAAAAGAGGGCGACCGGGTGTTGTATTCCAAATACGGCGCGATGGAAGTGAAGTATGACGGCGAGGAATACCTGATTATGCGGCAGAATGATATTCTGGCAATCATCAAGGATTGAGATGGAAAAGATGGAGAACAATAAAATTTGACTGGAGGAAAGCATTATGGCAAAAGAAATCAAATACAGCACCGATGCAAGAAACGCCATGGCAGCGGGTGTGGACAAACTGGCGAATACGGTAAAGGTAACACTGGGGCCTAAGGGCAGAAATGTGGTTTTGGACAGAAAATTCACCTCTCCCCTGATTACAAACGACGGTGTGACCATTGCGAAGGATATTGAGCTGGAGGACCCCTATGAAAACATGGGCGCACAGCTGGTCAAGGAGGTTGCGACGCAGACAAACGACGTTGCGGGCGACGGCACGACAACAGCAACCGTTCTGGCACAGGCGATGATTCAGGAGGGGCTGAAAAACATTGCGGCAGGCGCAAACCCTATTATTCTCCGGCGCGGGATGCAGAAGGCGACCGAGGCGACCGTTGCGGAAATTCAGGCGATGAGCCAATCCGTTACCACAAGCAAGCACATTGCGAATGTTGCGGCAATCTCCGCGGGAGATGAGGAGGTCGGCAAGATGATTGCGGAGGCAATGGAGAAGGTGACGCATGATGGCGTGATTACCATTGAAGAATCCAAGACCATGAAAACGGAGCTGGCTCTGGTGGAAGGGATGCAGTTTGACAAAGGATATCTCTCCGCTTATATGTCCACGGATATGGATAAGATGGTAGCAGTTCTGGAGGAGCCCCTGATTTTGATTACAGACAAGAAAATTTCCAACATTCAGGAGATTCTGCCGATTTTGGAGCAGGTAATGCAGACAGGCAGAAAGCTGCTTTTGATTGCGGAGGATGTAGAAAGCGAGGTTCTGGCTACTCTTGTTGTAAACAAGCTGCGTAATGTATTCACCTGCGTTGCGGTTAAGGCGCCCGGCTACGGCGAAAGAAGAAAGGCACAGCTGGGGGACATTGCCGCGTTGACGGGTGGTCAGGTTATCTCCGAGGAGGTTGGGCTTTCCTTGCAGGATGCAACACTGGATATGCTGGGCTCCGCAAAGACGGTACGCGTGGAGAAGGAAGCAACCATCATTGCCGACGGCGCAGGCGACAAGGCAGCGATTGACGCACGCATCGCACAAATCAGAAAGGGCATGGAGGAAACCGAATCCGAATTTGACAGAGAGAAATATCAGGAGAGACTGGCTAAGCTTTCCGGCGGCGTAGCAGTGATCAAGGTTGGTGCGGCAACGGAAACGGAAATGAAGGAAAAGAAGATGCGTATGGAGGATGCTTTGGCGGCAACCAAGGCAGCCGTAGAGGAAGGCATTGTGGCCGGCGGCGGTACGGCTCTGGTGCACGCGATTGCAAAGGTAAAGACGGCCTGTGCAGGACTTGTGGGCGACGAAAAAACCGGCGCGGACATTGTAATCAAGGCCTTGGAAGCGCCTTTGCGTCAGATTGTGGCAAACGCAGGGCTGGAGGGTTCTGTTATTGTAAACAAGGTGAAGGAGCTTTCCGACGGCATGGGCTTCAACGCATTGACGGAGGAGTATGTGGAAATGGTTGAGGCGGGTATCCTTGACCCTGCGAAGGTAACAAGAAGCGCATTGCAGAATGCGACCAGCGTTGCCTCCACATTCCTGACCACGGAGGCAGTTGTTGCGGAGCTGCCTGCAAAGAATGCACCCGCAATGCCTGATGCCGGAATGGGCAGCTATATGTAATTGATTTTTTCGGAAATACGAACCCCATTTGTCAGACAGTCGGAAGGGCTGTTTTGACAAATGGGGCTTTTTTTGCACTTTGCTGCAAAAAGACAAGCAAAATATTGAAAAAACTGTAAAAAATATAAAAAATGTATTTTACAGAAGGACAAAAGGAACAAAAATTGAAAAAATGTCTTTCTATAAAGAACTTTTTTAGGTACTTCTATTGACTTTGCCGGATTATCCGATATAATTGGAAAAGTCGGCAAGTGTCGTGTTTTGTCGGATTTGACGGGATACGACAGGAAAAAACGCGGAAACGACAGGAGAGGAGGAGTTTTTGTGTTACAGGCATTTGATATTATCGGTCCTGTGATGATTGGTCCATCCAGCTCTCATACGGCGGGTGCGGTGCGAATCGGCAAATATGCCCGTACGGTTCTTGGGAAGAAGCCTGTGAAGGCGGTGATTCGCTTCAGCGGCTCCTTTGCAAAGACCTATAAGGGGCACGGCACGGACAAGGCGGTCATTGCCGGTCTTTTAGGTATGGACACGGACGACAGCCGCATCCGAAGCAGTATGCAGATTGCAAGGGAGGAAGGCTTGGACTTTACCTTTCTTGCGGAGGATATTGAGGGAGCGCATCCCAACACGGCGGAAATCATTCTCACAGACGAGAGCGGACGCTCGGTTTTGGTACGGGGGGCATCTGTCGGCGGTGGCAATATTGTCATCAATAAAATCAATGATACGGAGGTTTCTATCTCCGGAAAATCCGATACGCTGGTGATTCCTCATGATGATGTTCCGGGGATGATTGCGGAGGTAACGAATATTTTGGCGGAAAAGGGCGTGAATGTCCACGGTTTTTCTCTCGGCAGAGACAGAAAGGGTGGCACCGCCGTGATGACGATTGAGATTGACGGACAAATGGATGAATCGGTCAACGAAGCGATTCGCGCTTGTCCGCATATCCATGCGTCTACGCTCTTAAAGGCGATTTGAGAAGGGGAGGCGGAGAATTTGTTAAAATATGATTCTGTTGCCGAGCTGGTACGCGAGGCGGAGCAGAACGGACTGACGCTCTCTGCGCTGGTTTTGAAAAGTCAGGCAGAGCTTGCGGAGAAAACGGAGGAGGAGCTGTTTGCCAACATGGAGCGCTCCCTACAGGTGATGAAGGAATCCGTTGCGGAGGGCTTGGACAAGGAAAAACGCTCCACCAGCGGGCTGACGGGCGGCGATGCTTATAAGCTGAACGAGGCGCTGCGGGCAGGGAAAAATATCGCAGGGCCTTTCTTCGGCAATGCGATGGTGAAGGCGGTTGCAGTTGCGCAGACCAATGCCTGCATGGGCAGAATCGTTGCGGCACCGACGGCGGGCAGCTGCGGGATTCTTCCGGCGGCACTTTTGACCTTGCAGGAGGAGCGAAACATTCCTGACAGGGATTTGGTTATGGCGTTATTTACGGCATCGGCAATCGGCATTGTGATTGCGACAAACGCCAGCGTGGCGGGAGCTGCGGGCGGCTGCCAGGCGGAATGCGGCGCGGCGAGCGCGATGGCAGCTGCGGCGATGGTTGAATTATGCGGCGGCACACCGAAGCAATGCGAGCACGCCTGTGCGATTGCGCTGAAAAATATTCTCGGATTGGTGTGCGACCCGGTTGCGGGGCTGGTGGAGATTCCCTGTATCAAGAGGAATGCCGGCGGCGTCGGCAATGCCTTGGTGGCAGCGGAGCTTGCGTTGGCAGGAGTGGAAAGCCATATCCCTGCGGATGAGGTGATTCTTGCCATGAAGAAAATCGGGGATGCGATGTCCTCCTCGCTGAAGGAAACGGCGGAGGGCGGACTGGCGGTGACCCCGACCGGTAAAAGGCTTTGTGAAAAGGTATTCGGTTGATGCAAAGCTGCAAAATCCTATACTTTTTATATTTTTTGTATTCGTACAAACCGTACTTGTAACAGGCAATTATCTATCAGAAAATTATTTATTACAGAAAAATAGGAGAAGGTCAAAATGAGTATAATTCAGAAATGGAATAGCATTTCCTTAGTAAAACGAATCGTATGCGGTTTGATTGTGGGTACTATCCTTGGCTTGGCTGTACCCCATCTGACCGTCATCGGTATTTTAGGTACTTTGTTCGTTGGCGCATTGAAGGCGATTGCGCCCGTACTGGTATTCTTCCTGGTAATGGCAGCACTGGCCTGCGGACAGGAGGGCGGCGGCAAGACCATGGGTCGTGTTATTGTTTTGTATCTGGTTGGTACATTCCTAGCGGCTGTTGTCGCGGTTATTGCGTGTCACTTTATTTACATCACGCTGCCCTTGGGCGATGTGGTTTCTGCAGAAGGATATACGGCTGCAAACGGCATTGGCGAGGTATTTTCTAACCTTTTGGCAAATATCGTAGCCAACCCCATCGGGTCTATAGTGAATGCGAACTACTTGGGTATTTTGTTCTGGGCTGTTATTTTTGGCTTGGCACTGAAAAAAGCAGGCGATGGCACAAAGCAGGCTTTGAATGATTTTTCCGAGGCGGTTACGGTTGCGGTAAGAGCGGTTATCTCCTGTGCACCCTTCGGTATTCTGGGCTTGGTATTTACAACGGTATCCGAAAGCGGCCTGGGCATCTTTACGGAATACGGCAAGGTTCTGGCTGTGCTTTTGGGTTGTATGTTCTTTGTTGCACTGATTCTGAACCCCATTATTGTATGGACACAGATTAAGGAAAACCCCTACCCGCTGGTTGGCAAGTGTCTGAAGGATTCCTTCATCACTGCATTTTTTACCAGATCCTCTGCGGCGAATATCCCCGTAAACATGAATCTTTGTAAGGAATTGGGCTTGGATGAGGACAACTACTCCATCTCCATTCCTCTGGGCGCAACCATCAACATGGCGGGTGCGGCAATCACCATTACGGTTATGACACTGGCTTGCGTAAACACGGTTGGCATTGAGGTACCCCTTGCTATGAAGGTGTTGCTTTCCTTTGTTGCAGCAATTTCTGCCTGCGGTGCATCCGGTGTTGCCGGCGGTTCCCTGCTTTTGATTCCGCTGGCTTGCTCCCTGTTCGGGATTTCTAATGATATTGCGATGCAGGTGGTTGGTGTTGGCTTCATCATCGGCGTTATCCAGGATTCCTGCGAGACAGGTCTGAACTCCTCTACGGATGCACTGTTTACGGCTGCTGCGGAATTCCATGATATGAAAGCAGCAGGCAAGGACATCTGGGCTTGGAGAAAGAAATAAAAGAAACAGGAAACAAAAAAATACGGTTGGTACGAGCCCCCATTGCTTTTTGCAATGGGGTTTTCTTTTTTTGGACGAGTTTTTGCGGAACGGTTTACCTTTTTTTGCTTTTGTATTATAATGAGGTATACTGTATGGTAGTATGCCTATGATTTTTCGGGCAAGAAAAAGGATGAACAGGAGGATTCCCATGAAAAAAGGTTCCTCGGGGAATAGAAAAGAACAAAGAACGCACACAGAGGGGCATTATCCCACGCGAGAGGAGCGGAGCAATGTATATAGCTTACAGCGAGAGCGGCAAAGGCGCGCGAAGCTCTCGCACGAAGGAGAACAGGCTGTGCATACCTATTCCGCTCGACGCAGACGCAGGGGCAGACAAATGCTCATTCCCCTCTTGGTGTTTGCCATCATTGCCTTCTATCTTCTGGGGCAAATCGGCAGGCTTGCGGCACGGCGCGCGGATATTGATGTAGAGACGGTAAGCTATGGTACGATTGACACGCCGGAGGTTTATACGGGGCTTATTTTGCGGAGCGAATATGTGGTGGAAAGCAATCGTGCGGGACAGCCGTTTTATCAATATGCGCAGGGGGATTATGTCACAAAGGGGACTGTTGTCTGCACCGTGAAGGAAACGGAAACGACGGATAAGCTGGAAAGCAAGCTGGAGAGCATTGACCGCGATATTTTGGAAAGCGGGAAAGCAACGGCGGATCTTTCCGCCTTTGCGGAGGATATTTCCCGACTGGAGAGCAACATCGGCAGGACGGTGGACGCTTACGCGGGACGCGCGATGGGTACGAATGTCTCTTATATGTACACGATGAAAAGCAGCGTCAGCTCCTTTATGGAGCAGAGAAACGAGATTTGGCTGACGGAGAACGTGGAGAGTCTTTCAGCACTGACGGAGGAAAAGAGCCTTTATGAAAAGCAGCTTGCGAAAAGCCAAAGCGCATTGACCGCAACGGAGGCGGGCGTACTTTGTCTCAGCTATGACGGGCTGGAGGAAAGCCTACAGCCGGAGCAGGCGGACGTGGTAACGAAAAAGCAAATCGGCGAGAGCAAGGTACAATATATTTCCAAGACGAAGGAGCTTGCCAAGGGCGACCCGGCATTCAAAATTATTACGGATAACAAGTGGTATCTGGTGGCATATCTGCCGAATACGGTAACGGCAGGCTGGAAGGCAGGCAAGACAAGTCGCACGCTGAACCTTCTGACAGAGGATGAAACCTATCAGATACAGGCGGATGTGGAGGCTCTGACCGAAGGGAAAAAGGAAACGAAGGTCGTTTTTTCCAGCTATGAGCATATGGAAAGCTTTATGGAGGATCGCACGGTTTCCTTTAGCTTACAGGGCGCTGTGGCGGAGGGGCTGAAGATTCCTAATGAGGCGATTGTGGAAAAATCGCTTTTGAAAATCCCCAAAAGCTGTCTGACGGAAAGTGCGGGCAACACCGGTGTGCTGCTGCAAAAGGGAGAGAAGACACGATTTGTGGATGTGACGACCGTGAGCGAGGATGATGCGGCGGTTTATCTGGAGCAGAAGGACAGCGGACTTTCGCTGGGCGATGTGATTTTGGAGGGAACCGGCGAAAATGCAACGCAATACACCCTTTCCGAGATGACGCCACACGCGGGAGTTTATGTGGCGAACAGCTCGATTGCACGGTTTGTTGCGGTGGATATTATCGAGCAGAATCAGGAATATGCCATTGTGGAGGCGGGGAGCATTACGGGCTTACAGCCGTATGACACCATTGTTTCCGATGCGAAAAACATTCAGGAGGGCGACAACATTTTTTAGAGCGTTTCTCTGCGAGGAAAAAACAGAAAGAAGGGCAAGAGAGTATGCGTGTGGCTGAAAATATCACGGCAGTACGGGAAAAAATTGCGGTAGCGGCGGAAAAAAGCGGCAGGCGGGCAGAGGATGTGCTTTTGCTTGCGGTCAGCAAAACAAAGCCTGTGGAGCTGATTGGAGAAGCGGTGCGGGCGGGATGCCTTGCGCTGGGAGAAAATAAGGTACAGGAAATTTTGGAAAAATACGAGCTGATGGCGGCGTATGCCCCGCAGGGGGAGCGTATCCACTGGCACTTAATCGGGCATTTGCAGACAAACAAGGTAAAATATATCATAGATAAGGTGGATATGATTCACTCTGTGGAGAGCCTGAAGCTGGCGGAGGAGATTGAAAAGCGGGCGGCACAGCAGAACCGCGTCATAGATATTCTGATTGAGGTCAACATGGCGGGGGAGGAAAGCAAATTCGGCGTGCGACCCGAGGATACCGAGGAGATGCTGCGTGCAATCGCCGAGATGCCGCATGTTTGCGTGCGCGGGCTGATGACCGTTGCGCCTTTTGTTGAAAATGCGGAGGAAAACAGAAAAGTTTTTCGAAAAATGAGAGAATTACTGGTTGACATGAATGGGAAAAGAATTGATAATATAAAGATGGATACTTTGTCTATGGGCATGACGGGCGATTATGCGGTTGCCATCGAGGAAGGCGCAACCATTGTCCGTGTCGGTACGGGTATCTTCGGAGAAAGAGAGTATCCCGCTAAAGGATGAGCAGTAAAAACAGCTTAGGAGGAACGCACAGTGGCAAAGATTTTTAATAAAATGAAGGATTTGATGTTTGGCGAATACGAGGACGATGAGGAGTACTATGAGGAGGAATACGAAGCGCCTGAAAAGGAAGCACCCTCCTACGGTACGAGGGAAAAAGCTCCGGAATATACCGCGCCCCGCAGACTTGGCACGAAAAGCAGCACGAATCCTCAGATTTACAGTGTGAACACCAGCGTGCAGATGCAGGTGGTTATTATCAAGCCGGAGTGCTATGAGGATGCACAGGAGATTTGCGACCAGATCAAAACAAAGCGTCCTGTAGTTGTGAATCTGGAGAAGGTGGAATATCCCATTGCACAGAGAATCATGGATTTTCTGAGCGGCACCTGCTATTCTCTGGACGGCTCCATTCAGCGGGTTGCGAATAATATTTTTATCATTGCGCCTGAAAATGTGGATATTTCCGGCGATTTCAAAGAAGAATTAAAAACGAAGGGTGTTCTGTTGCCGTGGATGAACGGGACAAATGCCAGATAAAGGTGGTTTTTTGAATTGAGTGAGATACAGACATTGCTCATCAGTGCAATCGGTGTGTTTTTCTATGTATTGGAAATGTTGATTTTTGTGCGGATTCTGCTTTCGTGGATTCCGCTCGGCTTTGGATATAACAGCGGCATCGGACGGCTGCTGTACAATCTGACGGAGCCGATTTTGGGGCCTGTACGGAGCATGGTGGATAAATCTCCGCTCGGCGGCGGCATGGGGCTGGATTTTTCCCCGATTTTTGCATTGATTTTAATGCGGCTGGTGCAGTCTCTTTTGATTGCTGCGGTGCGGTTGCTCTGATGCCATGGATAGACAGGCGTTACTCAAAAGCGTACCGGAGGGAGAGGAGCGGCTACTCTTTGCGAAGGCGTTGGATCGGGCGATTTTTGCCATGAGACGACGGGAGCCTGCGTTTACGGATTTTATGGATCGGGCGAAATGCACCCGTTTTCGGGAAAGATTGCAGGGGATAAGCGGGCTGGAGGTCACGCTTTTTGGCGGGACTGAGGACTGTGAAAGACAGATGATGGGATTTTTCGCGGAAGCACTTACGGCGGAGGAATTTCCCATCCGGGCAATCAAAATCCGAAGAAAAAACAGAAAATTCGGGCAGGCGGATTTGAGTCACAGGGATTATCTCGGCTCTCTTTTGGGACTCGGCATTGACCGGGGCAAGGCAGGAGACATTTTGGTGACGGAGGAGGCTGCGGTTTGCTTTGTGGCAGAGGAGATTGCGCCCTACATCACCGCGACGCTGACGCAGGTTTCCAAAACGGCGGTGGTTGCGGAGGAAACGGATGCTACGGCGGAGCTTCCCCAAAGGCAGACGGAAATCAGACGCTTGACGGTGGCTTCGATGCGGCTGGATGCCGTGGCAAGCGAGGCCTTTCGACTGGCGAGAGGAAAAACGCAGACGCTCATCGGCGCGGAAAAAGCGCAGGTGAATTGGAGCGTTGTAACAAACACATCCCATTCTTTACGGGAGGGGGATTTGGTCAGCCTGCGGGGGTTTGGGCGGTTTCGCATCCGGACTGTCGGCGGGAAGACCAAAAAGGATAGAATCAGATTGGAAATTGAAAGCTATGTATGAGCGAGGGAGGGGTTTTCGTGATCACGCCGAATGATATTGCAACCAAGGACTTTAAGAAAACAGCGGTCGGCTATTCTCCGGAGGAGGTAGATACCTTTTTGGACGAGATATATGAGGATTATGACCGACTGTATCAGGAGAGTCTGCGAGAGAAAAAAGAGGCGGAGGCTGTGCATACGGATACGAATCGATTGCAGCATCTCGAAAGCGCCCTGACGCGTACCCTGAGCCTGGCGGAAGCGGCTGCGGCGGAAACGAAGGAAGCAGCAAAGGCGGATGCCGAGGTTATCATTAAAGAGGCAAAGCAGACGGCACAGGAAATCCTCTCCGCTGCAAGAACGAAGGAATATGAGTTGGAGCAGAAAATCTCCGGATTGGAAAGCCGTTATGAATTAATGAAAACGAGAATCAAGCTTTTGCTTTATGCGGAAATCGAGCTTTTGGATAAGGGTGAGATTTTGGAGGAAAAGGAAGCGAAAGCTGCGGAAAAAGAATAAAAACGGACAAGCTGCGGCGAGGTCTTCTTGCCGTGGCTCGTTTTGTATAATGCGAAGAAAAATTTTCCGAAGGGATGATGGATTTGATACCGATAATTGCGGTGATTTTTTTGATTGTATTGGATCAGGGCACAAAGCTTTGGGCGTTGGGAAGTCTGAAGCCCATCCACAGCGTGACGGTGGCGGAGGGGCTTTTGGATTTGACCTTTGTGGAGAACCGAGGAGTTGCCTTTGGGATGCTGTCGGGGCAGAGATGGCTGATTCTGCTGCTGACGGTGGTGATTGCCTGCGGGATGATTGTTTTTTATCTGCGGCTGCCGCGGGAGAGGAAATATACGCCCATGCGCGTATCGATTTTGCTGGTGTTTGCCGGAGCGGTCGGCAATATCATTGACCGTTTGTTCCGTGGGTATGTGGTGGATTTTTTTGAATTTACCTTTTTTGAGTGGCCGGTGTTTAATGTGGCGGATATTTATGTGGTCGTTGGTGTGATTTTGTTATTGTTTATGATGATTTTTGTTTTGAAGGACGAGGACTTGGATTTTAAGCGGAAAAAGGATGAATGAAATTGGAGTATTTTACCTTTGCGGCGGAGCGGGAGGATGTCGGGACGCGACTGGACATTTTTCTTGCGGACGCCATGGAGCAGCTTTCGCGCAGTGGTGTGCAGAGGCTCATCGAGGAGGGGCATATTACGCTGAACGGCGGACAGGCGAAGGCGAATCATAAGCTGCGGGAGGGGGACATCATGGATGTAGAGATTCCCGAGGTGCAGGAGACGGAGATTTTGCCGGAGGAGATTCCTCTGGATATTTTATATGAGGATGCGGATGTAATTGTGGTGAACAAGCCGCAGGGGATGGTGGTGCATCCCGCGCCGGGGCATACGAGCGGTACGCTGGTCAACGCACTGCTGTTTCACTGCGGGGACGAGCTGAGCGGCATCAACGGGGAGAAACGCCCGGGGATTGTGCATCGCATTGATAAGGATACCTCAGGGGTGCTGATGGTTGCGAAAAACGACAGAGCGCATCAGTCTCTGGCGGCACAGCTCGCGGCGCATAGCATTACGAGGAAATATAACGCCGTGGTTTATAACGGCTTTACGGAGGACGAGGGGACTGTGGACGAGCCGATTGGCAGGAATCCGCAGGACAGGAAGAAAATGGCGGTGACACGAAAGCATAGCCGTCATGCGGTGACGCATTACCGTGTGCTGGAGCGAATGGAGAAATTCACGCTGATTGAGGCACAGCTGGAAACGGGACGGACGCACCAGATTCGCGTACACATGACCTATATCGGGCATCCGCTTTTGGGCGATACGGTTTATGGACCGAAGAAGCAGCCCTTTTCCACGGAGGGACAGGTGCTGCACGCGCGGGTGCTGGGCTTTTTGCATCCCCGTACGGGAGAATACATGGAATTTGAGGCACCCTTGCCACCGTATTTTACGGCGATACTGGAGCGATTGCGTAGATAGGTAGGAGGAAGAAGAATGCCGCTGCGGAAGAAGGATTTTTTTGGGTTACGGGATATGTCTGCGGAGGATATTCGCTATATTCTCGGTACGGCCGAAACGATGAAATATATTTTGAATCAAAAGGACAGGAAAACGCCGCATTTGCAGGGGAAGTCTGTTATTATGCTTTTTTATGAGCAGAGCGCCAGGGCAAAGCTGGCTTATGAGCTGGCGGCACAGCATCTCGGCGCAAGTGTGATTGATATGACGAATTCCGTACATTCCATTCAGAAGGAAAGCTTGCAGGATATGGGGCAGCTTATCGATCAGATGGGCGCGGATTTTATTATTTTGCGACATTCCATGGCGGGGGCACCGAAGCTTTTGGCGAGTTGTGTAGAGGCTTCTGTCATCAATGCGGGAGACGGTTTTAACGAAAACCCGGGGCAGTCCCTGCTCGACCTTCTGACTATTCGGGAGCAGAAGGGGGATTTTGCAGGGCTTAAGGTTGCCATTATCGGGGACTTGCTGCACAGCCGCGTTTCCAAAAGCAATATTTGGGGGCTGACGAAGCTGGGCGCAGAGGTTTGCGTTTCCGGTCCGCCGACGCTGCTTTTGCCCGATATTGAAAAATTCGGGGTACGGCTTTATTACGATGCGCGGGAAACGGTGAATAATGCGGATGTTATTTTGACGACACGTATGCGGATGGAGAAGCAGGATAAGACGCTTTTGCCCTCCTTAGACGAGTATAAACGGTTTTTCCGCATTGACGAAACGCTGTTGCGCTATGCGAAGAAGGATGCGATTGTGATGCATCCTGGGCCGATTCAAAAGGGAATCGAGATTTCTCCGGGCGTTGTTGACAGCAGGCAATGTATCATCAATGACCAAATCGCCAACTCGGTTGCGGTGCGTATGGCGATGCTCTATATTCTTTCGCAGGTGGGAGGGGCGTTTCAATGAAGATGATTTTGAAAAATTGTAGGCTTTTGGGGATGCCCCGAGAGAAGCTTTGCGATATTTATGTGGAAAACGGCGTAATTGAAGCCATTGGCAGCGACCTTACGGCGGAGGGCGCGAAGCTTTGGGATGTCGGCGGGCATACGGTTTTGCCGGGACTCATTGATATGCACTGCAACATCTGCGACCCGGGATATGAATATATCGAGGATATTGCGACGGTTTCCCGTGCGGCCTTGCGCGGCGGCTTTACGACCGTTACCTGTGAGCCGAATACGGAGCCTGCCATTGACAATAAAACGGTTGTGGAATACATCATTTCTAAATCGAAGGAAAAATCACTGGTGAATATCTACCCCTACGGCAGTATGTCCATTGGATGCGGGGGGAAGGAGATTGCGGAAATCGGCGAGATGTATGAGGCGGGAATTGTCGGCATTTCCGATGGGGATGCGCTGACGGATTCCGCTGCTTTTCTCCGAAATGTGATGATTTATACGAAAATGTTTGATTTGCCTGTGCTGACGCATTGCGAGGATCGGGCGCTCTCGGGACGAGGCGTGATGAACGAGGGCTATACTGCCTCCTGCCTTGGACTTACGGGGATGCCCAGAGAGGCGGAGGAGGTCATTGTGGCAAGGAATCTGAACCTTGCGGAGCGGACGGGTGTGCGCCTGCATTTATCGCATATCAGCACGAAAGGCGCGGTGCAGTTGATTCGTGAAGCGAAGAAAAGGGGCGTTGCTGTGACCTGCGAAACCTGCCCGCATTATTTTATTCTGACGGAGGACGCCATTGGAGACTACGATACACTGGCAAAGGTAAACCCGCCGCTACGCGAGGAGGAGGATGTCTCTGCCATTATCGAGGGCTTGGCGGATGGGACGATTGATGTGATTGCGTCTGGACACAGCCCTACCAATCCGACGGAAAAGGAGAGGGAATTTGATGTTGCCGCCTACGGCATTTCTGCGCTGGAGACGGCGTTTTCCCTAAGCTACACCTATCTGGTGGAGCCGGGATATATCACGCCGGAGCGTCTCCTGACGCTGATGGCGGAAAAGCCGGCAGAGATTTTGAGATTATACAACAAGGGGATGATTGCGGAGGGAAAGGACGCGGACATGATTGTGGCGGATCTCTCGGAGAGCTATCGCATTGCGCCGGAGCATTTTGCTTCGAAGGCAAAATTTTCGCCCTTTGCCGGACAGGAGGTGCGCGGAAGGGTTTTGTATGCGATGGTCGGTGGTAAGCTTTTGACCTGAACGAATGAAAAAAATGAGGTGTCGAAATGTATTTGAAGCGGTTGGATTTACAGGGGTTCAAATCCTTTCCGGAGAAGGTAAAGCTGGAATTTCACCCCGGTGTGACGGCGGTGGTCGGTCCGAACGGGAGCGGTAAGAGCAATGTTTCCGACGCGGTACGCTGGGTTTTGGGAGAGCAGAGAGCCAAAAGTCTGCGCGGAGACAAGATGGAGGATATTATTTTTGCGGGGACGGAAAACAGAAAGCCGCTGGGACTGGCGGAGGTTTCCATTTTGCTGGATAATCAGGACGGCAGACTGCCCTTGGCATACAGCGAGGTGCAGGTGACGCGCAGGGTGTTCCGCTCGGGGGAAAGCGAATACCGCATCAACGGTACGGCGTGCCGTCTGAAGGATATACAGGAACTATTTATGGATACGGGCATCGGCAGAGAGGGCTACTCTATCGTCGGGCAGGGGCGTATCGACGAGATTTTGAATGCAAAGGGCGAGGAGCGCCGTAAAATTTTTGAGGAGGCTGCTGGGATTGTCAAATATAAGACGAGAAAAAACGAGGCAATCGGAAAGCTGGAAAAGGAGCAGCAAAATCTGCTGCGTGTGGAGGATATTATCAGCGAATTGGAAACACAGCTGGCGCCTCTGGAGAAGCAGAGCGAGAAGGCGAAGGAATATTTGCGCCTGCGGGAGAGGCTGAAGGAGGCGGAGGCTACGGCTTTTTGCCGAGAAGCTGCCGAGCTGGGCGAGAGGCTTACGCGACTGACCGAGGAAGAGAACGCCCTGCGGGAGCAGGCGGCGGACAGCCTTGCCAAAAGCAACGCGGAGAAGGAACGGGCGCTTTTGCTACGAGAAAAAAACGAGGAATGGGACACGCTTTTGCAGCGGCAGAATGAGGAAATGGCAAACCTGCGCGCGGAGGCAGAGAAAAACGAGGGCGAAATTCGTCTGCGGGAGGAGCAACGCGCCAATGACGCGGCGAATCGCAGCCGACTTGCGGCGGAGATGGAAGAAAAAAAACGCAAGCAGGAGGAAAACGAGGCAGAGCAGAGGCTTTGCCAAAGCGAGATGGCGGGGCTGCGGCTGGAGCTGGACGCGGGACAGGCGGAGTTGGACACCTTGCAGGAGCGTTATGCGTCTCTGAGCACGGCGCTTTCGCAGGAGGAAAGCAAGGCGGAGGCCTTCAAGGAGGAGATTTTTGAGCAAATTCGCATCGGCACGGAGGCGAAGGGCGAGATTTCCAAGCGGGAGGCTGTGCGGGAGCAGTTTTTATCCCGAAAAACACAGCTTTTGCGGGAAAAGGAGCACACGGAGAGTAAGCTGCACCAGCTTACGGTACATTTGCAGGCGCTGGAAAAGCAGGAAAACGACCGTAGGGAACAAATCTGTTTTTTGGAACGGAAGCTGACGGACTTGGAGCAGGACAAGAGCCGCGCTATGCAGGAAAAGCAACGGACGGAGGCAAGCCTGTCTGCACAGGAAAAAAGAGGCACCGAGCTGCAATCCCGCTTATCTCTTTTATCCGAAATGGAACGGGAGCACGAGGGGTATTATCACAGCGTCAAAAGCCTGTTGAACTTGCCGGATGCGAAAAAACGAGGCATTTGCGGCGCGGTTGGGCAGCTTTTGAAGGTGGAGGAGAAATATGAGACTGCTGTGGAAGCGGCTCTGAGCGGCGCGTTGCAGAACATCGTCACCGAAACGGAGGAGGATGCACGGGATGCCATCGGTTATTTGAAGGAGCACCGACTGGGCAGAGCGACCTTTTTGCCCGTGACGGCGGTGAAAGGAAGCCCATTGGAGGGGCAGCGTGATATTTTGACGGAAAGCGGTGTGCTTGGCACGGCGTATGATTTGATTTCCTGCGACGAGAAATTTCGGCAGCTGGCGCTATATCTTTTAGGACGTATTATTGTGGTGGAACGGCTGGAACAGGCGGTGCGGCTGGCGAAAAAATACCGCCATCGCTATAAGCTGGTAACGCTTGATGGGGATATTCTGAACCCCGGCGGCGCGATGACGGGCGGCTCACAGCAAAAGAAGGCGCTGCATATCTTCAGCAGAGGCAGAGAAATTCGTAATTTGCAGGCTGCCTTACAGGAGGCGACAAAAACCGCAGAGGAGCTGCGGGATGAGCTTACACTTGCTGATGAGAGTCTGCGGAAAATCGCAGAGGAGGATGCAGCGAAGCGGATGGAGCTGGGACAGCTGACGGCTGTGCTGGAAAACGATGGCGGCGAGAAGGAAAAGACGCTGCGGGAGAAGCAGGAGACGGAGGAACGGCTTTCCCTGCTTTTGCTGGAGGAAACACAGCTTTTGGAGCAGACGCAGGCGGCGGAAACGGAGATTGCAGCGCTTACGGAGGAGGCAGAGCGCGCGGCCGAGCTTTTGGAGCAGACAAACCTTGGGCTTGCCGCCTTGCAGGACACCCTTTTGGGGGGCAAGGAGGAAAAGGACGCGCTGATGGAGGAGATGACGGAAAAAAAGATTGCGCTTTCCTCCATTGAGCAGAGAGCATCCGGAATAGAGGAGAGACTGCTGCGGCTGCGGGAGGCACAGGCTGCCTTGACCGAGGAAAAGGAAAGGGCGGCGGCACAGGCGGCGCAGTATGAGAAAAATACGGATTTGCGGCGGGAGCAGCAGGAGTCCTTAAAGCAACGGGCGGCGGCTCTGGCAGAGCAGGAAAAGGAATTGCAGGAGCGGCTGACACAGACGGCGGCGGAAAAGCAGCAGACCGCAGAGGCAGCCGCAAAAGCGGAGGAGGAAGCGGCAGAGAGGAAGGAAACGGCGAGCCGATTGGAGAACGAGTGCTTCCGACTTTCCGCGAAAAAAGAAAGATTGACGGAGGATAGGCAGCGGATGACCACCCGTATGTGGGAGGAATATGAGATGACGCTGCGGATGGCGCAGGAGTATCTGGCAACGCTACCCGAAGGAAGGGAGCAGCCCTCTGTCAAGGAAAGCAGGGAGCAGCTGCGCGCTCTGGGCGATGTGAATGTCGGGGCAATCGAGCAATATCGGGAGCTAAAGGAGAGATACGGCTTTTTGACGGCGCAGAGAGCGGATATTCTGGCGGCGGAGGAAAAGCTGCAGCAAATCATTCAGGAGCTTTCCGAGATGATGGAGACGCAGTTCCGCGAGCAATTTGGGGTAATTTCCGAAAATTTCAGCGAGGTGTTCCGGGAAATGTTTGGCGGCGGGAAGGCGGCACTTAAGTTGACCGACAGCACGAATATCTTGGAATCGCCCATTGAAATTGTGGCACAGCCGCCGGGAAAAAATTTACAGAATATGCAGCTGCTTTCCGGCGGGGAGCGGGCGCTGACGGCGATTGCGATTTTATTTGCCATTTTGAAGATGAAGCCCTCACCCTTTTGCATTTTGGATGAGATTGAGGCGGCGCTGGACGATGCCAATGTCAGCCGCTATGCACAATATTTGAAGAAATTTGCGGCGCAGACGCAGTTTATCGTCATTACCCACAGAAAGGGGACGATGGAGCACGCGGATGTGTTGTATGGTGTGACGATGCAGGAGAAGGGTATTTCCAAATTGATTTCTGTGGACTTCTCCGAGGCGGAGAAGAACGGCACGGAGATTTCGTAAAAAAAAGGAGACAAAGGCCATGGGTTTATTTGATTTTTTTAAGAAGAAGGCGGAAGAACGGTCTGAGGAGCAGAAGGAAGGCGTTTTTGCGTCGGAAGGCATCGAGGTAGAAACGGACACGCAGGACGAGGACATCGTTTTGGAGATGGAGGACGGCGTGGACATGAACGCCGCCGTGCATGCCGTGATGGACGAGGAGGAAATTCAAATCGACCGCACAGGCGTGGATATTTTATACCGAGAGAGTGCGAAGCGGGCAGATGAGGAAAATGAGGCAGAGATTGAAATTTCCCTTGCGGATGCGGAGGAAATTCTGACAGCGGAAAACGCAGAGGAGGCAGAGTCTCTTTTGGAGGAGCTGACGGATATTGCGGGGGAGATTCTCGCGGAAAAGCCTCTTGCGGAGGATGAAATCATTGTTGCGACGGAGGACGGCGCGATTTTCACGGCGGACAACGACGAGGACGGCAGGACGTTTGTGGAGGAATTGGCGGACGAGGTCGCGGAGGAATGGAGCAGGAAAGAACAGGAAGCACCTGCGGAAGAAAATGCGGAGGAGGAGAAAGTGCCTGCGAAGCTTGGCTTCTTTGCAAAGCTGAAGGCGGGGTTGGACAAGACGAGAAAAAACATTCTCGGCGGCGTGGACGGCGTTTTGGGCGCATTTACCAAGATTGATGAGGATTTGTTCGAGGAACTGGAGGAAGCACTCATCATGGCGGATATGGGTGTGCAGACGACGATGGATATTGTGGAAAATCTGCGAAAAAGAGTGAAAAGAGAGCATACGACCGATCCGGCTGCGATTAAGGATATGCTGATTGATGAGATTACGGTGATTTTGCGAGAGGGCGCGGAGGAGGACGAGGCTTTGCCTTCTCCTACTGTGCTGCTGGTGATTGGCGTAAACGGCGTCGGGAAAACGACGACCATCGGCAAGCTGGCGCATCATTTCGAGGAGGACGGGAAAACCGTGCTTTTGGCGGCGGCGGACACCTTCCGTGCGGCTGCGATTGACCAGCTGGAGGTCTGGGGGGAGCGTGCGGGGATTCCCGTCATTAAGCATACCGAAAATTCCGACCCGGCGGCGGTCGTTTTTGATGCGGTACACGCGGCACGGAAACAGAATACGGATATTTTGATTTGCGATACGGCGGGACGGCTGCACAACAAGAAAAATCTGATGGAGGAGTTGAAAAAAATCGCGCGCGTCATTGAGCGGGAATATCCTGCGGCGCACAGAGAGGTTTATCTGGTTTTGGATGCGACTACGGGGCAGAATGCCTTGCAGCAGGCGAAGCTTTTCCAAGAGGTGACGGATATTACGGGCATTGTGTTGACGAAGCTGGACGGTACGGCGAAGGGCGGCATTGTGGTTGCCATCAAGGGAGAGCTGCATATTCCCGTGCGCTATATCGGCGTGGGCGAGGGAATTCAAGATTTACAGAAATTCGATGCGGCGGCATTTGCGGGCGCGTTATTCGGCGGGGAGGAATAAGCCATGGCAGAGGAAAGGAAGAACGGGGGCACCGTTTATGCATATGCAACGCCGAAGGAAAGGACAGAACGGCGACCGGCAGCGGTCACACCGTATGAGCACGAGCTTTGCCGACATATGGAGGGTTTGTTTCCGCACCGCGTGACGCGGGTGTATCGGGAGACGAATCCGGAATTTTTGAACGTGAATGTTTTTGTGATGCAGGCACCGACGAGGAAGGATTTTCATGTGCTTTATACCACGGGGATGAGTGCCCTGCCTATGAAGCTGCCGCAGGAGCTTCTGCCGAAGTACAAGAATCTGGAGCGGGCGGAGTTGCTGCTGTTTTTGCCGGCGGAATGGGATATTCTGACGGGCTACGAAACGGATGCGGAGGTGCCGGATGCGCTTTGGTGGCCGGTGCGGCTGATGAAATATCTGGCGAGATTTCCGCATGAATTTGAAACATGGCTGGGCTTTGGACATACGCTGCCGAATACAGCGGAATATGTACCCTATGACGAAAGCACGGAGCTTTGCGGCGTGATTTTGGGCGCATTGCAGGAGAATATCAGTATGCTCCGTGCGGAGGATGGCACGCAAATTAATCTGTATTGCATGATACCTTTGTATCGGGAGGAGATGGAATACGAAAGGACGGCGGGTACGGAGGCTCTGTTGCAGAGGCTTTTGGCACTGAACGGCTACGGAATGATTGTTTTTCCGGACAGACCGAATGTTTGCATGGCGGAGGAGGCATAAGCGGGATTGCGGGGAATTTTCCGAAAAAGGCTTGCAAACGGGGGGAAGAAGTGGTATAGTGAAAAAAGGTAATGATATGAAGGTCGGCGAAAAGAGTGGGTGAAACAACCCGCTCTTTGTTGTTGTAGGGGGAGGGACTCCCCAAAACGGAAAAACAGAAAACGGAAAAAAGAGGTGTGGAAATGGCGAAACCAAACAATACAGAAGCTAAGGTGCTGCCGATTCTGACGCCCATCCTTGCGGAGAGCGGCTTGGAATTGGTGGATTTGGAATTTGTGAAGGAGGGTATCAACTGGTATTTGCGCGTCTATATTGACAAGGATGGCGGCGTGACCATTGACGACTGCGAGCGGGTGAGCCGCGCCTTGGAGGCGAGGCTGGACGAGGAAGACCCGATTGCACAGGCATATATTTTGGAGGTCAGCTCTCCGGGACTGGACAGACCGCTCAAAAAGGAAGCGGATTTTGTGAAATATCGGGGAGAAATCATTGATGTGAAGCTATATCAGCAGAAAAACGGCAGCAAGCAGTATCAGGGGAAGCTTTTGGGGTTGGAGAACGGTGTGCTTTCTCTGGAGGAGGAAAACGGAGATGTTGTGGCACTGGAGCAAAAGGATATCGCCGGTGTGAGACTGGCGGTAATTTTCTAAGGCAGAGGGAGGAATTTGGAAAATGGACAGCAAGGAATTTATGGAGGCGCTGAATTTGGTGGCGCAGGAAAAGGGCATCGACAAAGAAGTGGTTTTTGAAGCAATCGAGGCTTCTCTGGTTTCTGCCTGCAAGAAGAACTTTGGCACAAGCCAGAACATTCGGGTGATGATTGATAGGGAGACGGGGAATGTTGCCTGCTACGCGCAGAAGACCGTAGCGGAGACGCCGGAGGATCCCCAGCTGGAAATCTCGCTTGCAGAGGCGCAGGAGATAAATCCAAGCTATGCGGTGGGCGATATTGTGGAATTTGAGGTTACACCGAGAAATTTCGGAAGAATTTCCGCGCAGACGGCAAAGCAGGTTGTGGTACAGAAATTCCGTGAGGCGGAGCGTGAGATTCTGTTCAATCAGTATATTACCAAGGAGAGGGAAGCAATCACGGCGGTTGTGCAGAGAAGGGAGCGCAGAAACGTCATTGTGCAGATTGGCAAAATTGATGCGGTTTTGGCACCCAATGAGCAAATTCCGGGAGAGCAATACAACTTTATGGATCGCATCAAGGTATATGTGCTTGAGGTGAAGCAGACCCCGAAGGGTCCGCAGGTTTTTGTATCCAGAACACATCCGGAGTTGGTGAAGCGCTTATTTGAGCAGGAAGTGCCGGAGGTACATGACGGCACGGTGGAAATCAAGAGCATTGCCAGAGAGGCGGGCAGCAGAACCAAAATCGCCGTTTATTCCGGAAATGAAAATGTGGATGCCTTGGGGGCTTGCGTCGGGCAGAACGGCTACAGGGTTAATGTCATTGTCAGCGAGCTGGGCGGCGAGAAAATCGACGTAATCCATTGGAGCGAGGATCCGAAGGAGTTTATTGCGGCGGCGCTCAGCCCCTCCAAGGTTTTGGAGGTTCTGCTCAACGAGGCGGAGCAGAGCGCGAAAATCGTTGTGCCGGATCATCAGCTTTCGCTTGCCATCGGCAAGGAAGGGCAGAATGCAAGGCTTTCTGCGAAGCTGACGGGCTGGAGAATTGATATTAAGAGTGAAACACAGGCGAGAGAAACCAACTTTTTGGTAGAGGAGGCCTTTGCGGAAAAAGTGGAGGAAGCAGTGGAAGCAGAGGAGATGCCGGAGGAGGAAGCTCCTGAAACGGAAGCATGATAAGGAGGCGAGTGTATGAAGCAAAGAAAGGTGCCTCTGCGGAAATGCACCGGATGTCAGGAAATGAAAAGCAAAAGGGAGCTGATCCGCATTGTACGAAATGACGCGGGCGAATTTTCTCTGGATCGCACAGGGAAAAAGCCGGGGAGAGGCGCATATATCTGCCCGAACCGGGAATGTCTGCTGAAGGCGCAGAAATCCAGAGGGCTGGAGCGCTCCTTCCGGGGGGCTGTGCCGAAGGATGTGTATGAGCAGCTTTTGCAGGATCTGGAGGAGCAGCCGCATGAATAAATTCTTTTCGCTGCTGGGGCTTTGCAAACGCGCGGGTAGGCTTGCCGCAGGGGAGCTTGCGGCGGAACAGGCGATACGCAGGGGGAAGGCATATTTCCTCATTTTGGCAGAGGATGCTTCCCCGAATACAAAAAAGAAATTTACGGATTCCGCGGTTTTTTACGGATTGCCCTTGGCGGAAATCGGAACCAAGGAGACACTGGGCAAGGCCATTGGCGCGGAGCTGCGCGCTATTCTTGCGATTACGGATGAGGGCTTTGCGAAGAGATTACAGGAGCTGGCGGAGCGTAGCATAGAGAACGGAACAAGGGTCGGCGAGGATTGAGGATGGAGAAAGACGAGGTGTTGTGGAATGTCAAAGATTCGGATTTATGAACTGGCAAAGCAGCTTGGCGTTGCTAATAAGGAATTGGTCGCAAAAATCAACAGCATCGGCATTGAGGCAAAGAGTCACATGGCGATGCTGTCAGAGGAGGATGCCGCAAGGGTGACGGCATTATACCGCCCGAAGCAGGAGACACCGAAGCAGGAGGCACTGAAGCAGGAGGCACTGAAACGGAATCAGCCCAAGCAGAACGCGCCTAAACAGAATCAGCCGAAGCAGGGCGGTCAGAAAAAGGAAAACGACCGCAGACAGGACGGCAATAAGCCCACACAGAAAAAGGAAAACAGAAACGAAAACAGAAGCAACGAAAACAGAAACGAAAACAAGCAGAGCAAAGGCAACAATCATAGCAATAATAATAATAGCAACAATAATAACAACAATAATAATAACAAGCAGGGCGGTCAGAATAATAAGGGCGCACAGCCGCAGGGCAAGAAGGACAACAACAGGGGCAAGGATAAAAAGGACAAGAAGCAGGATAGAAGCGGGCAGAAGGTACGCGAAAACCCCATGGAACGCAGACGGCGGGAGATGGCGGAGGAGGCTGCGCTGCGGGCGGAGCTTGCGGCGCTTGAGGCAGAGGCGGCAAACGCAGAGCCTGTGATCAAATATGTTCCAGAAAGCATTACCGTGAAGGGGCTGGCGGAGGTTTTGGGCAAGAAGGGCTCTGATTTGGTGGCAAAGCTAATGAAGAAGGGGAAAATGCTTGCCATCAATGCTGTGTTGGATTTTGAGACGGCATCGGCGATTGCAGAGGAATACAATGTGATTCTGGAGATAGAGGAAGAAAAGGACATCATGGAGGAGGCCTTCGGCACGGAGGAGGAAGAGGACGAATCCAAGCTGGAGGAAAGACCCCCGGTTGTTGTGGTTATGGGACACGTTGACCACGGGAAAACCTCTCTTTTAGATGCCATCCGTCATTCCAGTGTGACCAAGGGCGAGGCAGGCGGTATTACCCAGCATATCGGTGCGTATACTGTGCAGATTGACGGGAAGCCCATCACATTTCTGGATACGCCCGGACACGAGGCATTCACGGCGATGCGTATGCGCGGCGCACAGATTACGGATATTGCGATTCTGGTTGTTGCGGCGGACGATGGCGTGATGCCGCAGACGGTGGAGGCAATCAACCATGCGAAGGCGGCGGGTGTGGAAATCATCGTTGCGATTAACAAGATGGATAAGCCCTCCGCAAACCCCGACCGTGTGAAGCAGGAATTGACGGAATACGACCTTTTGGCTGAGGATTGGGGCGGAACGACGGTATGTGTACCTGTTTCCGCACACACACAGGAGGGCTTGGATAATCTGCTGGAAATGATTATTTTGACGGCGGAGATGAAGGAGCTTAGGGCAAACCCCAACAAAAAGGCAAGAGGCGCCATTATTGAGGCACAGCTGGATAAGGGACGCGGCCCCGTTGCGACGGTGCTGGTGCAGAGCGGCACGCTGCGCGTCGGCGATCCTGTTGTGGCAGGCCCCGCATACGGAAAAATCAGGGCGATGACCGACGATAAGGGCAGACGGGTGAAGGCGGCAGGCCCCTCTACGCCTGTGGAGATTCTGGGGCTTTCCGAGGTTCCTGCTGCGGGCGACAGCTTTTATGTGGCTGCGAACGAAAAGCAAGCAAGGCAGCTTGCGGAAAGCGTTATTGCAAAGAACAGAGAGGACCTCATCAGCCAGACGCCGCAGAAGGTATCCTTAGACGATTTGTTCAATCAGATACAGAGCGGGAACATGAAGGAGTTGGGCATTATCGTTAAGGCGGACGTACAGGGTTCGGTTGAGGCGGTGCGTCAGTCTCTGGAGAAGCTGACGAACGAGGAGGTGCGCGTACGCGTCATCCACGGAGGCGTTGGTGCGGTTACGGAAAGCGACGTTTTGCTTGCTTCTGCCTCTAACGCGATTATTATCGGCTTTAATGTGCGCCCGGAGCCTGCGGCAAAGGCATTTGCGGACGAGGAAAAGGTAGATATTCGCCTGTACCGTGTAATCTATAATGCAATCGAGGATATTCAGGCTGCCATGAAGGGGATGCTGGATCCCGTTTATGAGGAGCAGGTTTTGGGACACGCAGAGGTACGGCAGATTTTTAAGGCATCCGGCGTCGGTACGATTGCGGGCAGCTATGTCAAGGACGGCAAATTTGTGCGAAATTGTCAGGTGCGCATTGTGCGGGACGGCATTGTGGTCTACGAAGGCGACCTAGAGAGCCTGAGACGCTTCAAGGATGACGTGAAGGAGGTCGCGGCAGGCTATGAATGTGGCTTGGTATTCCGGAAATTCAATGATGTGAAGGAGGGCGATTGGATCGAAGCCTTCACCATGGTAGAGGTGCCTCGCTAATTTTGAAATAAAAAGGTGAGAGATTATGAAAACAAATAACAGGCTTTCTCGCATCAATGACGAGATTATGAAAGAGCTTTCCCAAATTATTCGGGCAGAACTGAAGGATCCGCGCATTGGTGCGATGACGAGTGTGATTCGCGCGGAAACGACGCAGGATTTGAAATACTGTAAGGTTTATGTTTCCGTATTGGGCGATGAGAAGGAAAAGGAAAGTGTGATGCAGGGGTTAAATAACGCGGGGGGCTTTATCCGCCGCCTGATTGCACAGAGAATTAATCTGCGCTATACCCCGGAGCTGCGGTTCAAGCTGGATGAATCCGCAGAATATGCCATCCACATGGATGCGCTGTTTCATCAGATTGCACAGGAACGCGAAGAGAGAGATGCAGAATGAAAAAAGCGAAAGACTCTTTTGATGAAATCATGAAATGGGTGCTTGCGGCGGAAACGATTGCGCTGGCGGGGCACACGAGCCCGGACGGGGACGCGGTCGGTGCCTGCCTGGCGCTGGGCGGTGCGCTGGAAAAGGCGGGAAAGCGGGTACAGGTTTTTCTGGAGGAGTATGCGGAGAAATATCGGGTGATTCCGAACGGACACCTGCTTTGCCGCGCAGAGGAGGCAGAGACACCGGAGATGTTCCTTGCCTTGGATTGCGGCGATGAGGAGCGTCTGGGTGCGGCGGCGGAAATTTTCCGCAGGGCGGAGAAAAAAATCAATATCGACCACCACGAAAGCAACACCTATTTCGGGGACTTAAATTTTGTGGAGGCGGAGGCATCCTCTGCCAGTGAGCTGGTTTTTCGGCTTTTGGAGCGGCGGCTGCCGATTACGGCGGACGAGGCGGCGGGGCTGTATGCCGGTCTGGTGTATGACACGGGGGGCTTTCGCCATTCCTCCACCTCGCCGGAAACCATGCGGATTGCGGGGGAATTGATGGGATACGGGATTCCCTTTACGGCGATTTATAACCGTTTTTTTGACAGCCGCAGCTTTACGGAGCTGAAGCTGATGGGGAAGGCGTTGCAAAACGCGGAGCTTTTGTACGGGGGGAGAGTTATCTGCTCCCGTATGACAACGGCGGAGATTGCGGCGGCAGGCGGCAGCAGTAAGGAGCTGGACGCGGTCATCAATTATTTGAAGGGCGTGCAGGGCGTAGCGGTGGCTTGCTTCTTCTATGAAAAAACGGAAGCGGATATCAAGGGTAGCTTTCGCAGCAATGACGGCTATGATGTTTGCGCTTTGGCGAAAAAATTCGGCGGCGGCGGACATATCAAGGCGGCGGGCTGCACTCTGCCCGCACCTATGGAGGAATCGGTGACGCGAGTTTTGGCGGAAGTGGGAAAAATGCTGAAATGAGACTGTTAAGGAGGTACTGTTTTTTGGACGGTATTTTCAATATTTACAAGGAAAAGGGCTTCACTTCTCACGATGTGGTCGCGATTGTCCGCAGAACTATCCGCATGAAAAGGGTCGGGCATACAGGGACACTTGACCCGGATGCGGAGGGCGTTTTGCCGGTTTGCGTGGGGAAGGCGACCAAGCTTTCGGATGTCATCATGGATGGCAGAAAAAGCTACCGTGCCACACTGCGGCTGGGTATTACTACGACAACGGAGGACGCCTCGGGCGAGATTTTGGAAACAAAGGCGGTTGCTTTTGACGAGGAGAAAATTCGCACGGTTGCTACCTCCTTTATCGGCAGACTGGAGCAGGTGCCGCCGATGTATTCTGCGGTGAAGGTGAACGGAAAAAAGCTGTATGAGCTTGCCAGAGAGGGCAAGGAAGTTGCGCGGAAGGCGCGCAGTATTGAGATATACGATATTCGGATACGTAGGCTTTTGCCGCCGGACAGAGTGGAGATGGACATTGACTGCTCGAAGGGAACCTATATCCGTACGCTTTGTGCCGATATGGGCAAGGCGCTGGGTTGCGGCGGACACATGGAGGCACTTTTGCGGACGGCAACGGGTGGTTTTTCCTTGGAAAATGCGATTCGGCTTGCGGATTTGCAGGAGTTGGCGGAGCAGGGCAGAGCGGAGGAGGCACTGCTGACCATGCGGGAGGCGCTCGGAGGCTTTCCTGCGATAAAAATTGCGGAGAGCATGACCCGATTGCTCTATAACGGCGGAAAAATACAGGAAGCGTTTTTTACGGAAAAGCCGAAGCGGCTTGCGGCAGGTGAGTTTGCTGCGGTTTATGATTATGAAAATCACCTTGTGGGGCTATATACGCTCACGGGGGATGAGACGGCTCTTTGCATCAAGCCGTATAAAATGCTGATATAAAGCGATCAAGCATTTCGCACTTAAAGGAGTAGAACTATGAAGCATATTACTGATACGCAAATTGCACAAAGCCGACCAACGGCTGTGACGCTGGGGAACTTTGACGGACTGCATCAGGGGCATCGCTCGCTGATTCGGCTGACCAAACAGTTTGCCGAGGAGGAGGGGCTGCAAAGCGTGGTTTTTACCTTTTCGCCCCATCCGATGTTTGTTTTTCAAAGAAAAGAGGATTTTGCGCTCATTGTTGACCCGGAGGAAAAGAAATTTCAGATGGAGCAGCTGGGGATTGATATTTACATCGAATATCCCTTTGATGCGGAATTTGCGGCGATGTCACCGGAGGATTTTGCGGTGCATTTGATTTTTGAAAAGCTGCAATGTCGCGTTTTGGTGGTCGGGGAGGATTACCGCTTCGGCAAGGGCGCATCGGGCAATTATGAGATGCTGAAGCGGCTGGGTGCAGAGCGCGGGATTAAGGTCATCGGCGTGCCGAAGGTATTATATGCGGAGGAGAGAGTCAGCTCTTCACGGATTCGCAAATGCCTTTTGGAGCGGAATCTGGAGGAAGCCAACCGGATGCTGACTGTGCCGTATTTTATCCTCGGCACGGTCAGAGAGGGAAAGAAGCTGGGCAGAACCATAGGCTTTCCTACGGTGAATATTGAGGCACACCCGCTGAAGCTTTTTCCGCCAAACGGCGTTTATGCGACAAAAACGCTGCATCGTGGGGAATATTATTACGGTGTGACGAATATAGGGAAAAACCCTACGGTTAACGGTACGGTGAAAATCGTGGAGACATATTTGCTGGATTTTAATGAAATGATTTACGGCGAGCAGCTGCAAACCTTTTTCTATAAATTTTTGCGCAGCGAGAGAAAATTTCCGAGCGTGGAGGAGCTGCAAAGGCAGATTGCCCTGAACGCGGAGCAGGCGAGAGAGTATTTCCGCTCTGCGGAATATGAGCCTTGGAAAAGTGAGCAGGAAAAAATGCAGGAGACGGAATAATTTGGGGATTTCCTTGAAATTTCCTTGAATTTTCCTTGCAAAGAGGAGTGCGCTGTGGTAAAATACTAGCGTTGTAAAACCGAGACTCAGTTTTTTGGACACTCCGACCGTTACTTAGTCTTTGGGGATACAGAGATAAAAACAGATATGGTTTTTTAAGGAGGAAAACAACAATGACAACAGCAATCAACAAGCAGGAAATTATCGCAAAGTACGGCAGAACGCCTAACGACACAGGCTCTCCCGAGGTGCAGATTGCGCTTTTGACCGCAAGAATCACACTCTTGACGGAGCACCTGAAGATGCACAAGAAGGATCACCACTCCAGACGCGGTCTGTTGAAGATGGTTGGTCAGAGAAGAGGTCTTCTGAACTATCTGAAGGAGATCGACATTGAAAGATACCGTGCAATCATCGCAGAGCTGGGTCTGAGAAAGTAATTATGACACTAGGGGGGGAGCAATCCTCCCCTTCTTTGTAAAAGGTAAAGGGCACTATAGATTTCCAACTTTTTTTGCAAGAGGGGATGCTTGCTTGCAAGCGAAGTTGAAGATCTATGGTGCGGAAGGACGGTATGAGAAAAGGAGAAGGATTATGTTTAGAAGCTATTCCATGGATCTGGCAGGCAGAACCCTGACGGCAGAAATCGGCAGAGTGGCGGAGCAGGCAAACGGCGCCTGTCTGATGCGCTATGGCGACACGACCGTTTTGGTAACGGCGACCGCATCCGACAAGCCCAGAGAGGGCATTGATTTTTTCCCGATGAGTATTGATTACGAGGAAAGGCTGTATTCCGTCGGCAAAATTCCCGGCGGCTTTATCAAGAGAGAGGGCAGACCCTCCGAAAAGGCGGTTTTGACGGCGAGATGTATCGACAGACCCTTGCGCCCACTGTTCCCGAAGGATTACCGGAACGACGTTGCCATTGTTGCGACCGTTATGTCGGTCGATCAGGATTGTTCGCCTGAGATTTTGGCGATGATTGGGGCATCTCTGGCATTGAATATTTCTGATATTCCCTTCACGGACCCGGTATCCTCCGTGAATATCGGCTACTGTGACGGCAAGCTGGTGGTCAACCCCACGGCGGAGCAGAGAACGACGACCCGACTGAATCTGACGGTTTCCTCCAAGGAGGACAAGGTTATGATGATTGAAGCGGGGGCGGATGAAATTCCCGATGCGCTGATGATGGAGGCGATTCATCTGGCGTTTGACACCAATTTGCAGGTGGTGAAGTTTATTCAGGAGATTACGGCGAAGGAGGGCAAGGAAAAAGCGCCCTATACCGAATATGTGATTCCGGAGGACGCATATCGGCTGGTTACCGGCTTTATCACAGACGCAAGAATGGAGGATGCTGTTTTTGCGGAGCTGAAGCAGGACAGAGATGCGAAAATCAAGGTGCTGACCGAGGAGGTTACGGAGGCGCTGACGGAGCAGCTGGCGGAGATGGTCGGAGAGGATACGAATATTGACGCGCTGATTGGCGATATTATTTATAAATTCCAGAAAATGACCGTAAGACGGATGATTCTCCGCGACCACAAGCGTCCCGACGGGCGCGGCATTGAGGAAATCAGAAAGCTTTCCGCAGAGGTAGATGTTCTGCCGCGCGTACACGGCTCTGCGCTGTTTACGAGAGGGCAGACACAGGCCTTGACCGTAACCACGCTGGGGGCAATCAGCGAGGGACAGCGGCTGGATGGGTTGGATGTGAACGAAACGGGCAAGAGATACATCCATCACTATAACTTCCCCGGCTTCTCCGTGGGCGAGGCAAAGACCTCCAGAGGCCCCGGCAGAAGAGAGATCGGGCATGGCGCGCTGGGCGAGAGAGCATTGCTACCCGTTATTCCCAGCGAAGAGGAATTCCCCTATGCCATCCGCTTGGTTTCCGATATTTTGAGCTCCAACGGCTCGACCTCTCAGGCTTCTATCTGCGGCTCTACGCTGTCTCTGATGGCGGCGGGCGTGCCCATCAAGCGCCCCGTTGCGGGGATTTCCGTTGGCTTGGTGACGGGAGAAACGGACGACGATTTTATTGAAATTACGGATATTCAGGGCGTGGAGGACTTCTTCGGCGACATGGATTTTAAGGTTGCGGGAACGAGCGAGGGAATCACGGCCATTCAGATGGATATGAAGATACACGGATTGACCTTCCCCATGATTGAGCAGGCATTTGCACAGACGGGCAGAGCGAGAGACTATATTCTCAACGAGGTTATGCTGAAGGCAATCGCAGAGCCGAGAAAGGAGCTTTCGCCTTATGCGCCTAAGATCGCGCAGATGCAGATTGATGTGGAGAAGATTGCCGAGGTAATCGGCGCAAGAGGTAAGGTAATCAAGAAGATTGTGGAGGAATCCGGCTGCGAGATTGATACGGAGGATGACGGCACAATTTATATCAAGGGCATTGACCCTGCGGGAATCCAGAAGGCAAGGGATATGATTACGGCAATCGTTTCCGACCCTGAGCCCGGGAAAATCTATCAGGGGACAATCACGAGATTGATGACCTTTGGTGCATTTGTGGAAATTGCGCCCGGCAAGGAGGGCTTGATTCATATTTCCAAGATTTCCGACAAGCGCGTGGCAAAGGTAGAGGATGCTCTGGCTGTCGGTGATGCAGTTACCGTGAAGCTGATGGAGATTGATAAGCAGGGCAGACTGAATTTCTCTATAAAGGATGCAGCGGAGAAATAAAAAGAAAAACAGGCAGGCAGGTGCTGTTTGCGGGCGGAGGCCTGTAGACCGCCTGCCTTTTGTATTGGTATGCGCCCGACAGGAGGGGCGGTATAAAAATCGGAAATTTTTCTCATGCTAGAGGAAAGAAAGCAAACGAAGGAGAGAACAGATGGTTATTGTCAAAGCATTGGACAACGGCATACGGGTTGCCTTGGAGCCCATTTCCTATGTGCGGAGCATTTCCTTCGGGATTTGGGTGAAGAACGGCTCGCGGAACGAAAGACCGCAGGAGAACGGCGCGGCGCATTATATGGAGCACATGATGTTTAAGGGGACGGAAAACCGCACGGCAAAGCAGCTTGCGGAGGAGATGGACGCGTTGGGCGGACAGATCAACGCATATACGACGAAGGAATACACCTGCTATCACACCCGCGTGCTGGACAGGCACATTGACCGTGCGCTGGAGCTGATGAGTGATATGCTGCTGCACCCGCTGCTGGCGGAGGCGGATGTACAGAAGGAACGGAATGTCATTGCGGAGGAAATTTTGATGTATGACGATGCGCCGGAGGAACTGGTACATGATGCCCTACAGGATGCCATCTGGCGGGGCAGCTCGCTCGGGATGCCGATTCTTGGGACAGAGAAAACGATTGCCGCCTTTGATGCGGATTTTTTGCGGGCATATTATGAGAAAAAATACCATACGGAAAATATTGTGTTTTCTCTGGCGGGAAATTTTGAGGCGGAGGAAATGCTGCAACGGCTGAACGAGAAATTCGGCAGATGGAAGCGGGAGGAAGCCTTTGTATGGCAGGATACGCGTGCGACATATCACATTTCCCACGTGGAGAAGGAAAAGGACATTGAGCAGATGCATCTTTGCCTTGCCTTTCCCGCATTTGAAAGAGAGCATCCGAAAAAATACGCACTGGCGGTTTTCAACACGCTTTTCGGCGGCGGGATGAGCTCGCGGCTGTTTCAGAAAATTCGGGAGGAACATGGGCTGACCTATTCGGTATACAGCTATACGACTGCCTTTGCGGATACGGGAATTTTTACGATTTGTGCAAGCATGAACCCGAATCAGGCGGAGCGGGTGCTTGCGCTGATTGCCGAGGAGGTGCGCGCAGTGCGGGAGGAGGGCTTCTCTGCGCGGCTGATTGCGGTGACCAAGGAGCAGATGATTTCCAATTTCATCATTGGGACGGAAAGCACGCAAAACCGCATGACCTCTGCGGGGGCCTCCCTGCTTTTGCGGGACAGGGTGCAGGAAACGGAGGAGGTCATTGCGCAGATTGAGGCGGTGACGGCGGCGGACGTGCTTGCGGTTGCGAGAGAGGTGCCGGATGCCGAAAAAATCAGCTATTCCGCAGTGGGGAAGCTCAAGGGAATCGACTGTGGCGCGGCAGTGAAAAAATTTTTCAAATAAAAAAGGCCTTCTTTAGCAATACTAAGCGTACGGATTTACCGAATTTTGATGCAAAGGAGGAATTGCAATGAAGGCAACGAATTTGATTGCGCTGACCCTTGTGGTAATTGGTGCGCTAAATTGGGGGCTGATTGGCTTTTTCGGCTTTGATTTGGTGACGGCGCTGTTCCACGGGAGTCTTTTTTGGCTGGCGAGGGTGATTTTTGCATTGGTGGGACTTGCGGGGCTGTGGTGCCTGACGCTATACCACAACGTCGGGCAGGAGCAGCAGATGAAGGCAAGCAAGCAAGGATAACAAGAAGGAAAAAACGGGCAGCTTTGCCCGTATTACATAAGAAAGAGAGACAAGAAGGAGTGTGAGGACAATGCGATTTACAAAAATGCAGGGCTGCGGGAATGATTATATTTACATAAATTGCTTTGAGGAGAAGGTGGAAAATCCGGAGAAGCTGGCAATCGCCATGAGTGAGCGGCATTTTGGTGTTGGCTCAGATGGGCTGGTTTTGATTCTGCCCTCAGAGGTGGCGGATTTCCGCATGAGGATGTTCAATCTGGACGGCTCGGAGGGGAAGATGTGTGGGAATGCGTCCCGCTGTGTCGGCAAATATGTTTATGAAAAGGGGCTGACGGAGAAAAACGAGGTTACGCTGGAGACTCTGGGTGGCATTAAGCTTTTGCGGCTGCACATAAGGGACGGCGTTGTGGAAGGGGTTACGGTGGATATGGGCGAGCCTATCCTTGCGGCGGCGGAAATTCCTGTTTTGAGCAAAAAGCAGCCCGTAATCGGCGAGACGGTGGAAATTTTGGACAGGAAATTTGAATTTACCTGCGTTTCCATGGGGAATCCACATGCGGTTACCTTTGTGGGGGATGTAGTGGAATTCCCGGTGGAGAGGTACGGCAGGGTATTCGAGGTTCATCCGATTTTCCCGGACAGAGTGAATACGGAGTTTGTGGAAATTGTGGATGACGGTCACGTGAAAATGCGCGTTTGGGAGCGCGGCAGCGGAGAGACATGGGCCTGTGGCACGGGGGCGAGTGCAACGGCGGTTGCCTGTGTTTTGAATGGAAAAACGGGGAGAAAAGTGGATGTGGAATTGATTGGCGGCACATTGACGATTGAATGGAAGGAAGCGGACAACCACGTTTATATGACGGGGCCTGCGGAATTTTCCTTCGAGGGCGAGTGGCTGCGGGAGGTATGATATGGCGCAGGAGATGCATGAGACAAACGAAGCGGAGGAGCGAGTGATTCTGGTCGCGGTCGAGACGGACGAAAAAAGGGACACGGATGCCTGTCTGGACGAGCTGGAGGAGCTGGTAAAAACGGCAGGAGGGGCGGCTGTGGCACGCGCGGTACAAAAAAGGGAGAGGATCCACCCCGGGCATTACCTTGGCAAAGGGAAAATCGAGGAATTGAAAATCATGGTGCAGGCGTATGATGCGACGGGGATTGTTTGCGACGATGAGCTTTCTCCCGCACAGCTGCGGAATCTGGAGCAGATGCTCGGGACGAAGGTGATGGACAGAACGATTGTAATTCTGGATATTTTCGCTGCAAGAGCCCTATCGGGCGAGGGGAAAATCCAGGTGGAGCTGGCACAGCTGAAATATCGACTTTCCCGACTGACGGGGATGGGCGTCTCCATGTCCCGTTTGGGCGGCGGCATCGGCACGAGAGGGCCCGGGGAAAAGAAGCTGGAAACCGACAGGCGCTACATTAAGGATCGGATTGCGGAGTTGAACCGAGAGGCACAGGAAATCCGTACACACAGAGAACTGCTGCGGACACAGAGAAGCAAAAAGGGGACTCCCGTGCTTTCCTTGGTGGGGTACACCAATGCGGGAAAATCGACGATTTTGAACCGACTTTCCGACGCGGGCGTTTTGGCGGAGGATAAGCTTTTTGCGACGTTGGATACGACCACGAGAAAAATTGCGCTGCCGGGCGGCTCGGAGGTTTTTCTGACGGATACGGTCGGATTTATCCGGAAGCTGCCGCATCATCTGGTGCAGGCATTCCGCGCGACGCTGGAGGAGCTGCAATATGCGGATATTCTTCTGCATATTGTGGATGCGGCGGACGCGAACCGGGCGGAGCATATGCGAGTTGTTTACGATACGTTGCGGAGGCTCGGCTGTGAGGATACACCGGTTATCACTGTTTTTAACAAGATGGACAAAGAGATTGAATTGCCGTTGCCGGCGGATGCCGCGGCAAGAGATATGGTGTCGATTTCTGCGGCAAACGGGGACGGCATGGATTTGCTTTTGGAACGGGTGGAACGGCTTTTGCAAAGCTTCCGAAAATCCGTTACGGCGCTGGTGCCTTATACGGAGGGAGGCTTAATCGGATGGATTCACGGCAGATGTGAGATTATCCGCGAGGAGCATACCGGCGAGGGGGTTCTGCTTGAGATTTATGTGGACGAGGAATCCGCGAACAGATTGGAAAAATTTAGGATTTGAGGAAAGGATACCGACGGCTCTCGCCTGTTTTTGGAAGCAGAGGGAGAGCCGTTTTTTTGATTAAAATCAGATTAAAAAAATTGTAAGAAATTGGGGATATATTTTGTAACAACTCTATGATAACATGGTTTTGTGATGCCGAACAAAGGCGAATTTGTTTGGGATACGAGACAATGTACAAAGAAGGGGAGGAATGCCTGTGGCGGAAAATATCATTCGTATCCGCGATGTTTCCAAGGTATTTCAGATGGGGAGCGAATTTATTCACGCAGTGGATCATATATCGCTGAATATTCACCAAGAGGAGGTTTGCTGCCTATTCGGAAAATCCGGCTCCGGCAAGTCCACGCTTTTGAATCTGATTGCGGGATTGGAGAAGCCGACGGAGGGGAAAATCCTGTTTCATAACAAGCATATCGAGCGGATGGATGAAAACCAGCTTGCGGACTTTCGCAGGCAATATGTCGGATTTGTATTTCAATCCTATCATTTGCTGCCGACCTTGACCGCATTGGAGAATGTGACGCTACCCTTGATTTTTCGGGGGGTGCCTCTGAAGGAACGGACGGAGCGCGCCATGGAGATGCTTGCGGCAGTCGGTCTGGCGGAGCGCGCCAAGCACAAGCCCTTCGAGATGAGCGGCGGACAGCAGCAGCGCGTCAGCATTGCCCGCGCCTTTGTGAACGAGCCGCCGGTGGTTTTTGCCGACGAGCCGACGGGCAATCTGGATACCAAAACGACCTATGAAATGATGGATTTGATTACGGGAATGGCGAAAAAGAACCGCCAAACGCTGGTGATTGTTACACATGACCAGGAATTGGCGGATTATGCGGATCGCATTGTGGTGTTGCAGGACGGAAAAATAGAAAAAATACAGAAACGGATACGGAATCAAGAGGAGAGTGGCTATGAATAAGAAATGGATACGGCGAATCTTTGCACTGGCGATGGTACTTTCTCTTGCGGCGGGGCAATACAGCTTTGCTGAAGAAGGAGAAGGCAACATTGTGATCAGCGGCGACGGTGTATATGAAATTGAAGCGGGCAAGACGACAACAATTGATTTACAGGTAAAAAACAAGGGCACAGGCACGGCAGAAAATGTTACGGTGCAGCCGCGTGCTGCCTCAGCGGCATCCCCATTACGAGTGGCGATACGGGGAGGCGAGGATTTGGGCGATATGGGCGCAAATGCTTATAAGAAGGTGACCTTGCAGGTAACAGTGGACGGAGATGTGACGGAACGCAGCTACAGTGTGCCGATTGATTATACATACAGCACCCGCGGGGGAAGCGCAAGAAGCGGGTCGATGACACTGTATTTGAAGATGAAGGGCTTTGATACGGAGCCGGGCTTTACGCTCTCGGATGTGAAGCTGACTCCGGAGACTATGAGCCCCGGCAGCAGCGTATATTTGAGCGGGAGCCTGAAAAATACAGGCGGACAGGATATGTATCAGATTGAGCTTTCGTTGGATAACCTGACGACGGAGGGCATCAGCTTGGCGAGCGGATTCAACAGCAAGATGATTTCCAAGCTGGCGATGGGCGGCAGCACGGACTTCCGTTTTCCTCTGGTTGCTTCCGCGGATATGGCGGCAGGGAATTATCCTGTTTCCATTAAGGTAAAATATCAGAGTGCATACGGCAAGGAATATGAAAAGACGAATCAGTTCTATATCAATGTCGGCGGTGTGGCGGGCAGAAAGGCGGATCTGGAAATTCGGAATATGCAGGAGCCGACAGGTGTTTACGGTGTCAATCAGAATTTTACCATTTCCTTTGATTTGCAGAACAAGGGTGCGGTTACTGCGAAGGATATTGTGGTTACGGCAGAGGCAGTGGACAGCTCTGCGGTTGTACCAAAATCCGCAAGCAGAAAAACCGTTTCCTCTCTGGAACCGGGCAGCAGCACACATTTCAGCTTTACCTTTGCGGGCACGGCGGCATCGGAATCACAGAATCAATCCATACAGTTTACGGTGGAATATACCTCCGGAGGCACGGCAACGACGACCTTTAAGCAATTTGCGGGGGTGAATGTGAGCAATCCCGAAAAGGATGAGAACAGCAGCAAGCCGAAAATCATTGTGAGCAATTACAGCTGCGATCCCTTGATTGTGATGGCGGGGCAGGAATTTGACCTAAACATGACGCTGATGAATACACATAAGGATAAGGCGGTTAAGAATATCAAGATGTTTTTGACTCTGGCAGAGGAGACATCCTCCGAGACGCAGAAATCGGGGAATATCTTCACGCCTGTCAACAGCAGCAACACCTTCTATTTCGACTCTATCAGTCCGAAGCGGACGGTGGATAAGGCGCTGCGGCTTTATGTGGTGCCGGATGCACAGCCGAAGACCTATACCCTGACGGTAAATTTTGAATATGAGGACAGCAGTGGCAAGGAATATACGGCAACGGAGCTTTTGGGTATCAATGTAAAGCAGGTAACAGAGCTGCAGATTGACGACTTTAGCATACCGGAGAGCGTGGAGCAGGGGACACCTGTGACGATTTCCTTTAACTACTACAATACGGGGAAGGTGACGCTGAATAATGTGATGATTCAGGTAGAGGGCGATGTTGACTGCCAGAACAAGAACACCTATATCGGCAACATGGATTCCGGCAACAGTGATTATTTTGAAACGACCATTACGCCCTACGGAACGGGAGAGATTCCCGTCAGCATTGTTATTTCCTATCAGGATCCCAGCGGGGAAACGGTGGAGCAGCGCAGGGACATGGTGTTGCAGGTGACGGAGCCTATTGCGATAGATGATGGAGAGAACACGGACAGCAATGCACCCTTGGACAAGAAGCATATTGCAATCGGAATTGTGCTGCTGCTTGCGCTGGCAGGGGGATTGGTACTGTTTATGAAAAAGCAGAAGGAGCCGCCCCACAGCACGGCGGAAAGCGTGAGCGATGTTGACGATTTTACGGAAGAGGACAACGAAGAGGATGATTTTGTAGAGGAGGTTACAGAGGTCATTCACGAGGATGATAAAGAGGGGATGTCCTTATGAACAAAAAAGACATAATTGATATGGCACTGCGGAATCTCTGGAAAAGGAAGCTGCGTACCGTTTTGACCGTGCTTGGTGTGATTATCGGCACAGCCTCTATTGTGGTCATGATTTCCATCGGGATCGGGATGAACAAGGGCTTTGCAAAGCAGCTGGAAAGCTGGGGCAATTTGCAGGTTATCAATGTTTATCCGAGCGGGGGCATGGAATATAATGCCGATACGGGCGCTGTGACACAGCAGAAGAAGACGAACACCTTGGACGGGAAGGCGGTGGAAAGCTTCCGACAGCTGGAAAATGTGGAGGCGGTTTCTCCGGTGATTCAGACCTATATGTATCTGATTTCGGGGAGATATGTTGCGGATGCGAATATTATCGGTATTGAGCCGGGCGCGATGACAGCATTGGGCTATCGCGTGGAGGACGGACGCGCACTGACCGCGGAGGACAGCAAAGCCATTGTGGTCGGTGGGGCGGTACAGTTTTATAACCCGAAGCTGAGCTGGGAAATGCGATATTCCACGGAGGCACCGCAGGTGGATGTTTTGAATGACCCCATCAGCATTACCTACGATTGGAATTATGGCACGCGCAATGCGGACAAGACCGTGAAGCCGCTGAAGGTGGATGCGGTTGGGACGATGTCTGCCGACAGCAACGATGGATACAGCGTGATTATGCCCATCAAGGAGGTAGAAAAGCTGCAAAAGGAATACAACACTTGGACGGCGAAGCAATCCGGCGGCGGAAGTTCCTCTACGCAAAATAAGAGCAAGGAATACGAGCAGGTGATGGTTAAGGTAGATACCATGGATAACGTGCAGGGCGTGCAGCAGCAAATCAAGGATATGGGCTTTCGTGCCTCTAGCTTGACGGATGAGTTGGAATCCATGAAGGAGACAACGAGGATGTTGCGTATCGTGCTGGGCGCGATTGGTGCGATTTCCATGGTGGTTGCCGCCATCAGCATTACGAATACCATGGTTATGGCGATTTATGAGCGGACAAAGGAAATCGGCATTATGAAGGTCATTGGTGCGTCCTTGCAGGATATTAAGGCCTTGTTTTTAACGGAAGCGGCATTTATCGGCTTTTCCGGCGGAATTGCAGGGATTGTTGTCAGCTATGTCGTATCCCTTTTGGTCAATTTTGTTGCGGGAAGGCAGGGCAGCACCATGCAATCCTCCATCCCGATTTGGCTGGCATTGGGCGGGGTCGTCTTTTCTACGGCGGTCGGGATTCTGGCGGGATATTTGCCTGCACAGCGCGCAATGAAGCTGAGCGCATTGACGGCGATTAAAACAGAATAAAAAATCTGAAAGAGCATTTCTTTTTAAGGGATGCTCTTTTTTTGCAATCAGAATATTTCGCAAACAAATAGTTAACATACAAGCTATTCTATGTTAATCTGTTAACAGGGAATGATGCTCTCCCTTGGTGCAAACCTAAACCGTTTTTTCAAAGCTGATGGCTTCTACAATCTCAAGGATTGGGAAAGTGTCGGCTTTTTTCATGCTTCTGTAAAAACAACAATCCCCAATCGAAACGGAAGGAGGAAAGATTGCAAGAAAAACTTTGTTATTTTGCAAACAAAAACTGTAGAAAACTGACAAAAAAGTGGAAATGAACAAGAAAGGAAGATGAGAAATGACAGCAATGCAGGAGTATGTACAGAGAGCAGAGGCAGTGGCAGAGGAATTTTTGAACAAATACGATTTGAACAGCGCGTATGAGCAGGATGTTGTGGCAGAGGTTCTGGCTGCGCTGGCAGAAAAGGATTTGCTTCGCTTTGGATTTTCCGATTCTGACGTAACGGAACCGCAAAAGGGAGACATGGCAAAGGCGTATGCCGTAATCAGCACACTGGCAGGAAAAAGCGGCGTACTTGCGAATATTTATATGGTAGGCGGTCTGCTGGCACCGCTTTGTGTGGCTTATCAGGGCACAAAGACGCAGAAGGCGGATATCCTGACAAAGGTTGCGGAAGGGAAGATGAAGCTTGCTTTTGCGCTGACAGAACCCGATGCAGGTTCTGATACGGCGGCGGCAAAAACAACCGTAGCACCAGACGGTGACGGCTATGTGCTGAACGGCGAAAAAAATTATATTACAGGCGCGGCAACAGCGGACATTATTCTTGCCGTAGCAAAAACAAACCCCGAAAATCCGAAATCCTTCGGCGTATTTATGATTCCGAAGGGGACGGCAGGCGTTACAGTGGAGCCTCTTGCACGCATGACAGGCGGCGAAATACATCCTTCCTGCCATATCAAGCCGGAAAACGTATATCTGGCAAAAACACAGGTTCTGGGCGGCGAAGAAGCACCGGAAAAGGCTTGGAGCACCTTCCGCAAGACAGGTATGCTGGAACGCTTAGTAGTTTCCTTCATGGCAACGGGTTTGGCAAAGACAATGACAGAACGCGCAAGCCGGTTTATTACAGAACGCAAGCAGTTTGGCAAGCCGCTGAAAAGCTTCCAGAGCATACAGCACGCCGTTGTAGAGATGGCAACGCTGACAAAGGGGATGCAGCTTTTTGCAGAAAACGCACTGCACGAACAGGAAAACAACCCCGACCCCACACAGGCAATTTCCATGGCGAAATACTTCAATGCGGAGCAGCTGCAAAAGGTGGCTGCAATGGCGGCACGGTTGAGGTGCAGAAAATGCTGATTGTGCGCAGCATGGGCATCTGATTAAAAAAATAGAATAAAGTAAATTTTTGGCTGACCTTTTAGAGGTCAGCCTTTTTTGCTTTTGACAGAAATTTTTCTGATACTTTCTTTTTTTTCTGCGAAAACTAAGGAAAATCGGGCGGAAAGGAGAAGCATAATGCTTGTGGAGCTTGCGAGTACACCTGTCGCGGCAGGGTTATTTTTTCTTTATATCAAGGATAAATATGAAAAGGAGCCTTGGAAAATGCTCTTTCTGGGGATTTTATTCGGGCTGTATACGGCGGCGGTGGTGTATGCGCTGGGGAGCTTTTTGGAGCTGCGTCTGCCGCATGAGGAAACGCCGTTTTACGCGGCCTTTTTCAGCTCGGCGGGGGTGGAGGAGGCAGTGAAATTTCTGTTTCTGTTTTTTCTGATATGGGGCAACCGCAATTTTAATGAGCCGTTGGATGGGATTGTTTACGGCGTATTTGTTTCGCTCGGCTTTGCTTGGGCGGAGAACATCGTTTATGTGACGCATCCGATTCTCGGCGGATATGAAACAGCGGTGGCACGGGCGCTGCTTTCTGTGCCGGGGCATGGGCTGTTTGGCGTGCAGATGGGGTATTATTTTGCGCTGGGGAAATATCGCAGTCGAAAGGGATATTTGCCGCTTGCTTTTTTCTGCCCGTATCTGGCACACGCGCTATATAATTATTTTCTTCTGAAGAGGGAATCTGTTTTTTGGATGCTTTTTGTACTTCTGGAGGCTTGGCTCTGGATTTCGGGGTTTGGAAAAATCAGAGAGATGCAGGCTTGTTCGCCTTTTCGGCGGAATTTGCCAAAGGAAGGATAGTTTGGAGAGAATCTTTTTGGAAATGCCTTGAAAAAGAGAAAAAAACAGGATATACTATAACCGATGTACGAACCGAATAGGCGGGAGGAAAAAACGATGATAGAAGCAGTCAGCTGCGGCGGCGTTGTGATATACAAGTGGAAGATCCTTCTGCTGTATAAAAATCAGAACGGCAGATATATGGGCTGGGTTCTTCCGAAGGGAACGGTGGAGGAAGGCGAAACCTATCGGCAGACGGCTTTGCGCGAGGTAAAGGAGGAAAGCGGGGCGAACGGCGAGATTATCAAATACGTCGGAAAGACCCAGTATACCTTTAAGGGTAGTGAGGATACGGTCAACAAAACGGTGCATTGGTATCTGATGAGCACCAATTCCTTTTACTGCAAGCCGCAGAGCGAGGAATATTTTGCCGATGCCGGATTCTATAAGTTCCATGAAGCTTATCATCTGCTGAAATTTAACGATGAACGCCAGATCTTGAAAAAAGCATACTATGAATATAGTGAAATGCGAAAAAACAAAGAATTTTTGAGAAAGAAATTCGGTGGGAGCAAATCATAAAAGCGAAAGGAGAAGGACAGCTATGAAAAAATATTTTGAGGCAGTACCGAGTTTGGATGGTTTGAAGGACAGAATCATTATTCTGAAGGGCGGAGAGGACAGAAGGACTCTGTTTGCCGTAATTGCGCTGGTATCCGTTGTGCTGATTGCCGTAACGGTCGGTGTGGTTTATCTTTTGAAAACCAGAATGAAGGATGAATATGATGAGGAATGGGATTACGACTGGGACGACCTTGACGAAGAGCTTTGCGACGGTGACGAATGCTGTTGTACAGACAAGGATGTGGATGATTCCGTAAAGGTAGAAAAGGCTTAATCAAAAAGAGGGTGAGGTAAAAATTTTGCTGACACCCTCTTTTTTTCGAGTGGATGGGACAAACACAGAGCTTGCGGGATAAAAGACAGCCAAATAAGGTGTAGGTGTGTGAGGATATGGAGCAAAAATTGCAACTGATGAAAAAAATTGCGCCGGATTTGACAGCAGAATGGGTCAAGCGCTACCGTGTTTTGAAAACGGTTCGGCTGCTACAGCCCTGCGGCAGACGGCTGGTGGTGCTTTCTTTGGGGATGACGGAACGGACGGTGCGGAGCGAGATTGAACGGCTGAGCGCGCAGGGATTGGTGCATATTTCCAAAATCGGAATGAGCCTGACAGAAGAGGGTACGGAGGTTTTGACGGGATTGGAGACGATTTTCTCCGTTTTGACAGGGCTTTCTGTTTTGGAGGAACGGCTGACGGATGCCTTGGGCGCGCAGAAGGTTTTTATTGCACAGGGAGACAGCGACAGCGGCGAACGCGCAAAAAAGGAAATGGGGCAGCTTGCAGCGAGAGTGCTTTCCGAAAACACGACGGCGGATTTGCGGATTGCCATTACGGGCGGCTCTGCCATGGCGGAGCTGGTGCAGGCGGTGCAGGAGGCGACGATACCGATGGCGAAGATGGTGCTGCCCGCAAGGGGGAGCATCGGACGGAGACTGGAGCTGCAGGCGGATACGCTGGCGGCGAGGCTTGCGGAAAAGCTACAGGCGGATTATCGGCTCTTGCATCTGCCGGATAATTTAAGCCCGATGGTGTTGGAGGAAATGAAAAAGGATCCTGATATTTCCGAGACGATTGCGGAAATGGAGCAGGCGAATATGCTGCTTCTGGGTGTGGGCAATGCCTTGGAGCTTGCGGAAAAACGCCGCTTGGACGTATCTGTGCGCGAGCAGTTGAAAAGGGATCATGCTGTTGCGGAGGCGTGCGGCTACTATTTCGATCAAACGGGCAGGGTGCTTTATGAAACCTGCTCCATCGGCATTGATTTTGCTGATATTAAGAAGATGGATTGCATTATTGTGGTGGCGGGCGGCAAAAAAAAGGCGGAAAGCCTGCTTGCGGTCAGCCACAGTATTCCGAACGGCATTTTTGTGACGGACGAGGGTGCAGCATTGGAAATGTTAAGGCTTGCGGGAAAGTAAATCTTAGCGTATAATAGCGGTTGAGGGACATTTTTTGTCCCAAAGAAAAGGACGAAGCTTTTTGATAATAGAGGGCGGCTTTGGGAAAACTGAAAGAGGCGGTTTTTTCGGTAGAAGCAGTTGTATCGAATCAAGAAAGGAGCAGGACAAATGCTGAATAAAAAAACGGTGGACGATTTGCAGGTGACGGGAAAGCGCGTATTGGTGAGATGCGACTTTAATGTGCCGCTTGCGGACGGTGTGATTACGGATGAAAGCAGAATTACGGCGGCTCTGCCGACCATTCAAAAGCTGATGGGCGACGGCGCGAGGGTGGTTCTCTGCTCACACATGGGAAAGCCCAAGGGCGAGGTAAAGCCGGAGCTTTCTCTGGCACCTGTGGCAAAGAGACTTTCCGAATTACTGGGAAAGGAGGTCATTTTTGCGAAGGACGACAACGTAGTCGGCGAAAATGCAAAGGCGGCGGTTGCGGCGATGCAGAACGGCGATGTGATTCTTCTGGAAAATACGCGCTACAGAAAGGAAGAGACAAAGAACGAAGAAAATTTCAGCAGGGAACTGGCTTCTCTGGCGGAGATCTTTGTAAACGATGCCTTTGGCACAAGCCACAGGGCACACTGCTCTACCGTTGGTGTGACAAAATTTGTGCAGGAATCCGCAGTGGGGTACTTGATGGAGAAGGAAATCACATTCCTCGGCAATGCCGTAAATAATCCGAAAAGACCCTTTGTGGCAATTCTGGGCGGGTCAAAGGTATCCGATAAAATCAATGTCATCAATAACCTGCTGGAAAAGGTGGACACGCTGATTATCGGCGGCGGCATGGCGTATACCTTTGCGGCGGCGAAGGGAGGCAGGGTCGGCAATTCCCTTCTGGAGGAGGATAAAATTCCTTACGCACAGGAAATGATGAAAAAGGCGGAGGAAAGGGGCGTAAAGCTTTTAACGCCTGTGGATACCGTGGTTGCAAAGGAATTCAAGAATGACACGGAATATAAAACCGTACCGGCGGGGGAAATTCCCGACGGATGGATGGGTCTGGATATTGGAGAGGAAACAAGAAAGCGGTTCGCGGATGCAATCAAAGGCGCAAAAACCGTTGTCTGGAACGGGCCTATGGGCGTATTTGAATTTGAAAACTTCGCAAAAGGCACAAAGGCAGTTGCGGAGGCAATGGCGTCCGTTGATGCGACTACAATCATCGGCGGCGGCGATTCTGCGGCGGCAGTCAATCAGCTTGGCTATGGCGATAAAATGACACATATTTCCACAGGCGGCGGGGCATCTCTGGAATTTTTGGAGGGCAAGGAGCTGCCCGGCGTGGTTGCAGTGGACGACAAATAAGAGGGAACAGCGGAAAAATGAAAAAGAGAAGAGCAATCGCGGCGGTGCTTGCGGCAATATTTTCGTTCGGCTCGGCCTCTATGGCTCTTGCGGCGGAGGAATTTGCGCGGGTGGTCGATACGGCGGAGGACGCGGAGGCGTTGGAGGGGGAATATATTCCCGTTTTGATGTATCATCATTTCGCCATCCGGAATATGGGGAGCGGCAACGGTGTGGTGACGACTACGAAGGAGCTGGAGAGCCAGCTGCGCTATTTTCAATCGCAGGGCTACACAATGATTTCTTTGGAGAGGCTGGACAGCCTGCTTGCCACAGCAGAAAAGAGGAAGGATGGGAATGGCCTTGGATCGGGGAAGAAATATCTCTGCATTACCATGGATGACGGGTATTACAGCAATTACGATTTGGCGTATCCGCTGTTCAAAAAATACCGTGTGCCGGCCTCCGTGTTTGCGGTGACGGATTATGTAACCAATCAGATTGGCATACAGAAATTTACATGGAGCCAAGCCGCGGAAATGGAAAAATCGGGATATGTGAAGGTTTACAGCCATACGGCGGATCATCAGCCGGTGGTGGCAGGGGAGGAGGAAAGCTTCCTTGCCTCCATGCAAAGGAGCGAGGAGACACTCAACGCGAGCCTCGGCGGAAGGCGCGTAAAGGCGATGGCATATCCCAACGGGCAATATACCGAGGAGTCACAGCGTCTTCTTGAGGAGGATGGCTATGTGCTGCAATTTACGGTGGAAAACGGCGTAATTACGGGAAATACCAAAAGAAATGCCATTCCCCGCATCATGGTTACATCCGGTATGAGCGGCGCGGACGTGGTGCGGAAAATTGAAATTACGGCAGAAAGGCAATTTGCTGCGGAAGGAGAGGAAAGCGAAGCATGAGGAAAAAAATCATTGCGGGTAACTGGAAAATGAATAAAACACCCAAGGAGGCGGCAGAGTTTTGCAAGCAAATGAAGGATAGGGTCGCTTCTGATGCAGTTGAGGTGGTATTTTGCGTGCCATTCGTTGACTTATATCCTGTTCTGGAGGAGCTTACAGGTACGGGCATCGGCGTGGGTGCGGAAAATATGCATTTTGCGGAAAGCGGTGCATATACCGGAGAAATTTCCGCTTCTATGCTGAAGGAGATGGGCGTTGGCTATGTTATTCTGGGACATTCCGAGCGCAGACAGTATTTCGGCGAAACGGACGAAACGGTCAATCAGAAGGTGAAAAAGGCCCTGGAGGCAGGGCTTGTGCCGATTCTTTGCTGCGGGGAAGCATTGGAGCAGAGAGAGGCGGGCATTACGCTTGAGTGGGTGCGTATACAGATCAAGCGCGGACTGGCGGGCGTTTCCATCGAGGATGTGAGAAGGGTTGTCATTGCCTACGAGCCTATCTGGGCAATCGGTACGGGCAAAACCGCAACCGCAGCACAGGCGCAAGAGGTCTGCCATGCGATTCGTGTTGTTCTGGCGGAGCTGTACGGCAAGGAAGTTGCAGAAGAGCTCCGCATCCAGTACGGCGGCAGCGTCAACGAAAAAAATGCGGCGGAACTGTTTGCGATGGAGGATATTGACGGCGGTCTGGTTGGCGGTGCAAGTCTGAAGGAAGAATTTATTTCTATCGTACACGCTTAAATTCCTGTGTAGACAGGCTCACCATGATACCCGCTATGGGATTCGGGGAGAGGATTCCTCGAAGAATGGAGGAAAAATGGAGAAAAAAACAACGGTTTTGATGATTTTGGACGGCTTCGGTCTGAATGAAAAAATGGAGGGAAACGCCATAAAGCAGGCAAATACCCCTGTTTTGGACGGGCTGATGCAGAAATACCCTTTTGTGCAGGGCTATGCCAGCGGATTGGACGTTGGCTTGCCGGCAGGGCAGATGGGTAATTCCGAGGTTGGACATCTGAATATGGGCGCAGGGCGTGTTGTTTATCAGGAGCTGACACGTATCACAAAGGCGATTGAGGATGGTGATTTCTTTGAGAATCCCGAGCTTTTGGTGGCGGTGGAGCATTGCAAGAAAAATAACTCCGCATTGCATCTGTATGGTCTGCTTTCCGATGGCGGCGTACACAGCCATAATACCCACCTGTATGCCTTATTGCAGCTGGCAAAAAGAAACGGCTTGGAAAAGGTTTTTGTTCACGCCTTTCTGGACGGCAGAGATACGCCGCCGACCTCCGGCGCGGAATATGCGGCACAGCTGGAGGAAAAAATGCGCGAAATCGGTGTAGGGAAAATCGCGACCGTGATGGGCAGATATTACGCCATGGACAGAGATAAGCGCTGGGAGCGCGTGCAGGAGGCATACAACGCCATGGTGCTGGGCAGAGGAACGACGGCAACCGATGCGGTGCAGGCCATTAAGGATTCCTATGACGCGGGCAAGACGGATGAATTTGTTCTGCCGACGGTTATCGTAACGGAGGACGGCAGGGCGACGGCGAAAATCAGCGACCATGATGCAGTCATTTTCTATAATTTCCGCCCCGACCGGGCAAGAGAAATCACACGTTCTCTCTGTGACCCCGATTTTGACGGTTTCCAAAGAGAAAGTGTACCGCAGGATTTGAAATATATCTGCTTTACGGAATACGATGTGACGATTCCCAATAAGGAGGTTGCATTCAAGCCACAGAGACTGAAAAATACGCTGGGGGAATATATTTCCTCTCTGGGGCTCACACAGCTCAGAACGGCGGAAACGGAAAAATATGCGCACGTTACCTTCTTTTTCAACGGTGGCGTGGAAGAACCGAACCCCAATGAGGATCGTTGGCTTGTGCCTTCTCCGAAGGTTGCGACCTATGATTTACAGCCGGAGATGAGCGCGGTTGCGGTAACGGACGGATTGGTCAAGGCGATTTCTTCCGAGGAATATGATTTAATTATTGTAAACTATGCGAACCCCGATATGGTCGGGCATACAGGTGTGCTTCCCGCTGCAATCAAGGCGGTGGAAACGGTGGATGCTTGTGTAGGCAGAGTGGTGGATGCACTGCTTGCGGTGAACGGGCAGATGTTTCTCTGCGCTGACCACGGCAATAGTGATCAGCTGATTGATTACGAAACGGGCGCGCCCTTTACGGCGCATACCACAAACCCCGTTCCCTTTATTCTGGTGAATTACACGGACGGCGTGGGACTGCGCGAGGGCGGCAAGCTGGCGGATATTGCGCCGACGCTGCTTGAGATGATGGGGTTACCAAAGCCTGCGGAAATGACAGGCACAAGCTTATTGGTAGGGAAATAAAAATTTGGACAATGGCATTTGTCAAAACAATGAAGGAGGATAAAAAATGAAAGGCTATTATGAAATTACGGATGTATACGCAAGAGAGGTTCTGGACTCCAGAGGTAACCCCACCGTTGAGGTAGAGGTCATTCTGGATGATTGCATTATGGGGCGTGCGGCGGTTCCCAGCGGCGCATCTACGGGCGCGTTTGAGGCGGTGGAGCTGCGGGACGGCGGCGACAGATATAATGGCGTTGGCGTACAAGATGCCGTAGATAACGTAAACGATATCATTGCAGATGCCATCATCGGCATGAACGCACTGGATCAGGTTGCGATTGACAAGGCAATGATTGCACTGGACGGCACACCCAACAAGGGCAAGCTGGGCGCAAATGCAATTTTGGGCGTTTCCATGGCAGTTGCAAAGGCAGCGGCAGAGGCGTTGGATTTGCCTCTGTATCAGTATTTGGGCGGCTTCAATGCAAAGACGATGCCCGTGCCTATGATGAACATTATGAACGGCGGGAAGCACGCAGACAATACTGTGGATATTCAGGAATTTATGATTATGCCCGTTGGTGCGCCCTCCTTCAAGGAAGCGCTGAGAATGTGCGCGGAGATTTATCATAAGCTGAAGAAGGTACTGAAGGACAAGGGGCTTTCTACGGCAGTTGGCGACGAGGGCGGCTTTGCACCTGACTTGCCGACAGCGGATGCAGTGATTGACCTGATTCAAGAGGCGGTTGTAGCCGCAGGCTATAAATGGGGCGAGGACATCAAGATTGCGCTGGATGCTGCCGCAACGGAGCTGTATGATGAAAAGGACGGCAAATATCATTTCCCCGGCGAAAGCAGGATGCTGGGCAAAGAAATTGTCAGAACATCCGAAGAAATGGTGGATTTCTGGAAGGCTTTGGTTGCAAAATATCCTCTGGTTTCTCTGGAGGACGGCTTGGCAGAAGAGGACTGGGCAGGCTGGCAGCTTCTGACAAAGGAGCTGGGCGGACAGATTCAGCTGGTTGGCGACGACCTGTTTGTGACCAATACGGAAAGATTGCAGAAGGGCATTGACCTCAAGGCAGGCAACTCCATTCTGATTAAGGTAAATCAGATTGGTACGCTGACGGAAACCTTCAATGCAATTCAGCTGGCGAACAGAAACAAGATGACGGCGGTTGTTTCCCACAGAAGCGGCGAGACGGAGGACGCAACGATTGCGGATATTGTGGTTGCGGTGAATGCAGGGCAGATTAAGACGGGCGCACCAGCAAGAACAGACCGTGTGGCAAAATATAACCAGCTGCTGAGAATTGAAGAGGAGCTGGACGATGCGGCAGAATATTTGGGCGTGGATGCGTTCTTCAATTTGAAATAATTTTTATTTGCAATAGGATTGGCGGAAATAAAAAAAGAGTGAAATTCTTGTATTTTGGGGATTTCACTCTTTTTTGTGTGCTAAGAAAATAAGCTGGTTATTCATATGTTTCCTCGGCAGGGGAGCCCTTTCGACCCGTCGGGGTGGTGCCGAAGTGCTTGGCATAGGCGCGGGTGAAGGAGGAATAGCTGCCGAAGCCGGAGAGGAAGCAGCTTTCTGTGGCGGAAACGCCCTGCCGCATGAGTTCTCTTGCATGGAGCAGACGGCGTTCCTGCAAATAGCCATGGATGGAGCACCCGGTTTCCCGCCGAAACAGGCGCATCATGTGAAATTTACTGATAAAAAAATCCTCAGACAATCGGTCTATGGAAATTTCCTCTGTCAGATGCGCGTCGATATAGCGTAGTAAATCCGCAATACGGCGGTCGGTCGGCGCAATGGGCTTTGCAAAGGCGGAGGAGGAGGGGCGGCTGCGGGCAAGCGTAATCAAAAGCCTGAGCAAAAGGCTGTTGCCAAGGATGGCTCTGCCATAGGCATTGTCCGCCAATTCCTGCTCCAAGGCCTCTGCCTGCGTCAACAGCTCCCGAAAATTTTCCGGATGCAGGACGGGGCTTTTGCTGAAAATTTCTGCTAGTCGGCAATCCGGCGTGGACTGCTGCTGCAAAAATTGCGGTGAGATATAAATGATGATGCGCTCGTAGAGCACCCCTGCTTCAAATTCCGGTCGATGGACGCATTGGCTGCCGATGAGGACAGCGTCACCTGTGCGCAGGGTGTAGCGCTGTCCATCTACAATATAGCTGCCATGGCCGCTGCACAGAAGCAGCAGCTTGCAGAATTCATGATAATGATAGGAGATATTCGTACCGTTTTTATCCTTGAGATGAAACAAGCGGAAATCATCCAGAAGATAGCCGCGTTTTTCATAATTTGTTTCCATTTTGAGTCTCCTGATAGCATTTTTTGCAATAATTATAGCATAAAATGTATTTTATTTGCAAGTTGTGCTGCATAAAATAAAGTAAGCGGAGAATACGAAAGGAAAGGGGCGGCAGCTATGCTTGTGGTAAAAAAATTCGGCGGAACGACCGTTGCGGACAGGGAGCGTATTTTTTATGTAGCGAGACGATGTATCCGAGAATACGAAAGGGGCAATGCGGTTGTGGTTGTGCTTTCCGCCATGGGAGATATGACCGATCGCTTGCTGGCGCAGGCGAAGGAAATAAACACGATGCCCTCTCTGCGGGAGATGGATATGCTTTTTGCCATTGGCGAGCAGATGTCCGTTGCCCTGATGGCGATGGCGCTGGAAAGTCTCGGCGTGCCTGCGGTTTCTCTCAATGCCTTCCAGACGGGGATACATACCACAGCCGTTCACGGGGATGCGAGAATTACGAAAATTGATACGGAACGGATTTTTGCAGAACTGGTGCAAAAGAAAATCGTGCTGGTCACGGGCTTTCAGGGGGTCAACGAGAAGCATGATTATACGACCTTGGGCAGAGGTGGATCTGATACGACGGCGGTTGCGCTGGCGGCAGCGCTGCACGCAGATGCCTGCGAGATTTACACGGATGTGGATGGCGTTTATACGGCGGATCCGAGGAAGGTTCCGGAAGCAAGGAAGCTGGATGAAATTTCCTATGACGATATGCTTCGCATGGCATTGAACGGTGCACAGGTTTTGCACAGCCGCTCTGTGGAATTGGCGCGGGAATTTGACATTCCGCTGACGGTTTGCTCCGGTATGCGGGAGACGGCGGGGACGATTGTGCGGGGCAGTGCCTCGTAAAATACGATACATGAAAAAAAGTCCTTTTGCGGATATTATCCGCAAAGGGACTTTGTCGTTTTTGGGGGAGAGAGGGGACTTAGCCCTGCTTCTTATCCGCCATCAGTTCTTCTTGTTTTTCAATCATCTTTTTTACCATATAGCCGCCGACATAACCGTTCTGCGCGGAAGTCAGGTCACCGTTATAGCCCTTCTTCAAGGGGACGCCGATTTCGTTGGCTACCTCAAACTTAAACTGCTCCATTGCCGCCTTGGCTTCGGGGACGTTGATTTTGTTGCCTGTGGTGTTATTGCTGTTGCTCATCTTTATAACCTCCTTGTCATTTGCTGATTTTTTTGGTTTGTGTTTCTTGGTGTTGCAAGCTTAGTATTTGCGGTGGGCGGCACTTTATGTCAGGAACATACTGCCATGAAAATTGGCGGATTTTAGTCGTTTTTCCTGCCTTGCAGCGAAAAAAGAGAGATAAGATTTTTTGTCGAAACAAGATTGACAGAAGAATTTTTGGGGCATATCATAAGCAGGAATGAAATTTTTCAGGGAGGAAAGAAAAGATGAAGGTTTTGAGTCGGCTTGGCTGCGACGGGGTGTTTGACTATTTTGAGGCGATTTGCAATATTCCGCACGGCAGCTTTCATGAGCAAGCCATCAGTGATTTTATTGTAGCATTTGCGAAGGAGCGAGGACTTTTTTGCCGTCAGGATGAAAAAAAGAATGTGTTGATAAAAAAAGGCGGTACAAAAGGCTATGAGATATCCCCTACATTGATTTTGCAGGGGCATATCGACATGGTTTGCGATAAAAACGAGGATACGGTGCATGATTTTTTGACCGAACCGCTGAAGCTTTATGTGGACGGGGATAACATCCGCGCGAGAGGGACAACCTTGGGGGCGGATAATGGCATTGCCGTAGCCTATATGTTGGCGCTTCTGGATTCGGAAGAGATTCCGCATCCACCGTTGGAGTGCATTTTCACCGTGGAGGAGGAAATTGGCATGGGCGGTGCCGCTGCCTTTGATGTATCCGATTTGGAGGGCAAGCGTTTTCTGAATATGGATACGGAGGAGGAGGGATACTTGATGGTGAGCTGCTGCGGCGGCAGACGGATGCGCGTATATCTACCGGCGAAGCGGGAGCAAAGAAAAGCGGGGACGGATGTCTTTTCGATTCATATTCGCGGCTTAAAGGGCGGACATTCCGGCTCGGACATTCATTTGCAGCGCGCCAATGCCAATGTGCTTTTGGGCAGAGTGCTTTTTGCGCTGCGGGAGCGGATGGGATATGCTTTGGTGCGCGCAGACGGCGGACATATGGATAATGCTATTTGCCGCGAGGCAGAGGCGGTGCTTGTCTTCCCTACTACGCAGCTTGCGACGGCACAGGCGATTGTGCGGGAGGCAGAAAGCACCTTCCAAAAGGAATATCGCGGGCGAGAGAGCGATATACTGATGACGATAGAGCCGACAAAGGAGGAAGCGGGGGAGGTGCTGACAGAGGAAACGACACGTGCCCTGATTACCATGCTGCGGCTTTTGCCCTATGGTGTGCAGACGATGGATACGCACATGGAGGAGCTGGTGGAAAGCTCCACCAATATTGGTATTCTGCAAACAAATGAGGAGCATATTTTCTTTGATAACGCGGTGCGCGGTTCTGTGGAAAGCCGAAAGGAGGATATTTGCGAGCGGATTACGATTTTGGGCAGCCTTTGCGGCGCGAAGGTGGTTGGCGTAAACGATTATCCCGGCTGGCAATATAACCCTGATTCGGAGATGCTGCGTATTTTCAAGGAAGCATGGATAGAGAAATTTGGGGTTATGCCCAAGGTGGTTGCGATTCATGCAGGGCTGGAGTGCGGGCTTTTCGCAAAAAAAATCCCCGGATTGGATTTGATTTCGCTGGGACCGGATATGCGCGATGTGCATACGCCGGACGAGCGGCTCAGCATTTCCTCTACGATTCGTGTTTGGGAATATTTGAAGCTGGTTCTGACAAAACTGAAATAAAGGGAAAAAATATAGGAAAGAGGGCGGCGTATGCGGCTTCCGTGGAACAAAAAATACATGGAGATCGGCTTTCATGTCATTCTTACCGTTTTGCTCTTGGTGGGGATGCTGACACTGCTACTGCGGCTGCCTACGGCGAAAAATGTCATATTACAAGCGGCGGGGAATTTCCTCGCCGTTTTTGCACCGGTGCTTTGGTCGCTGTTTTTGACGCTGCTTTTGGAGCCCTTGACCGCATTTTGGCAGAGGTTTTATGAGAGCCTTTGCTCGGAGGAACGGAGGCGGCGGATTCGCAATCGGCAGGCGGGGACGATTTTGACCTATCTTTCCGTTGGCGGCTTTCTCTTTTTTACGGGCAGTCTTTTGGCAAGGAAAATCGGGCATACGAATCTGCCTGCGTCGGTGGAGCAAATCAACGGCTATATCCGACAGGCGGGGGATATGCTGGTGCTGTTTCATCTGAAGCTGGCAGAGATGGGTGTGCTGCAAAATGTGGAAGGGATATTAGAACAATGGACGAATCGGGTGACGCTTTGGCTACAGGAGAGCCTGCTGCGGTTTACGGAAGGGCTGCCGAGGCTCGGCGGCAGTCTTTTGGATATTTTGCTGGGCGGGACTGCGGCTTTTTATTTTTTGATGGAAAAGGAGCGGCTACGCAGGCTTTTGGGTGCGTGGTGCGTAGTTCTATGCGGCAATCGGGTGACGCGGTGGGCGAGGTGTATTTTTCGTGAGGTATATACCGTGTTTTCCGGCTATCTGAGCGGACAGCTTTTGGATGCCGGCGTGATGGCGGTGCTGTTTTCTGCGGCGTTTTGTCTGGTTGGACTACCGCATGGTATTCTTCTGGGGGTATTTTCCGGCTTTTCCAATCTAATTCCCTATTTTGGCGCGGTTGTGGCGTTTTTTTTGGCGGCATTTGCCGGACTGTTGAGCGGGATGCCGCTCAAGGCGGTTTATGCGGCGATACTGATTTTGCTTTTGCAGCAGGTAGACAGCATTTTTATTGTGCCGCGGGTTGTGGGGCGGCGGGTGGAGCTGCATCCGGTTTTGGTGCTGTTTTCGCTGGCGATTTTTGGGCGGTTATTTGGGTTTTGGGGGTTATTACTTGCCGTACCTATAGGGGCGTTATGTAAAAAAATTTTGCTTTGGTGCTATTACAGAAAAAAATCCGATATTTCTTTCTGATTCCAATGGAAGGCACTTTTTTTTGCGAGAATTTTGTTGTATAATGAACACAAAAGACAAGACAAGGTAAGGCAAGACAAGACCTTGGGGGCGTTGCCTCAAAATACCCCCACGAGGGGGTCGCTCCCTCGACCCGAACAGCAGAACCATATACATGGTTCTGCGAGTGGGGATAGGGGGGAAGGATTTCTTGGCGGGGTTGGGACGAAGCTCCGAGGTTTTTATGTTTCGTAAGCTGCCCGATTGCGGGGAGATATACAGGAAGGTGGTTTGGTTATGAGAGGCTTGGTTTGTGAGGTTAAGAATGATTTGGCTGTGGTCAAAATTCACAGAAAAGAGGCCTGCGGGGAATGTAGGGGCTGTCTTTCCGGCATGACAGAGAAGGAGATGAACGTGGAAGCGAAGAACCTCTGCGATGCCGAGGAGGGCGACTGGGTAGAACTGGAGCTACAGGAAAACGCATTTTTCCATGCGGTGATGATTATGTACGGCTTGCCCTTCTTGGGATTTGTGGCGGGTATTCTTTTGGGGTATTTCGGTGTACCGAAGCTGATTCCTGCGATTCCGCCTGTGGCATCTTCCCTGATTTTGGGGATAGTGGGGCTGGCGCTGGTGGTTTTATGGATTCGCAGTCAGAATAACCGTTGGGAGAGCGGGAAATATCGCCCGATGGCAACGCGGATTGTGGAGGAGGATGAGCCGGAGAGCTGCGGCGCATAAAATAAGTCACTGTGATACCTATGGAATTGAAAAGGCTTTCTCTGAGAAAAAAACAGAGAAAGCCTTATTTTTTGGGGATGTTTGCAAAGGAAAGACCTTGCTTTTGCGGGGGCGGAGAGGGAGAGGCTTTCTTGAAAATCAAAACAATCCGGAAAGCGGCGTTTCTGCGAAGGATGAAAGAAATAAGGCTCGCTCTATTTTTTTAGAGAGAGTCTTTTTTTGCTTATTTCTACAAAGACGTTCGCTTTTGCAATTCGGGGAAAGGGTAGGGGGCTCTTGTGGGGAGCGAGGGGGAAAGGGGTGATACAAATGCCGAAAAAAGGAAGATATTGCAGAGGAAAAGGAAGACCGAGCGACAGCGTTTGACAGGATATGCAAGGCAGAGATGGTATCTTTGTAGACAGGAATGGAAAAAATATGATTTTTCAGCCAAACCGCGAGCGGAAGGATAAAAGGAGGAAGCAGTATGCAATATCAATTTGACGGGGATCATACTTTACACGGCAGGGAGGAAGGTACATTCGCGATGCCGCAGAGAACCAAGCAGATGGGTGGTATCGAGCAGCGGCTTAAAATTTTTGTGGAAGATTATGTATATACCTATCTGCATCAATACGGCAGAAGTAGGGGCGGCAAGGAAAAGCTGGCGGCGTTGGTCGGGAAATATTACGAGGTGGAAGGACAGCGGGTTCTGGTGATTTCCGGAGCAATTCGAGGAAAGGAGACGGTGCAGAAAAACGGAGCGGAATACTTTAGTGATGAGACGTGGGAATACATTGGCGGGCAGCTACAGCAGTATTTTCCAGGGATGATGGTGGTTGGCTGGGTACACTGTCAACCTGGATTTGGAGTATTTTTAACACCGAGAGACGAGGAATTCCATCGGGAATATTTCAAGGAGAGCTGGCAGGTTTTATTTATGCTGGATACGGTGGACAAGCCGGATGCCTTTTACCTCTACAACGAGGACGGGACAGGCTTACAACAGGCGCGGGGATATTTTGTCTATTATGACCGCAACCGGCGGATGCAGGAATATATGCTGGCGAACAGCATTGCGCAGCCAAAGGCACCGGCAGAGGAGGAGACACCGATGGCACAGCCCGAAGACGGGCGCAGGAAAAGACTGGAGGCACGGGTAGACGCGGCAAAACAAATTCGCGGTGTATTGCAGAGGCGGGAACGGACGGCGAAACGGGCAAAACGGGAGCACGATTTGCTTTTGGCGACGGTCAGTGGGGTGCTTTGTGTGGTTTGCGTTTGCATGGGGCTGGCGATGATGCAGAGCATTGGTAGGCTACAGACGGTGGAGCAGGAATTGACAGAAATGCGAAGCTCCTATCAGTTGTTAGCGGAGGATATGCAGGACGCAAAAACGGTCTTTGCGGTGCAGCAGGTACCGGAGGAAAAAAAGGAGACAAAAAAGAAATACACGGTGGAATCGGGGGATAGCCTCGGCTTTATCAGCAGAAAATTTTACGGGGACAATAGCGGTATTCGCAAAATCATGGAGGCAAACGGATTGACGAATGCAGATATGATTTTTGCAGGGCAGACGCTTTGGATTCCGATGGAATAAGGGGAAAAAGAATACAGAGACAAGGAGCGATATTCCAAAAAAAGGAAGTCGCTCTTTTTTTTATGCGGAGGGGGTTGACAGAGATAGAAGGCAAATGTTACACAAAATACAGAACAAATGTTCTTGAAATTAAAGAAAAATGGGAATGTATGTTCTTGTTTTTTGAAAGGAGAGAGAAGGATGCAAAGAAAGATGCAGAGAATCACTGTAAAAAAGGGGAAGGATAGAGAGAAGGCGGAAATGAAGCTTCGACTCTTGGATTGGGGCTATGCGCCGGAGCAATGTAAGCGAACAGAGGAGGAAATCCGACGGCTGGGCGAGGTGGAAGAATATACGGCGGAGCGGGAACGGCTGACGGAGCGGCTGCAGAGAATTCTCAGAGAGAAGCAGCAGATGGAGCTTCTCATGGAGAGCCTGGATGCGGAGGAGCGGGAATATCTCCGACTGCGATTTGAGCGGGGATACGGCTTTACCTACATTGCGGGGCGGCTTTATCTGAGCCGCGCCTCCCTTTTCCGTATGCAGGAACGGATATTGCAAAAGCTTTTGGAAGAGGAAAAGGCAAATTGAGACGGAATGAGACAACGAAAGGGATATATTGAGGAGGCAGCGGGAGAAAGGAGGCGATGTGAATGTGAGCAATGAAACGGCGCTGAGCATACAGCAGGAAGAATTTTGCAGGCTGTATGCGGAGGGAAAAACGATTCGAGAGGCTGAGAGGCTGAGCGGCTATTCCAAGGGCTACGGACGGAAGCTGATGAAGAAGGAGCATATCCGATGCGCCATTGCGGTACGGAGGAATCCGAGCGGATGGGAGAACGAGCCGATTTTTGCACAGATGAAGGCGGAGCAGAGAAAAACGACTACGGCGAAAAAATCGGAAATTCTCGGATTTTTGACGGATGTGATGCGGGACGACAAGGACGCGGACATACGGACGCGTATGCGGGCAGCGGAGCTTTTGGGAAAAAGAGAGAGCCTGTTTGACAAGAATAAGCCGGCGCAGACGGAGCAACACACCATCATCGTGGATGATCTGCCATGAGAGAGGTACGATTGAGCGACCGGGTGGGAGAAGGCTTTTTTGACCTGCACCGCGACATTCGCGAGGGAGGACATACGCATTACTGGCTGAAGGGCGGCAGAGGGAGCGGAAAGTCCTCATTTATTTCTTTGGAAATCCTATTGGGGTTGATTGAGGATAGAGAGGCGAATGCGGTGGTGCTGCGAAAGGTAGCGGTGAATTTGCGGGACAGCGTTTTTGAGCAGATTAGCTGGGCGATTCATGCTTTGGGTGTGGAGCAGGAATGGGAGAAGAAAATCAGCCCGATGGAATTTGTCCGAAGGGGGACAGGGCAAAAAATCCTTTTTCGGGGATGCGATGACCCGCGCAAGCTGAAATCGGTCAAATTTCGGAAGGGCTATGCGAAGTTCATCTGGTATGAAGAGGCGGACGAGTTTGACGGGATGGCAGAGTTGAGGAGCCTGAATCAAAGCCTGATGCGCGGCGGCGCACACTTCCGTGTTTTTTACAGCTACAATCCGCCGCAGCACAGACGAAGCTGGGTGAATCTGGAGACGGCGGAGGAACGGGCGGACAGGCTGGTGCATCACAGCAGCTATTTACAGATGAAGAGGGAATGGCTGGGGGAGCAATTTCTGGCGGAGGCGGAATATATGCGGGAGCGACACCCCGAGGCCTATCGGCATGAATACATGGGCGAGGTGACGGGCAGCGAGGGAACGGTTTTTCGCAACCTGACGCTGCGGGAGATTTCTGCTGCGGAGATTGCGGCCTTTGACCGATTGCGGCGCGGCCTGGACTGGGGGTATGCGGTGGACCCGCTGCATTACACGGTGAACCACTATGACAGGACGAGACGGCGGCTTTATATCTTCTTTGAGCTACAGGCGCGGGAGATGAGCAACCGCAGGCTGGCGGATGCCATCAACCGAGAGAACCCGAACCACAGGGAGGTCATCTGCGACAGCGCGGAGCCGAAATCCATTGCGGAGATGCGGGAGTACGGAGTGGCGGCAAGAGGAGCGAGAAAGGGTCCGGACAGCGTGTATTACGGCATTAAGTGGATGCAGGATCTGGACGAAATTATCATTGACCCGAAAAGATGCCCCGAAACGGCACGGGAGTTTTCCTGCTATGAATATGAGGACGATGGCAGAGGAGGATTCCGAGCGGTTTTCCCGGACAGAGACAACCATTCCATTGATGCGGTGCGATACAGTCTGGAGGACGAGATGCGACATATTCGGGTCAGATAGGAGAAAGGAGAGAAGGGGAATTTTGTTTATCACAGAGATGGAGCTACTCAAGGCGAGGCTGGCGGCGGGCAAAAGGCTGAGCGACAGCCGTATTTTGCAGGAGATTTTGCGAGATGACGGAAGCGGCGAGAGGAAAAAACGGATGGCAGAGGGCGAAAGGTATTACCGCGGAGCGCATGATATTTTGCGGCAGGATTTTCGCAGGAGCCCCATTTCCGAAACGGGAGCAAACGGGGAGGAGGAAATGCAGACATTTTTCAACCCGAACAGGAGCAATCACCATTGTGTACACCCGTTTCATCATACGCTGGTGATGCAGAAGGCGGCTTATCTGGTGGGACGGGAGCCTACCATCAGTGTGCGGGATGGGGAGACTGCCTTTGAGGAATGGCTGACTGCGTTTGCGGACGAGCGGTTTAACGGCGCGCTGCAAAGCTGGATCATCGGGGCGGCGAACAAGGGCGTGGAATATCTGCACATTTATTATGATGCGGAGGGGAATTTCCGTTATACCATCGTGCCTGCGGAGGAAATCATTGCGATTTATGACGAGGAATATCAGGAGGATTTGCGCGAGCTTATCCGCTATTACGACATCAAGGTTCTAGAGGACGGCAGAGAACGGACGAAGCGACGTGTGGAATGGTGGACAGCGGAGGATGTGACCTATTTCACGGAGAACGGCGCGGGAGAGTTTTTGCGGGACGGAGACTGCGGACATTGGACGGTGACGGAGCTTTTGGACGGAGAGGAAACCGCAAAGCAGCGACACGGCTGGGGGCGCGTGCCTTTTATTCCGCTCAGGAACAACGAACGGGAGATGACCGACTTAGAACCAATCAAAAGCCTGATTGACGCTTATGATTCTGTGAGCAGCGAGGGGACGAACAATCTGCTTGACCTTGTGGATCTGTACTGGGTGATCCAAGGCTATGGCGGAGAAACGGCGGGAGCAATCGCGAAAAAGCTGCAAATCAACAGGGCGGTGCAAATCAGCGACAGCAGCGGCAGCGTGGAGGCAAAGCAGGTGCAGCTGCCGGTGGAGGGCAGACTGGACTGGATGCGGATGTTGCGAAAGGATATTTTTCACTTCGGGATGGGAGTAGACGCGGAAAACGACGGTTGGGGCAATGCGGCGAGCGGGGTTGCACTGAAATTTCAATACGCGATGTTTTATCTGAAAATCAACGGGATCATACCGGAAATCAAGCGGGCGGTGAAGGAATTTTTCCGCTTCGCAGTGGAGGACCAAAACAGAGAGAACGGGACGGATTGGGACTGAAGAAAAATCCGAATCACCCTGAACACAAACGGAATCACGGACGACATGGAGACGATGCAGATTATTACGGCAAGCAAGGGGATTGTGAGCGAGAAAACGCTTTTGGGCAAGCATCCCTTTGTAGAGGATGTCAACAGCGAGATGGAGCAGCTGGAAAGAGAAAGAAAGGGGAAAGACGATGAAATTAACACAGATGATTGAGAAATTTGCCAAGCAGGGGATGCTTGGCGGCACGGCGAAGGCGGAGCTTTTGCAGGCGGCAGAGGAAGCAGAGCAGCGAATGGCGGAGCTACAGGAGCAGCTGGCAGACAAGGAGACGGAAATCGCGGAGCAGAAAAAGACGGCGGCTGTGGAAAAGGCAATTTTGGAAAAGGGCGGGAAAAACGTAAAGGCGATTTTGGCACTGCTGGATATGGAAAAAATCAGCTATGACGAGAAGGCGGGGCTGAAGGGTCTTGATCTGGAGGCGGTGAAGACAGAGGTACCCTATCTTTTCCACGAGAAAACGGAAATAAAACGAGGCACCGGCGCACAGACAGGCAAGCAGAGGAAGAAAGAGGATGAAATCAGAGCGGCATTCCGCAAAGGCTTAGGCAGATAAGGAGGAGAAGAATATGAGTTTCAACAGTTTTGAATATGCAACGGTTTTTATGGAGGAGCTGGACAGTCAGCTTCTGGATCAGTCTACAACAGGTTGGATGGAGGAAAACGCGGGGCAGGTGCAGTACAACGGCGGCGCCGAGGTGAAGATTCCCAAGATGCAGATGAGCGGTCTGGGGAATTATGACAGGGACGGCGGCTTCGCGAAGGGGGCTGTGACCGTGACCTACGAAACAAGAAAGCTGACACAGGACAGAGGCAGAACCTTCCAGCTGGATGCGATGGATGTGGATGAAATGAACTTTGCGCCTACGGCGGGTGCGGTGATGCGCGAATTTCAGAATACGAAGGTCATTCCCGAAATCGACGCATATCGCTACAGCAGGATTGCGGAGCTGGCACAGGCGGCAGGAAAAACAAGGGAATACACTGTGGATGTGGATACCATTTTTGAAAATCTTTTGCAGGATATGACAATGGTGAGAGATACTGTTGGCGACGGCTGTGAGATGGTGATTGCGATGAGCGCGAAGGTGGCAGGCAAACTGGACCTGGCAAAGGGCGGCAGTCATATTCTGGAAAGCGGTACATTCCGACAGGGGAGCGTGGAACTGAAGGTGAAGGAACTGGACGGTTGTCCTATTATCCGCGTACCTTCTGCGAGATTCCAGACAAAATATACTTTCCTGGATGGGGTTGAAAACGCAGAGGGCGGCTTTGCGGCAACAGAGGATGCGAAGGGCATTAACTGGATCATCATGGTGAAGCAGGCGCCTGTGGCAATCTCCAAGACGGATGTGACCAGAATTTTTGACCCTATGACAAACCAGAACGCAAACGCATGGAAAATCGACTACAGAAAATACCATGACCTCTGGATTACAGACAACAGCATGGACGGCGTTTTTGTGAATCTGAGCGCATAAGGAAGGACGGCGGACGGATGAAGGAAAGGATTCCGGAGGAACTGCGAAAACTGGGCAGAGAGGAAGAGGGTGGTCTGCTTGACTTTGCGGCTGAGAGAAGTGTTTCAGTGATGCGGGCGTACTGTAACCGGGAAGATTTGCCAGAGGAATTATGGAGCGTTGGCGTGGCGTTGGCGGAGCGACTTCTGGATGCGGCGGAGGACGTGAAAAGCATCAAGGAAGGGGACGTGAGCGTGACCTTTGCGAAAAGCAGGGCGGAAACGGAGCTGTTAGCAGATTTTCGGATAGAACTGGACAGGTTTCGCAGAGCGGACTGGTAAATAAGGGGGATAGTTCGCATGAAACGAAAATTTGAGAAGGCAAGGAAAGCGGTGGAACGGCTGTTCTGGGATACCTGCTTTGTGGAGATTTTTTCGGAGGAAACGGCGGCGTGGGGTGAAAGCTTGCACCGAAGGGGGGAGAGAGACTCCTTCCCCTGCCGTTTGACGGAAAAGGCGGCTGCCTGCGGCACGGACGGACTTCTGGCACAAACGGAGGGGACAGTGCTTTTGCTTTACCCTGCGGAAAAGGAGATTGCGGCGGGGAGCGCAGTGCGGATTCGGAAAGAAAACGGCGAGGAACGGCGTTACATTGCGGCGGGAGACAGCCGGATTTTTCTGACGCACAAGGCGGTTGGACTGAGAAGGGATGAAACGGTATGACGGAGGAAATCAGACGAGCGGTGATACAGGCGGTTGCGGAACGGTTTTCCTTGCCTGTATACGGGCAGAGGGTGCCGCAGGGGGCAAAAAAACCATGCTTTACGGTGGAGCTTTTGGAAACGGAGCAGAAGCCTCTGCTTGGTGGGAGAGTGGCAAGAAGGACAGGCCTTGCGGTGACGTATTACTGCGGTGAGGAGGAAGCGACGGCGGAGCGTGCTGCGGTTTTGGAGGGGTTGTATGATGCGTTGTGCATCATCGGGACAACGGAACGCTTTGCGGCAAGCAGTATGAAGGAAGAAGGAACCGAGACGGGTATCCGATTTACGGCGGTGTATGAATATCATGCGATGCGGACGGCGGATGCGGCAGAGAAGATGGAGCGGCTGAAATACAACGGAAGGGAAGCGAGCGGTTATGAAGAAAAAGACGACATTCAGCAGGGAGCAGCTGAGTAAGAGCAAGACCTTCGGCTATGGGGCGGATCTGGTGCTGGCGGTGCTGGAGGACAGAGCCTATACGAAGGATGAGGCAGAAAAAGAGATTCAGGCATATTTGACAGGAGAAAGAAGGGAGAATTGATATGGCGTTAGGCGGCGGTACATTTATGACACAGAACAAGGTTTTGCCCGGGGCATACATCAATTTTGTTTCCAAGCCGAGGACGATGGGCAGTCTGGGCGAGAGAGGTGTGGTTTGCGTCGGGATGGAGCTTGACTGGGGCAGAGAAGGCATGACCCGGATTGCGGAGGAGGATTTCAGAACCGGCTGTGAGCGATTGTTTGGCTACGGCTATTTGAGCGAGGAAATGAAGGATCTGAGAGAGCTGTTTTTGCACGCGAAGGAGGTCAAGCTTTACCGACTGAACGGCGGTGAGAGGGCAAAGGCAGTGCAGGGGGCACTGACAGTGACCGCGAAATATGCTGGAAAAAGAGGTAATGCGCTCTCGGTTGCGATTTTGGAGAATGTGGACGAAAGCGACTGCTTTGATGTGGAAACCTATTTGGACGCGGAGCTGGTGGACACACAGACGGTGGCAAGCATTGCGGAATTGCGAGGGAACGATTTTGTAGATTTTGGCGGAAGCGGAAAGCTTTCGGCGGCGGCAGGCGTGCTTCTGGCGGGCGGAACGACCACAGCGGCGACAGGCAGTGCCTATACCGCGTTTTTGGAGGCAGCGGAGAAGGAGGACTTCAACGCGCTTGCCTACAACGGTACGGACGAAAAAACGAAGAAGCTTTTTGTAAGCTTTACAAAGCGGATGCGCGATGAGGAAGGCGTAAAATTTGTGACAGTTTTATATGATTACCCTGCGGCAGACCATGAAGGGGTCATCTCCGTCGGAACGGCGGCAGAGCTGGTTTACTGGACAGCAGGAGCAAGCGCCGGAGCAGAGGTGAACGAAAGCCTGACGAACATGGCCTATGACGGGGAATATGAGGTAGATTCGAAGCTGAAAAAGAGCGAATACATCAAGGGCATCCAAAACGGGCAATTCCTTTTTTATGAGGAGGACAGCAGTTTGCGCGTGCTGCGGGACATCAATAGCTTTACCTCCTTTGCGGCGGCGAAGAACAGCGATTTTTCGAGCAACAGAGTGGTGCGCGTGCTGGACAGCATTGCGAATGATGTGGCGAATCTTTTCAGCAAATATTATCTGGGCAAGCAGAGCAACAACGCCAACGGCAGAAATATTCTGAAGGCGGAAATTCTGGCATATCATGAGGAGCTGATGCGGCTGGAGGCGATCGAGGGCTTTACGGCAGAGGACATCACTGTGGAGCAGGGCGTGGAGAAGCAGGATGTTGTCATCTATGAGGCGGTGCAGCCTGTGGATGCGATGGAGAAGCTGTACATGAAGGTTGAGGTTGTTTAAGGAGGTACGAAAAATGGGCTATTTGAGAGCGAAGGACACGGTGAACGGTGCATTGGGAACCTGCTTTGCCATCATTGACGGCAAGCGGCATGAGCTGATGCAGGTGAAAAATATTCAGGCGAAGGTGACAAAAACCAGAATGACAATCCCGATTCTGGGGCTGACCGCGAAGCAGCAGAAGGGCGGCGGCTGGGAAGGCACGGGAACGATGACGGTATATTATGTGAGCAGCTTATTCCGCAGAGTGATGGCGGATTATATGAAAAACGGGGTGGACACCTATTTTGAACTGCTGCTGACGAATGAGGATCCGACAGGGGATGCCGGCAGACAGACGGTGCTTTTGAAGGATGTCAACATTGAGGAAATGCTCATCGGGAAGCTTGATGTGGAGGAAGCGGCGATGGAGGAGGAGATGAAATTCACCTTTGGCGGCGTGGAGCTTCTGGACAGCTTTCATGAGATTTAAGCAGGATTTTTGAAAGACGGGAGGGGATGCTTTTTTGGGACAGGAGTGCTTTTATCGGGAGAACAGGCAGGAGAGAGAGGAAAAGGAAATTCTTCTGACGAAACGGCAGACGGCAGACGGCAGCGAGTTGCTCTGGCGGATTCGCCCGATGACACAAAGAGAAAACGAGGAAATCTGGAAACGCTGCGGCGAGGAGGAGGGACGCTACCGACAGGCGGTTGTGGCGGAAAGCGTGGTTTTCCCCGATTTGAAGGATGCTGATTTACAGAACAGCTATGGTGCGTTTGGCGCGGAGCGTCTTTTGGAGCGGCTTTTGACGGCGGGGGAATATGCCTGCCTTGCGGCGGCGGTAGAGGAAATCAACGGGGGAGAGGATGACGTATGTATCGCTTATACTTGAAGCAAAACGGGAGGCAAATCCTACTGCCTGTGACCCCCTCGGAAATTGAGACGAAAACGGGGAGCCGAAACGGAACGGCTTATATTCTGGATTTTGGGGAAATCAATTTACCGAAAAAGCCAGCCTTGCAGGAAATTCGCTTTACGGCTTTGCTGCCGGGGGCGGCATATCCTTTTGTGCAGACGGAGGGAGGCTTTCGGGAGCCGGAATATTTTTTGAATTGCTTTCGGGAATATAAGGCCTCGGCGAAGCCCGTACAGATGATTTTATTCCGCAGGACGGCAGACGGAAAGCAGAAATTTTGTGGCAACACGGAGGTGCTTTTGGAGGAATATGGGGTAACGGAAAAGGGTGGCGAGCAAGGAGATTTTTGGGTAGAGCTGTGCTGGAAGGAGTGGAAGGAAGCGAAAAGCATCCGTTACAGCATCAAGGGAAACAGTATGGTGACACAGGGACAGGAAAGGCAGGCGCGGGAGCCTGCCGCCACCTATACGGTGCAAAAGGGAGACAGCCTCTGGAGCATTGCGAAAAAACAGCTTGGAGACGGGACGAAATACAAGGAAATTGCACAGAAAAACGGAATTGCGAACCCGAATCGCATCTATCCGGGGCAGGTTTTGAAGCTGTGAGAGGAAAGGGGGAAGAAGGATGCAGGTGAAGCTATTATTGCAGCACGGCACGAATATTTATGATGCGACCCCTATTCTGAGTGGGGCTGTGGAATGGTTTGCGAGCGTGATGGGAAAGGCGGGGCGGCTGAAATTTCGCTTGGTGCGGGACGGTATTGTGAATTTTGTGGAGGGGGATAGGGTTTCCCTTTATGTGGACGGAATTTTGCAATTCAGCGGCTTTGTGATGACAAAGGAGAGAACGGAGGAGCAAATTATCTCGGTGACGGCGTATGACCAGATGTTTTATCTGGTGCGGAACAAGGCGACCTATGTTTTTTTGAACAAAAGCGTAAGGGAAATCATTATGGCGGTTGCGGCGGACTACGGCCTTGCGGTGGGAGAAATCAGCGACAGCGGCTGGCGGATTCCGCAGAGAATCGAGGAGGGGGAAGCCTTGATGGATATTTTTCTTTCGGCATTGGCACTGTGCGGGGAAGCAACGGGCAAGGAATATTTTCTGTTTGACTGCGCGGGACAGCTGACGGTCAAGGAAAAAAAGGAGATGGTGGCGGAGGCTATCCTGCGCTGCGACGGAGGGATTGGTACATACACCTATTGCACGGATATTAGCAAGGACACCTATAATGCCGTGCGGCTTTACCACGCGGGTCGGAAGGAAACGGAGCGGAAGGCGTGGGAGTCGGAGGAGACGGAAAAGGTGCAAAAATGGGGCAGGCTGCAATATTACAAGCGCGTGCCTTATACGATGAACAGCGTACAGATGAAGGAACTGGCGGAAAGCATTTTGAAGGAGAAATGCCGGGTGGTAAAAAAGCTGACGCTGGAGAACATCAATGGGGATGTGATGCTTTTTGCGGGGAATACGATATGGCTGGAGATTCCCGGACTGGCGGAAATCAGCCTACAGGGACAGGCACTCATCGAAAGCTGCACCCACAGCTTTGCGGACGGAGTGCATCGGATGCGGCTGGAAATCCGCATAGAGGAGGAAGGATAATGGATTTGAAAAGCTTTTTGAAGGAAAATTTTGGCTTTCCGCAAAACAGGAGGATAGCAATTTCGCCCTGCTTTCGGGAAAATGGAGAAGCGGCTCCTTGGGAGCTGCGCGCGGTGAGCGAGGAGGAATACCACAGAGCTGCGGAGGGGAAAAAGGATAAATGGGCGGCGTTATGTCTGCTTTCCGTGGTGACACCGGATTTGCGGGACAAGGCGCTTTGGAAAAGCTATGGCGTGGAAAGCGGCGAGGCTGTCTTAAAGGAGATGCTTTATCCCGGGGAATATATACGGCTATTGGAGGCGGTGAAGGAGATGAACGGATTTGCGAGCCGCAGAAGGGTCTGGAAGGAACAGGCAAAAAACTGATTACGGAGGGCATAGACGGGGCGGATTATGCCTGCTATGCTCTCCGAAGATACGGGATACGCCCGAGGGAATGGGCGGAGATGACGACACCGGAGCGGATGTTTTGCTGCGCGGCAATCGAGCTGGAGATTGCGGCGGCAGAGGAAAAGAGGTGAGCCTTGAAAATGAAAGAGAAAGGACTTTTTGCGCGGTTTTTGGATTTTTGGAAAGAGAAAACGGAGGAAGAAAGCGGCGGCATCGGCTTTTGGCACAGAGCAAAAGCAGAAGGAGACACAGGGGCAGAAAAATCGCAGGGAATATTGCCGCAGGAAAAAGCAGAAAAGCCAAGCTTTTGGGCAGAAACGGTGCAGAGAACGGAAAAACCGAGCTTTTGGGAAGAAACGGCGCAGAGAACGGCAGAGCAAAAGGAAGAGGGGCTTTTGCGTAAGGAAGAAAAGCAGCTTTTTTCGGAGGAGAAGGCAGAGGGAAAGAAGGAGCCGCTGCTGCGGGCAGAGAAGAAAAGCGTGCAGGAGAAGAAGACACATATTCCGATTTTTGCGGCGGAAATTTTTCAGGAGAAAACAGAGTGGCACAGAGAGAAGGAAAAACGAAAAACGATTTTTTTGCGGGAGAGTCCTTTGGAGGAAAAGGAAAAGAGGAAGGCTGTGCCGATCGTGACAACGGAGAGAGGGCTTGCGGAGGAAGAGGCGGCAGAGGAAAAGGAAATGCCGCAGAAAAAGCCCAAAACGGAGCGGAAGCAGGAGAAGGGCGCGGAGATTGACATAGAACGACTGATGCGGGAAATGACGAAAAAGCTTTGGGAGGAACGAGAGATGAGCGGCAGACGACTGTATGGATAAGGGGGAAAAGAGATGCTGGAAATTATCAAGCAGCTGGCGCTGGATGTTGCTGAGGTCGGTGCGGATTTTTGCACGGGGACTGTGACACAGGCGGCACCGCTGACGATTCGGCCGGAGGCTGGAATGGAGCTGACGGAGCCGTTTTTGGTGCTGACGGAGACAGTTTTGGATGCGGAGGAAAGCGGAAGCATACAGATGGAAGGCGGCAGCTGGCGCAGCTATCGCCTGAAGCGGAACCGAAGCCTACAGGCGGGGGAAAGTGTGCTGCTTCTGCGCGCCGCCGGCGGACAGCAATATCTGGTGCTGGGGAGAGCGCAAAAGGAGGGATAGGATGACACCGAGCGCAGAGATAGAATTGGATATGACGAAAATCG
>CAVHYX010000020.1:0-15186 GCA_963640305.1 Sodaliphilus sp. | reverse complement strand
CGCTCGATTATTGGTTACGATATGCAGATATAAGAAAACCACCAGAGCCGTTTTTTACAGATACTCTGGTGGTAAGTTCGTTTTTGTGGAATGACTTCCTATATAGTTTTCAAAATTTGGTGGTAAGTTGGTGGTAAATTCGTAAGCTTCTCAGTTCCCAAAAGTCCGCAAACCCGCATAAATACTGGCTTTTTTGAACCCTTACTTATCCAAACTCTTCATCGTCGGGAACAAAATCACATCTCGAATCGAAACTGCCTCCGTCAGCAGCATCACAAATCTATCAATTCCGACGCCCAGACCGCCCGTAGGAGGCATACCGTATTCCAGCGCAGTGAGGAAATCCTCATCAATCATATTTGCCTCATCATCGCCGTTCTCACGCAGGTATTCCTGATATTCGAAGCGCGCACGCTGGTCGATGGGGTCATTCAACTCGGAATACGCATTGCCATATTCTCTGCCGACGATAAACAGCTCGAATCTCTCCGTAAACTCCGGCTTATTCGGCTTCCTCTTGGTTAGAGGAGAAATTTCTACGGGGTAGTCAATGATGAAGGTAGGCTGAATCAGGTTCTTTTCTACAAATTCCTCAAAGAACAGGTTCAAAATATCGCCCTTCACATGGCGTGCCTCAAATTCTACGCCTTTTTCCTTTGCAATTTTCTTTGCTTCCTCTGTATTCGCAACTTGGTCAAAGTCAACACCTGTAAATTGCTTTACGGCATCTGCCATTGTGATTCTCGCAAAGGGTTGGCCCAAGTCCAAGTCATAGCCGCCGTAGGTGATTTTTGTGGTACCCAGAACATTCTGCGCCACGGTACGGAACATTTCCTCCGTAATGTCCATCATGCCCTTATAATCCGTGTAAGCCTGATACAGTTCCATCAGCGTAAACTCGGGGTTATGACGCACGGAAATGCCCTCGTTCCGGAACACACGCCCGATTTCGTATACCCGTTCAAAGCCGCCGACAATCAGCCGCTTCAGGGGCAGCTCCAGCGCGATACGGCAGTACATATCAATGTCCAGCGTGTTGTGATGCGTGATGAAGGGTCTTGCGGACGCACCGCCGGGGATGGTCTGCAAAACGGGAGTCTCCACCTCCAAGAAGCCCTTGCCGTCCAAGAATTTTCTGATTTCCGTGATGATTTTGGAGCGTTTGATAAAGGTGTCCCGGGATTCCTGATTGACAATCAAATCTACATATCTCTGCCTGTAGCGCAGCTCCTGATCCTTTAAGCCGTGGAATTTCTCAGGTAACACCTGTAGGCTCTTGGAAAGCAGAACGACCTCCTTCGCGTGTACGGAAATTTCGCCCGTCTTTGTTTTGAATACAAAGCCCTTGATGCCGATGATATCGCCGATATCATATTTCTTGAAGGCGGCATACGCCTCGTCACCGATGTCATTTCTGCTGACATAGGACTGGATTAAGCCGTTTCTGTCCTGCACATTGCAGAAGGATGCCTTCCCCATGATACGCTTACTCATCAAACGCCCCGCAATGCAGACATCCTTATTTTCCAGCGCATCAAAAGCCGCTTTGATTTCGTCGCTATGGTGTGTCACGTCGTATTTCACAATCTGAAAGGGGTCCTTGCCCGCCTCCTGTAGCTGTGCCAGCTTTTCTCTCCTGATTTTGTTTTGCTCACTCAGCTCCTGCTGGGTCAACTCCCTGTTTTCTTCTGCCACTTTTCTTCCTCCTGTTCCTTTTTTGGATGTTTTTTATTTCGTGAATTTCAGTACCTTGAATTCCACTTCGCCATCCGGTGTTTCGATTAGGATCACATCGTTCTTCTTATGCCCCAGAAGCGCCATGCCGACAGGGGACTCGTTGGAAATTCTGCCGTTCATGGGGTCAGCCTCCGCAGAGCCGACGATGGTATATTCCATTTTCTCGTCAAATTCCACATCCAGCACGGTTACCGTCGTACCAAGGCTGATGGTATCCTTTGCGCCCTCCTCCTCGTCAATGACCTCCGCGTTTCGCAGCATTTTCTCCAGCTGTACAATGCGTGTCTCGATTTCCGCCTGCTCTTCCTTTGCTGCATCGTATTCGGCGTTTTCGGAAAGGTCGCCCTGTCCTCTGGCTTCCTTAATTTTCTCCGCCACTTCTTTTCTGCGGACGGTTTTCAGGTTTTCCAGCTCCGCCTCCATGCTTTTCAGTCCTTCGTAGGTCAAAACAACTTTTTTCTCTGTCATGGATGTGTCACTCCTCGTTTATAATTTCGTTTCCTGCTCCCTTGTTTCAGGCAAGGAAAAAAGGAAGGCTTGCGATTACCCTCCTAAACTATCGTAATATTATATACTGATTTTTGCCGAATTGTCAACGCCTTTTCCCTTGAAAAATCAAGGCTTTCTTTTCTTTCGCAGCCTTGCCCCGAGGTCTTAGCGCAACGCCTGATTGTTTAGTCCTCCTTAGGGATGATTTTTTTTACGTTTTTCTCGAATTTTGCACGGGGCAGCATAACCAAATGCCCACAGCCGCAGCACTTGATCCGAAAATCAATGCCGGTTCTTAAAATTTCCCATTGGGTGGAGCCACAGGGGTGGCTTTTTTTCATCTGTACAATATCTCCGACGGAAAAATCCATAGTTATATCTTCCTCCTCCCTCTCATTCAAATTCAAACACTTGCTGTCCGATTTTCCTTTGCCTGCCGATATTCCGCAGCCGCCCGCACAAAAGCGGCAAACAAAAGCCGCATTTCCTCCGTCCGCATGGCTTCGGGATGCCACTGTACGCCGACGGTAAAGCGCTTTGCTCTTTGCTCGATTGCTTCAATCAGGCCATCCGCACTGCGAGCAGAAACGGTGAAGCCCTCGCCCAAAAGCGAGCAGGCTTGATGGTGCAGGGAATTGACGCGGATGCACCTACTGCTCCAAAGCGATGTAAAAAGAGAGCCATCCTCCACAAAAATGTTATGTGTACCATAGGCGCGGGGCGCTTCCTGCATATGCTTGAGCGTGGTGCCTGCTTGCACACCGATGTCTTGATAAATCTTACCGCCCCGGGCAATATTCATCACCTGCATCCCGCGGCAAATACCCAAAAGAGGGAGGTCTTGCGTGAAAGCCTCTTTGCATATCCGCATTTCGTAGGCATCTCTCTGCGGGTTAATTTCCCCGCTTTGGCACAGAGGCTCCTCCCCAAAGAGCAAAGGGTCTATATCGCCGCCGCCGGTCAGCAGCAGACCGGACAGAAAGGGCGGCAGAGCCTGCCCGGGGAGCAGTATGACGCCACAGCCGCCCGCTTGCTCGATGGCGTGTGCATAATTCTCACTGAGCGTATATTCTCTTTTTTCGTAGGAATAATTCGGTGCAATGCCAATGATGATTTTTCGCATGGAAGGACTCCTCCTGTACTTAATACACACAGTATACAAAGAAAAGCCTATTTTTGCAAGCATCTTTGCCGCGAAGGGATGCTTGCGGAGCGGGCGTTGTTTATGTTACAATGACCACAAAAGACAAGACCGCGGGGACTTTGTCCCCGCCACCCCTACCAAGGGGGTCGCCCCCTTGGAAGTCGATATGCAGAACCATATCTATGGTTCTGCGGTATCAGGTCAAGGGCATGATGCCTTCGCAGGAGGATTGGGGGGCAGAGTTCCCAAGGTCTTAAGACTTTAATGGCACGATATTTGTGGTACTATGTACCATCAGTGAGCAGAAAAAAGAAACGGAGATGACAATAGAATGAAAACCATTGGGATTATCAGCGCGATGTCGGAGGAAATGGCATATTTGAAGGACGTGGTGGATATTGTGGCGACAAAAACCATGATTGGGCTGGATTTTCATATCGGAAAGTACGGCGGAAACAGCGTTATTTTGGTCATCAGCGGCATTGGGAAGGTGAATGCGGCGGTCTGCACACAGGTTTTGATTGACCATTTCGGTGTGGATTATATCATCAATACCGGCTGCGCAGGCGCGATTCATCCCGATTTGGGCGTGGGAGATATTCTGATTTCCGTGGATGCGGTGCAGCACGATGTGGATGCCTCTGCTCTTGGCGACCCCATCGGCACTATCCCCCGTTTGGCGGAGAGTTGCTTTGCGGCGGATGAAACGCTGGTGCAGCTGGCTACGGAAGCAGCGGAGGAAACAACGGAGGACTATCGCGTGATTTGCGGCAGGGTCGCAAGCGGGGATCAATTTATTGGCACTGCGGCAGGCAAGGAGCGCATCAGGAGGACGGTGCAGGGAGACTGCGCGGAGATGGAGGGGGCTGCCATTGCCCATGCCGCATGGCTGAACCGAATCCCTTTTGTGATCATCCGTGCCATCAGCGATACGGCGGATGAGGACGCCTTTGTTTCCTACGGGCAATTTGTGCCGCTGGCGGCAAAGCGTAGCAGTGCCTTGGTGGAGAAAATGCTGGAGAAGCTGGCGTAAAACTGCATAAAAAAGCGTGGGAAATTTTGTTGCTTCATGAGGGGAGTCACTCTTGTAAAGGAAAAATTCTTGCGATATAATGAAGGTACATTGAATACAAAAAACAGAGGGGTCTTTTTTTGAGACCGGATGCAAGGATAACAGAAAAAAGGAGGCCTTCCCATGACGGCAAAAACACATGGTTATATTACAAAGGAAATTGAGCTGGAGCAGATTTATCAGTTTATTTTGCAATACTTTGATTCCGAAGCAAAGGTGAACCGCTATGAAAACCGCTTTGGTGAGAGCAACGAGATGGCGGTTTACTTCACCTACAAGGGAGAGGAAAGACGCCTGTTTACAATGGTTTACAAGAGCCGTAAGTTCTCTAAGAACGGGGAGAAAAACAGGCTGGTATTTTTGGACTTGGATTATTGGGGACACAGTGTGGAGATTATGCGTTCTGTTTTGTCCCATTTCAGCGGCTGGCTGGATGAGAATGACTGCGATAAGGAGGAGGCATACTTTATCGAGGAGCAGCCGGATGGCGTTATGCCGAATATCATCAAAATTACAAGAAAAGAGCTGAACCGGAGAATGGGCGGCATGGTTGTAATCATTGATGATGAGGAAGAAGGAAAATAATCGGGCATGGTAAGAGAGCTGCATTGCCGGTAGGAGGGAATGTGGCTCTTTTTTTTATTGAAAAGAAATCATTGCGTGATAGGATAGGGGAAGTGCGCTACCATGGCGATTAGTCACTTCCTGCAAAGGGGATGATATCTATGGTTACATATGCTAACTTATTTCAGTATAGTTTGGTAATCATCGGAATTATCACCTTATGCTTTTGGGAGAATCCTTTTTGTTTTTTGTAGGCGAAAGCTTCTTTTGTACGAAAATTAGTTTTATATTAAAAATAAATTGACTTGCAATTAGTTTTATATTAAAATCAATTTTGTATTGTATGATGAAAAAGGAGGCATTTTTTATCACGGAAAGAAGGAGAAGGGGGCAAATCATGAAAACGGCAACAGGTAGGGAAATTGTGACTGATATGATGCGGCTGGGAACGGAGACGGCGCGCTTGAACAAGGCGTATGCAACGATGGATAAGGTCTGCGCGCATATGGAGGCGTTGGGGCTGACCAGACACCGGATGGAGTTGCTTGGGTTTTTATACAGCAATCCGGAATATGATACGGTATCTGCCTTATCCGCGCAGCTTTATGTCAGCAAGGGGAGTCTTTCTCTGGCACTTTCCAAGCTGGAGGCGGACGGCTTTGTGCAAAAAAGCGCAGCGAAGCATGGAGATGACGGCAGAAAGATTTATATTTCCCTGACGGAGAAGGGGAAGGCTGCGGTGAATGAGGCGAGAGATCTTTTGACGGAAAGTGCGGCAGTTACCTTTGACCGTATGGATGCCGAAAAGCGTATGCAAATCCATACAAGGATAAAGGAATTATTGGAATTATTCAATGCAGGAGGATGGACAGAATGAAAAAGCATATTTTGATTGCGGCGGCTCTGTGTCTTGCTCTGGGTACGGCCTGCGGCAAGCAGGAGACAGAGGAGGAAAAAACGCTGCGCTCCGTGGAGGTGACGACGGTGGGCGAGGGAGCAATCGCCAGCGAGTTTTCCTATACCGGCAAGGCGGCACCCGCGAAGGAGGTTTCTGTTGTGCCGACGGTTCCCGGGAAGGTGCTCAGCTTTCATTACGATGTTGGGGATTCGGTTGCCGAAGGAGCGGTTTTATTTACCGTGGACAGCACCGATTTGCAAAACAATATGCGTTCTCTTGAGGCAAGCTACCGTGCGGCAGAGCTGGGGCGGGACAACGCAAAGAGTACATATGACAGCAATCTGCTTCTGTATGAGGAGGGTATCATTTCCAAAAACGAATTTGACCAGCTGAAATATGCGTATGAGGCGGCGGAGGCACAGCTGGAAAGCCTGCAGGTACAGATAGATAATATGCAAAAGAGCATTGACGATTGCACCGTAACCTCTCCCATGACAGGCGTGATTGCCACAAGAGGAGTGGAAAACGGCAGCTTTGCCTCTCAGGCGACGCCTGCGTATACGGTGATGGATCTTTCTACCATCAAGGTGGAGGTCAGTGTTTCTGAGCAGGTATTGAATAGCATCAAGGTCGGAGACGGGGTTTCTGTTTTGATGACGGCTGCATCCGAAACGCCGCTGGAGGGGACGGTGGCAACGATTGCGCCGGCTGCGGTGCAGACGGGAATGTATACCGTGAAGGTGGAGCTGGATAATCGGGACGGCAAAATCAAATCCGGCATGATGGCGGAGGTTTCCTTTACGCTGAGTCGTGCCGAGGAGGCTGTTTTGTTGCCCAGAAAGGCCGTAATTGAGAAGGATAATGAGACTTATGTTTATACTGTGGAAAATGGTGTGGCGAAAAAAACAGCCGTGGTGCTTGGCATCGAAGCGGAGGATGCCGTTGAGATTACCGAAGGACTGCAAAAGGGCGATGCCGTTGTAACGAAGGGGCAGACCTACCTCTCCGACGGCGAGGAGGTTAATATTACCAATGCCGATGCCGAAAAGCAGGCAACGGAAGAAAAGGGGGAATAATCGGTGTTCTCCGGATTATGTATTAAGAAACCCGTAACCACGGTTATGGTGACGCTGATGGTATTTATTGCGGGTATCGTTTCTTATTTTCATTTGGATCAGGCATTGATGCCCGATATGGATTTGCCCATTGCCGTTGTGGCAACCACCTATGTGGGCGCCTCTCCGGAGGAAATTGAGGAATTGATTTCCAAGCCGCTGGAGGAAAGCATGGGCACGATTGCCAATGTGGATACCATTACCTCCTATTCTGCAATGAATATGTCTATGGTGCTTTTGCAATTTGTAGATGGCACGGATATTGATATGGCGGCTGTGGATATGCGTGATAAGCTGGATCAAATCAAATCCTCCCTGCCCGACGATGCGGGGGAGCCTACCGTTATCAAAATGGACATCAACGCCATGCCCATTGATATTGGTGTAAAGGCGGAAAATCTGGATTTGAACGAGCTGAATGAGCTTTTGGAGGATAATGTGGTAAACCGTTTGGAGCGCATTGAGGGGGTTGCTTCTGTGGATCTTTCCGGCGGGATTACCCGCGAGATACGCATTACGGTGGATCCTGTGAAGCTGGCGGGCTACGGCCTGACCACCTCTGCACTATCCGGCGTTTTGGCGGCAGAAAATATGAATCTGCCCTCCGGGGATTTGACGCAGGGCAACACGACGGTTGCGGTGCGTACCATCGGTGAGTTTACCTCCTTGCAAGAGATTCAGGATTTGCCGATTTCCACGGCAAGTGGTGCGGTCATCCACCTGAGCGATGTGGCGAAGGTGGAGCAGGTGGAGGCTGATAGAAATTCCTTTACCTATATCAATGGGACGAAGGGAATTTTGATTTCCGTGGATAAGCAGTCTACCGCGAATCTGGTTGAGGTCAGCAATGCTCTGAAGGAGGAGCTTGCCGAATTACAGCAGGATTATCCGGAGCTGGATATAGAGCTTTTGACGGATACCTCGGAATACATTGAGCTGTCCCTTGCCAATATTACGGAAACGGCGCTGCTGTCGGCGGCGATTGCGTTTTTTATACTGCTGCTTTTCCTGCGAAATGTAATTACCTCGGCGATTATCGCCGTTTCTATCCCGACCTCCATTATGGCAACCTTTGCCCTGATGTATGTGACAGGGCTCAATATGAATATGATTTCCATGGGCGGTGTTGCCATCGGTATCGGTATGCTGGTAGATAACTCGGTCGTTGTGCTGGACAGTATCTATCAGTATTACGAAAGGGGCTATTCGGCGACGGAATCGGCGGAGGTCGGTGCGAAGGAGGTTTCCATGGCGATCATTGCTTCTACGCTGACGACGGTAGCCGTATTTATTCCCATGGCGCTGATTGGCGGCACTGCCGGCGCGATGATGAAGAATCTTTCCTTTACCATTGTGTATGCGCTGACGGCATCTATCGTGGTGGCGCTGACCTTTGTACCGATGGCGTGTGCGCTGCTTTTAAGAAGGGAGACAAAGCTCTTTGCGTGGAAAAACAACAAGCTTTTGTCCTTTTTGGAGCGTTGGGCGGCGGCTGTGGACGCTTTGTCCGATAGATATGAACGGGTACTGAAATGGGCGCTGAACCATAGAAAGAAAACCGTGCTGACGGTGCTGGTTGTATTTTTACTCAGCCTGTGTAGCGTGCCGCTGGCGGGCATGGACTTTATGGCAAGCATGGACGAGGGCGTTGTCTCGGTTACGGTGGAGCTGCCAAACGGCACGGATTTGGATACTACAGAGGAAACGACGCTTGAGGTGCTGTATCGTTTACAGGAAATTCCCGAGGCGGATGTGATTTATGCGAATGTTGGCTCCGGCATGATGAGCGCGGGGACAAATTCCGCCTCTGTTACGGTGAATCTGGTGGATAAATCTGAGCGAAAACGCTCTGCGGACGAGGTGAGCACCGCGATTGAGGAGATGCTGGCAGATATTCCGGGGGCGGAAATTTCAGCCTCCTCCTCCGATGCGGCGATGGGCTCTCTGGCATCCGCAGATGTGACCATGAATGTATTCGGCTATGATTCCGATATGCTGATGGATGTGGAGAAGGAATTGGTAGCAAGGCTTTCTACGGTGGACGGTCTTTCGGATGTAGAGGGCTCTACGGGGGAAACCGTTCCCGAGGCTACGGTGAAAATCGACAGAGGAAGGGCGTCGCAGTACGGCATTACCACGGCGGCGGTCGCCGGGGCGTTGAATACGGCGATTTCCGGTTCCACCGCAACACAGTATAAGTTGGATGGCACGGAGATTGATGTGGTCATCCGCTATGACACAAATGCGGTCAATTATCTGACGGATTTACGGAATTTGACCGTAACCTCTGCCTACGGGACACAGGTCCCCTTGAGCGACATCGCCTCCATTACGATGGAAGAGAGTGCGACGACGATTATGCGGAAAAATCAGAAGAATTATATCACCATCAGCGCAAATGCGGAGAATATGAGCACAAGTGAGGCACAAAGGCTGGTGGAGCAGGAGATGGCAAAGCTGGAGCTGCCCGACGGCTGCTCCTATGAATTCGGTGGCATGATGGAAATGATGAATGACACCTTCCGGAGCCTGTTGACGGCGATGGTTGTCGCGGTTCTTCTGGTATATATGATTATGGCATCCCAGTTTGAATCCCTGCGCTATCCCTTTATCGTGATGTTTTCGATGCCGCTGGCGATTACCGGCGCGATTATCGGTCTTCTGATTACGGGGAATACTATTACCATGCCTGCGATGATGGGCTTTGTCATGCTGGTCGGTATGGTTGTAAATAACGGCATCGTTCTGGTGGATTATACCAATCAGCTGATGGAGCGGGGCATGAATTGCTATGATGCACTGACCACCGCGGGTCCTCGGCGCTTGCGCCCTATTTTGATGACGACCCTGACAACGGTTTTGGGTATGGTGCCGATGGCGCTGGCGACGAGCGAGGGCTCCGAAATGATGCAGGCGCTTGCGATTGCGGTTATTTTCGGGCTGACGCTTTCTACCGTAATCACGCTGATTTTTATTCCGGTTTTGTATATGTGGATGAATGAAAAAAGAAGAATCTCCAATGCAAAAAGAACGGCAAGGCTGATTGCGAGAAATGCAAAGCAGCAGGGCTGACGGAGCAAGGAGGTACGGCATGGAACGGATTGATAAAATCATTGCGTCGCAGGGATGCTATTCCCGCAGCGATGTGAAGCAGCTGGTGCGGCAGAAGCGGATTGCCGTGGACGGAAGCATCGTCACATCGGCAGCACAGAAGGTAGACCCGACGAGCAGCGTGATTGCCATGGATGGCAAGCCGCTGACCGTGAAAAAGCAGGTATCTCTCATCTTGCATAAGCCGCAGGGCTATGTCTCCGCAACGGAGGATCGGGCGCTGCCGACTGTTCTGGAGCTTGTGCCGCAGGAATACAGAGGGAGAGAGCTTTTCCCTGCGGGCAGACTGGATAAGGATACCACGGGAATGATGATTTTGACGGACGACGGTGTTTTGGCGCACAATATTCTTTCTCCCAAACGGCATATCCGCAAGGTGTATCGTGTGGAGCTGGATATTCCTGTGACGTGGGAGATGCAGGAGGGGTTTGCGGCCGGTGTCGCGCTCAACGACGGCATTTGCAAGGCGGCAGAGCTTAAGATTTTGGGCGAAAAAACCGCCGAGGTGACCCTATGGGAGGGGCGCTACCACCAAATCAAGCGGATGTTTGGTTGCTTTGGAGCGAAGGTGATAGCCTTGCATCGCTTGGCGATGGGGAATCTATATTTGCCGAAGGACTTAGCTGAGGGCGTGTGCCGAGAGCTTTCGGAGGATGACTTGCGAAGGCTGCAAATGCTGCTGTGAGTCTGTGGAGCTTTTGCTTTTTATTGCATGATTGTACTTTTTTTGGAATAAATCCCCCCTCTTTTTTCTATAATAGGGAAGAAAGGGGGGGTTGCTTATGCAGCAAGAACAGCTTCGGTCGGAGGGCGAGGAAATTCTTTCCGCGCTCCGTCAGATTCATTTGCAGCTGGAATGTGTACAAAGCGCTTTTCGAGACGAGACAGAGGAAGCCCTAATCGACAGCTATATTTATGAAATCATTGCGTTGCAGAAGAAATACGAATATTTTCTGAAGGCGGCAAAGGAAATGGGACTGACCCACGGCTTTCAGCGCAAGGCGATATAAAAAAGGGGGGGGTCGGCGATGGGAAGCGGTATGGTAGGAGAAACGGTGATGCCGGTTGCGATTTTTGTTTGTCTGGCTGCCTTGGCATTGCTTGCGCTGGCAAAGCCCTTGCGGTTGCTCTGCCGCTGGGGGATTTCCGCCGCCTTGGGCGGTATTCTGCTGCTGCTGGGGAAAAGCCTGGGTGCGGCGGTTGGCGTTAATGCGGCAACACTGGCGATTTGCGCTGCCCTGGGCTTGCCCGGTGTGGCAGGAATTTTTTTGCTGAGCTTTTTGCTTTGAGCGGTGTGGATAATTCTGTTAAAAATGTGGAAAAGCCTGTGGATAACAGCGCAATATGCAAGAACAAAGAGGCTGTCGGGAGACAGTTTTTTTGTTTTTTCGCTTATTTTGAAATTTTGTTCACAAATGCGGGAGTTTCTTATGATAGAATAGGGGAAAGCAAAGGAAAGCAAAGGAAAGAGGAGGAGAAGACTCCGTGGAATTTTGGGATTGTCTGCAAATGCAGCTGGAGCAAAAGGGGTTTTTGCACGTACAAAATAAAAATCGTTGGTATTGGCGGGCAGAGAACCCTGTGCTATACCTTATCTGCCTCCTGGACGGGACAGAGGAGGACTGGCGCGAGGAAAATATGACCTTTGCTGATTTTGCGGGGAAGCTGGAGGGACAGCTTGCGGACTTTTGTTGCACAAGGGCGGTTGCGCTGAGTATTCTTGTGGATAATCAAGAGAGGACGTTGCCTGTGGATTCTGTGGAGGCTGTGAGGGGAGAGAAAACGCTGTACCGCGTGCTTTGGCAATTTTCGCCGGAAAAGGGACAGCTTTTCGCCGAAAAGGGACAGCCGACCCGAATTTTGGGTATCGAAAGACTGTTATATGCAGCGGCGGCGGGCGAGGCGCCGGAGGTTTTGTTGCTTCGCGATACAAGGGAGGAGAAGGCGCCCGTTGCAACGGCGTTGATTTTTGTGATTTGCGCGGCGGTGCTGGCGAGGTGTATGCTTTTTGGGCAGAAGGAGGAAATTTTTTCCGCTTATGGATTGAGCCGTGCGGGGATTCTTTCGGGACAGTATTATCGTTTTTTTACCTGTATGTTTTTGCACGCGGGACTTTTGCACCTCGCCTCCAACAGTATTTATCTTTATTATTTCGGTGTACGTGCAGAGCGCCTTTTGGGCACGGGAAGATTTCTGGTGCTGTATTTGATTTCGGGGCTTTGCGGCGGAGTATGCAGCGTACTGTTCGGCGGCGGTACGGGGATTTCTGTCGGCGCCTCGGGCGCGATTTACGGCTTGCTGGGCGCAATGCTCCTGCTGACAAAAAAGCACGGCGCGCGGTATACGGGCATGAATTATTCGACTATGCTGCTTTTGGCGGCAACGGCGATTGCATTTGGCTTTCTCGAGGAGGGCGTGGATAATTTCGCACATATCGGCGGTTTTTTGGGCGGACTGATTGTGTTTTCTCTGCTTTTGCGGAGGAAATAGTCGGTGGCTCTGTGGAAAAAATTGGGATAACTCATGGATTTATCCACCAAAATGCTGTAGATAAAGTCTCTGTTATCCCCAAGGAAAATATGCAACACAAGATGAATAATTTCCTTTGCTGTAAAATCAAAGGATTTTTGGTCGCTTCTCCCAAAAAAAGTGCGAAGGGATACTATATTTAGGGGTGACATAATCAGTTATCCCCAAAATTATTGTGGATAACCGCAAAACTCTGTGGACAACTCGGGTACAATATAAAAAAAGGAGTATTTTTATGAATCGAATGCAAGAAATACAAGAACGGCTGCGGGCGGCGGTGCAGGGTTCGCTCTATCGGGGAAAAATCATTGTGTTTGGCGAAGGTGCCGAAGCGCCCACACTGATGATGATCGGCGAAGCGCCCGGCGGCGATGAGGAAAAGCAGGGACACCCCTTTGTGGGGAAAGCGGGGAAGAATCTTTCCGCTTTTCTGGAGGTGGTCGGTCTGAAGCGGGAGGAAATTTATATTTCCAATGTGGTTAAGCTACGCCCGACAAAGGAAAGCCCCAAAACGGGAAGGGCAGTGAATCGCCCGCCCTCTGCGGAGGAAATCGCGTTTTTTTTACCTTTCCTGCGGGAGGAGATTCAGACGATTGCGCCAAGGGTGATTGTGACGTTGGGAAATGTGCCCTTGCAGGCGGTAACGGGGGAAAGGAGGGCAACGATTGGGGACTATCACGGCAGAGCTGTTACGCTTTCGGATGGGCGTGTCCTGTTTGCTCTCTATCACCCCGCGGCGGTGATTTATAACCGTGCCTTACAGGTGGTATATGACGCGGATTTGCAGGAGCTGCGGGCGTTTTTGCAGAAGAGTGGTTTAGGCTTGGGCTTGCGCTGAGAAAGAAAAAAACGGCGTTCTACACCAAGGGAACGAAGAAGTTCGTACGGTGTGTGATGCCGTTTTTCTTTTGTCGATTGGCTGTTGCTTATGAGCGAGGGTGATTTTTTTGTGCGGCAGCTTTCCCTGCCAGATACCCGCTTGCCCATGCCCATTGCAGGTTATAGCCGCCGCAGTCCCCGTCAATATCGAGCACCTCGCCTGCGGCAAAAAGCCCGGGTATCAGGCGGCTTTCCATGGTATGCGGATGGAATTCCTCCGTGCGGATACCGCCTGCGGTGACCTGCGCGGCATCAAAGCCCATGATGCCGACAACAGCGAGCGAAAAATCCTGTATCGCGTGTGCGATACGTTTGATGTCGGAGGGGCTGAGGGAGGAGATGGGGTCGGTAAAGCCGTAGCCCGTGTAGCGCAGAATCGTGCGACCCAGGCGATTATGCAAAATGCCCGTCAGAAAATTTTCCAAGGCTTGCCGGGGCATTGCTTTTCGGCGGCTTTGCAGGAGCGCAAGCACTTCCTCATTGCGGAGGTGACGCAGAAGGTTCAGATGCACCGTCAGCGGGGGCTTGCCTGTGGAGATGACGCGGGAAATTTCAAAGACAGTCGGACCGCTGATGCCGAAGTCCGTAAATTGAATTTCACCCGCGTTTTCCGCAAGGATTTTGCCGTTTCGTTCTACAAGAACGGAGGCATCTGCGCGTACGCCCTTCAGTGCCTTCACGAAGGCGGTGTCGGTTTTTACCTGTACTAGAGCGGGGAATAGCTTTGTCATGGTATGCCCCTGAGCTTTTAGAAGGTCATAGCCGCTTTGTGTGCCACCCAGCTTTGCGCCGGCTATGCCGCCGCAGCAGAGAACAACGGCATCGGCATGAAGGGTTTCCTCTTTGGAAAGCACCTGAAAGCCGCCCTTTTTGCCGCGTTTCAGCGCAGTTACCTCAAAGGAGGTGCGTGTTTTCACGCCGAGCGCATCCAAGGTAAGCCGAAGGACATCCACAACGCTGCCTGCCTGATCGGAGAGGGGATAGACCTTGCCGCTTGGCTCTACGGTGGTTATCAGACCGAGAGATTGGAAAAATGCCAGCGTTTGCTTGGGGTCAAAGGCTCGCAGGGCAGCTTGAGCAAAGGCTGTGTTTTGTCCGTGGTAATTTTTCATCGTTAGTTTTGTATTGGAGAGATTGCAGCGACCGTTACCTGTTGCGAGGAGCTTACGCCCGACGCGCGCCTGCCGTTCCAAAATACAGACCTCTGCACCCTCTTTTCTTGCGGCAATCGCTGCCATCATGCCGGATGCGCCGCCGCCGATAATCAGAACCTTCATTGCTTCCCCTTTCTATTTGGATACGAATGGATTTTTTTATGGATATGTCTGTTTATTATAAGCGGTTTTTGGGTGGAATGCAAACAAAGCGGTGTATTTGAAGCGTTGTAGCGGGGCGGGGATTATGGTATAATACCCACAAGACAAGACCTTGGGAAGCGTTGTCCCCAACACCCCTACGAGGGGGTCACCCCCTCGACCCGATATGCAGAACCATGTTCATGGTTCTGTTAGGGGAAATGCAAGGATAATAAGTTCCGCAAAAACGGTAGTTTTTGCAAATAGGGTGCAGGGGATTATCCCCTGCCGGGGAAGCGGGGTGGAACCCCACGGTCTTATGATTTGACGGTTATGGTACAATACCCACAAGA
>CAVHYX010000019.1:0-22768 GCA_963640305.1 Sodaliphilus sp. | reverse complement strand
AAAGCATTTTAGAGCAATTTTGGACTCCTCGAGACGGGGAGTCCTTTTTTGTGCGAAAAAATGGCAAAAATAGACAAGAACTGGCGAGTATGGTAGAATAAGCACAAGCAAGCTATGGGGCTGTGAAGGGGCTGTGAAAGGGAAAGAGTTTTTGGGAGAAAGAAAGACCTTGGGGATGCTGTCCCCAACACCCTTGCGAGGGGGTCACCCCCTCGACCCGATACGGCAGAACCATATACATGGTTTTACGAGGGAAAAAGATAGGGACGATAAATCAGGCAGGAAGAAGAATTTGTTTCCCTTGGGAGCATGGCATAATGGCGGAAAAGGAGACAGAGAGATGGAATTAGACAAAATCATAGACCTGGAGGCCTTGGCTGCATACGGGTTTCCGGAGAGGTTGATAGAGCAGGCAGCAGGATTTACGGAATTGATGATGCAATATCGCTGTGCCTTGATGGAGGTGCAGACGAAGCTGAATGTTTTGAATGAAGAATTTACAATGAGAAACAACCGCAATCCTTTTGAATCTATCAAGAGCAGGCTAAAATCGCCGAAGAGTATTCTGGAGAAGCTGCAGCGCAAGGGGTTTGAGATTAGTGTGCGGGGGATTGAGGAGAACTTGGCGGATGTCGCGGGGATACGTGTTATCTGCTCCTTTCCGGATGATATTTATATGACGGCGAAGATGCTGACGGAGCAGGATGATATTCGGGTGCTGGAGGTGAAGGATTATATTATCAATCCGAAGCCGAACGGGTACAGGAGTTTACATTTGATTCTGGAGATACCGATTTTTTTATCGAAGGAAAAGAAGAATATGAAGGTTGAGGTGCAATTTCGGACGATTGCGATGGATTTTTGGGCGAGCTTGGAGCACAAGCTGAAATACAAAAAGAGCATTGAAAATGCGGAGGAGATTTCGCGGGAGCTACAGAAGTGCGCGGAGGTGAGCAGTCAACTGGATTTACGGATGCAGGCATTACGCGAGCGGATTGAGGGGAACAGGGAGTAAACAAGGGAGAGAACAGAGAGACCTTGGGGGTGTTACCTCCAACACCCCCAGCAGGGAATCATTCCCCTGCGGAGGTTGGGACGGCATCCCAAGGTCTTCAGGTTTTCATATTTTTTTGGGGAGTCGAAAAAAATGCGGCGGCTCTTTTATTTTTCGCTTTTTTTCGCTATAATCTATATAAGATAAGTATAGATTCGATGTTTTTACAAAGGAGAACGGCAATGAAACTACAGAGGTTATTAAGCTATGTGCGTCGTGCGGTGGATGACTACGCCATGATTGCGGAGGGGGATAAAATTGCGGTCGGCATTTCCGGCGGGAAGGACAGCATTTGCCTTTTGGTTGCGCTACGGCATTTGCAGCGCTTCTATCCCAAGCATTTTGAGCTGGAGGCGATTACGGTTTCTCTTGGCTTGCCCGGCGCAAGCTACGATGGGATTCAAGCGCTTTGCGGTGCGCTGGGTGTGCATTATACCGTTGTAGAAACCGATATTGGCAAAATTATTTTCGATGAGCGGAAGGAAAAAAATCCCTGCTCCCTCTGCGCAAAAATGCGGAAGGGTGCATTGAACGATATGGCGGAAAAGCTTGACTGTAACAAGGTTGCGCTGGGTCATAACAAGGACGATGTGGTGGAGACGTTTTTTATGTCATTGTTTTATGAGGGGCGATTGAACTGCTTTGCTCCCGTCAGCTTTTTGGATCGGAAAAAAATCTATTCCATCCGTCCGCTGATGTATGTGCCGGAGTGGGAATGCAAAAGCTTTGTCAAAACGGCAGATATTGACATTGTGAAAAACCCCTGTCTTGCGGACGGCAACACCAAACGGCAGGAGACAAAGGAGCTTTTGGCAGAGCTTTCTCTGCGGTACGATAATTTGCAGGAAAAGGTTTTCGGTGCAATCAGGCGCTCTGCTCTGAAGGGATGGGAGCGCGAGGAATAAAGGAGGGAAAGGGGCTTATGTCGGATTATTATGAGGAACTAAAAAACAAGGAGACGCTGCGTCTGAGGGAAATCCAGAAGGAGCTGCCGCCTTTCACGCAGACCTTCTTCCGTGGTATTGCACAGACTACCTCTACCAAAACCCGTCTGGCATATGCCTATGACCTGCGGGTTTTTTTCCACTATCTTTATGAGGAGCATCGTACACTGGGCGGCATTGAGGCAAAGGATTTGACTGCGGAGCAGCTGAACGAGATAACATCGGAGGATATTGACTGCTTTCTGGAATATCTTTCCTATTATATTTGCGTCGACCATGCTCATCCGGAGGATGGAAAGGAGCGACACAACGAGGAAAAGGGAAAGTCCCGCAAGCTTGCTGCGGTACGGATGCTGTTCAAATATTTATATAAGAAAAAAATCATACAGGCGGATCCTGCTTCTTTGGTGGATACCCCAAAAATCCACGAAAAGGCCATTGTGCGCTTGGATGTCAATGAGGCGGCGAATCTTTTGGATGCGGTGGAGAGCGGTGCAAAGTTGACCGACCGACAGAAGCTGTTTCACGAAAGGACAAAAAAGCGCGACCTCGCCATAATGACGCTGCTGCTGGGAACGGGGATGCGTGTTTCTGAATGTGTGGGCATCAGCATCAAGGATTTGGATTTTCAGAATAATGCCGTTAAGGTTACGCGGAAGGGCGGCAATGAGGTATTCCTTTACTTTGGGGAGGAGGTGCGTGAAGCGCTTACGGATTATCTGGAGGAGCGAAAAAGCACCTCGACTCAGGCGGAGGATGAGGAGGCGCTCTTTCTTTCCGGGCAGGGAAAGCGCATCGGTGTGCGTACGGTACAGCTGATGGTGAAGAAATACGCGCAGAGTGTTACGGTGAAGAAAATCACGCCGCACAAGCTACGAAGCACCTTTGGCACGAATCTCTATCAGGAAACGGGGGATATTTATTTGGTGGCAGATGTGCTGGGGCACGCGGATGTCAATACGACCCGCAAGCATTACGCCGATATTGAGGACAGCCGCAGGCGTATGGCGGTGACACACATTAAATTAAGAAAGGATTGAACCCTATGGAACCCAAGGATTGTTTGGAAAAGGTCACTGCTGTTTTTTCCGTGCATGAAGCAGAGCCCGTCTGGCGGCTGCGGCGTTTTGCCGTTCTGGCGCTTCTGACGGAGCGGGATGGGGCGTTGCATTTTATTTTGAATAAACGCGCGGCGGGTGTGAATCAGCCGGGAGATGTTTGCTTTCCCGGCGGGCATTGGGAAAAGGGCGAAACGCTGGAGGAAACGGCGCGCAGGGAAACAGAGGAGGAAATCGGTATTCCGCGCGACAGCATTCAGATTTTGGGCAAGAGTGATTTTATGCTGACGATTTATCGCGGGATGATTCAGCCGTATATCGGGTATGTGCCGGAGGAAATCTATCGGGAAGCCATGCCGAATCCGGAGGAGGTTGAGGAAATCTTTACTGTGCCGCTGCAATATTTTCTGGAGACGGAGCCGGAGCGATACGATACTGTTTGGAAGGTGGCGGAGTCTGACGATTTTCCCTATGAACGGATTGCCGGTGGGCGGGAGTATCCGTTTAGCAAGGGGAGGACAACGCAGCTTTTCTATGAATACAACGGGTATACCATCTGGGGGTTTACAGCGCAGGTGATTCGCAATATTATTGAGATTTTAGAGAGAGGATGAGACCGTGGAGAATTTGTCCCCACCAGCCCTAGCAGGGGAATCATTCCCCTTGCGGGAGTTTGAGAATGGAATCCTCAAGGTTTTCATGGCTTTTGGTATTGATCGAGGGTGTTGGGGACAAGATTCCCGAGATCTTTATGTTATATTTATGAAAAAAAGTCTCTCTTTTTTCGACGGCAGATATTGATTCTTTTCGCCGCTTTTTTTATAATGAGAGAGGAAGAGAAAAGAGCGGGTTATAGGAGGAGAAAAGCAATGAAAAAATGGAAGCCGGGTATCTTGATATTTCTATTGATGGTGCTTTGCTTTGGCAGCACGACCTTTGCGGCGAGCGATACAAAGCCCTATTATCTTACCGTGAATTTGACCGATAATATCGTGACGGTTTATGGGAAGGATACATCGGGGAATTATACCGTGCCGTTGCGCGCCTTTGCCTGTAGCGGTGGGACAGAGACACCGGTAGGCATCTTTAACACGACTGTAAAATATGACTGGCGCGCGCTGTTCGGCAATGTTTGGGGACAATACGCGACCCGCATTACGGGTTCCATTCTCTTTCATTCTGTGCCGTATTATAAAAAGGATAAGAGCACGCTGGAGTATGACGAATATAATAAGCTTGGTACAACGGCATCTGCCGGCTGCATCCGCTTGAGCGTACAGGATGCAAAATGGATTTATGATAACTGCCCCATCGGCACAACGGTTAAGATGTATCGAGGGAAGGTGCAGGAGCCCTTGCAGCCCGCTACACCGCAGAAAATCGATCGGAATGACACACAGCGTCGCGGCTGGGATCCGACAGATCCCGACCCCGCAAACCCTTGGAACAAAAGCGTGATAAAGAATTTTTGGATACAGTCTGTTTTCGTAGAGGGACAGGCTGCGCTATACTCCGAAAACGGCGTTTATTACGTCTCTGCGGAGGACGCAAAGGAAATTTTTGCCTGCCTGCATCGCGATATCACACTGCCGACTTTGACGGATACGCAAAATCCGGCGGTACTCTCCGATAACGGCACAACCGCACAGGTGCAGTGGCTAAAGAAGGACGATACCGTTTATTATAAGCTGCGGGATTTGACCAAGCTGTTTGGCGCAACACTGAGCTGGAACAGCACGACAGAGGAAATGGATCTTAGCTTGGGTGGAGCGACTATCCGGCTGAAAGAGGGGCCTGAAATCAAGGTGACGGCAACCCTACCCTTGGCGGCGGCGGCTGTGCTCTTACATAGCTGATAATCGGCAGAGGATACACTATCTCGAATCAGAATATGGAAAACCGGAAAAAGGGAGGATGCCTCCTTTTTTTTGTTGGTTTTTTATGGAAAAGGTTGAATTTTTTTGAAATTTATAGTAATTCTACGGAGATTTTGACGAGGGGAAACGGGAAGGATATAGGAATTTTCTTCATTTGATACACAGTATACAGAGCGTTCGTTTTTCTGTTCACAAACTTCCTTTTGCAAGTCGATTTTTAAGTATATATTTTTGTACAATTTTGAAACTTGTAAGACAAGGAAATAAATACGTTTCTTCAGAAAAAAATAATTTTGCATAAAAATATGAAAAAAAACAATAAAATAACGAGCAATATGACAAAAGGTATCTTGTTAGAAACATAACGGGTGTTTTTTCATTTTGCTGTTGAAATGAAAAAGATTTGATTGTATAATGGCTATGTAAAAAATCCCGTTTGGGTGTGTGAAAAAAGAGACTTCTTGTATGACAACAGGATTGATAAACTTTCTTTACAAACCATGAAACAGGGTGAGCTGCCATTTTTGATGGCTGCAAAAAATGCAAGGCGGGGGCAACCCCAAATAACCAAACTCTCTAATTCAAAGGAGGAGAAAAAGAAATGTCTAAAGTAATGAAAACGATGGACGGTAACGAAGCTGCTGCATACGCTTCCTATGCGTTTACAGAGGTTGCCGGTATCTTCCCCATCACACCTTCCTCTCCCATGGCTGAAAAAACAGATGATTGGGCGGCGAATGGTAAAAAGAACCTTTTTGGACAGACAGTTAAAGTAGTAGAAATGCAGTCCGAGGCAGGCGCTTCCGGTACGGTACACGGCTCTCTGGCAGCCGGTGCTCTGACCACAACCTACACCGCTTCTCAGGGTCTGCTGCTGATGATCCCCAATATGTACAAGATTGCCGGCGAGCTTTTGCCCTGCGTGTTCCACGTAACCGCTCGTGCTTTGGCTGCGCACGCATTATCTATTTTCGGCGATCATTCCGACGTTATGGCTTGTCGTCAAACGGGCTTTGCAATGCTGGTTTCCAACTCTGTACAGGAGGTTATGGATTTGGCTTGCGTGGCACATCTGTCCGCAATCAAGGGTCGTGTACCCTTCCTGCACTTCTTTGACGGCTTCCGCACCTCTCACGAGATTCAGAAAATCGAGTGCATCGACTATGATGAGCTGGCAAAAATCATTGATATGGATGCAGTAAACACCTTCAGAAGAAATGCACTGAACCCCGAGCATCCCGTGATCAGAGGTACTGCACAGAACCCCGATATTTACTTCCAGGGTCGTGAGGCAGCAAACAAATTTTATAATGCGCTGCCCGCAGTTGTAGAGGAATATATGGGCGAAATCAACAGAATCACAGGCAGAGATTATAAGCTGTTTAACTACTACGGCGCACCCGATGCGGAAAGAATCATCATTGCGATGGGCTCCGCTTGTGAAGCAATCGAGGAAACTATTGACTACCTGACCGCAAAGGGTGAGAAGGTTGGTCTGGTTAAGGTACATCTGTTCCGTCCTTTTGTCGCAGAGAAGCTTTTGGAGGTTATTCCCGCAACGGCGAAGAAGATTGCTGTTCTGGACAGAACAAAGGAACCCGGTGCACAGGGTGAGCCCTTGTACATGGATGTTTGTACCGCATTGTTTGAGGCAGCATCCGCACCCGTTGTTGTCGGCGGTCGTTACGGCTTGGGCTCCAAGGACGTGACGCCTGCACAGTTCCTGGCAGTATATGCAAATCTGTCTCTGGACAAACCCAAAAATCACTTTACGCTGGGTATTGTGGATGACGTTACAAACACCTCTCTGGAGGTTGGCGAGGAGGTTAATGTTACCGGAAACGACGGCACCATCTCCTGCAAATTCTGGGGTCTGGGCGCTGACGGTACGGTTGGCGCAAACAAGAACTCCATCAAGATTATCGGTGACCATACAGACAAATATGCACAGGCATACTTCAGCTATGACTCCAAGAAGTCCGGCGGTATCACACAGTCTCACCTGCGTTTCGGTGACACACCCATCCGCTCTACATATCTGGTAAAGACGGCTGACTTCGTTGCTTGTCATAAGCAGGAATACGTTCACCTGTACGATATGGTTACAGAGCTGAATCCCAACGGTACCTTCCTTTTGAACACAACATGGTCCGTGGAGGAGCTGGATGAGAAGCTGCCCGCAAAGCTGAAAAGACAGCTGGCAGCAAAGCACGCAAACTTCTATATCATTAATGGTACGGCGATTGCAGAGGAAATCGGTCTGGGTAACAGAATCAACACGGTTTTGCAGGCTGCATTCTTCAAGCTGGCAAACATCATCCCCATTGATCAGGCTGTAGAATACATGAAAGCAGCTATCACAAAATCCTATGGCAAGAAGGGTGACACAATCCTGAACATGAACTACGCTGCTGTTGACCGTGGTGTAGACGGCGCTGTTAAGGTTGAAATCCCCGCTTCCTGGGCAAATGCAGTGGATGCAGAGGAAGCAGCAGTAAGAAAAACAACAGAATTTGTTAAGAATATCGTAGAGCCCATGAATGCACAGGAGGGTGACAAGCTGCCCGTATCCGCATTCGCAGGCAGAGAAGACGGTCACTTCCCTTGCGGCACAGCTGCCTACGAGAAGCGCGGCGTTGCAGTGAATGTACCCGAATGGAACGCTGAGAATTGTATCCAGTGCAACCAGTGCTCTTATGTATGTCCTCACGCTGCAATCAGACCCGTTTTGGTGACGGACGCAGAGATGGCGAAGGCTCCTGCTGCATTCAAGGCGGTAGAAGCAAAGGGCGGCGCGGCATTTGCAGGTCTGAAATACAGAATGCAGGTTTCTGCTCTGGATTGCTTGGGTTGCGGCAGCTGTGCGGTAGTATGTCCCGCACCGAACAAGGCTCTGGAAATGAAGCCTCTGGAAACACAGGAGGCAGAAGCTGCCAACTGGGATTTCGCAATGGACGAGGTTGCTCCCAAGGCGAACCCCATGGGCAAGGCTTCTGTGAAGGGCTCTCAGTTTGAACAGCCCTTGCTTGAGTTCTCCGGCGCTTGTGCAGGCTGTGGCGAAACACCTTACGCAAAGCTGGTAACACAGCTGTTCGGTGACAGAATGTATGTTGCAAACGCAACAGGCTGCTCTTCTATCTGGGGTGGATCCGCACCCTCCATGCCTTATACGGTAAATAAGGATGGTCGCGGTCCCGCTTGGGCAAACTCTCTGTTTGAGGACAACGCAGAGTATGGCTTGGGCATGGCTTCCGCAGTGAAGCACATGAGAAACGGTCTGAAGGATAAGCTGGAAAACCTGAAAGCAATCGATGCTTCCTTTGCGGGCGTTGTGGACGCTTGGGTAGACACCATGAACGACGGCGAGAAATCCAGAGAAGCAACGGACGCACTGGTAGCTGCATTGCAGGCTTATAAGGGAGTAGACGCGGAAGCAAAGAACATTGTAGCTTATGTTTTGACCAATCAGGATCAGCTTGCCAAGAAGTCTCAGTGGATCTTCGGCGGCGACGGCTGGGCTTACGATATTGGTTACGGCGGTCTGGATCATGTATTGGCAAGCGGCGAGGATGTAAATGTTCTGGTATTTGATACCGAGGTTTACTCCAACACAGGCGGTCAGGCATCTAAATCCACACCTGTCGGTGCAGTTGCACAGTTCGCTGCCTCCGGCAAGAGAGTGAAGAAAAAAGACTTGGGTATGATGGCTATGTCCTATGGTTATGTATATGTTGCACAGGTTGCGATGGGCGCAGACAAGAATCAGCTGGTTAAGGCTCTGACAGAGGCTGAAAAATACCATGGTCCTTCCCTTATCATCGCTTATGCACCTTGTATTAACCATGGCTTGAAGGGCGGCATGGCAGGCGCACAGAACGAAATCAAGCGCGCAGTGGAAGCCGGCTATTGGCAGATGTACAGATTCAACCCCGAGCTGAAGAAGGAGGGCAAGAATCCGTTTACACTGGATTCCAAGGAGCCTACGGGCAACTTCAGAGAATTCCTGCTGAGCGAGGTTCGTTACAGCTCCTTACAGAGAACCTTCCCCGAAATCGCAGAAGAGCTGTTTGAGCAGACAGAGGCAACGGCGAAGGAAAGACTGGAAGGCTACAAAAAGCTGGCGCAGGGCTAATCCCCTACAAGGCTTGAGATAAAGCAAAAAAAGCAATAAAAAAGGACGAGAATGGAGATTCTCGTCCTTTTTCTGTTATGTTAGTGGATATGGCTGATTTGTGCGATGTTATAGGGTACGGTCTGGTAGACGAAATAGTTCAGCCAGTTGGAATAGAGCAGGTTTGCGTGCGCGCGCCAAGTGACCTGCGGCGTATTGGCATCATCGTCATTGGGATAATAATTTTTTGGCACCGCAATGGAGAGCCCCGCATTTTTATCCCGAAGATATTCCTTTTCCAACGTGCGGGCATCATACTCCGAATGTCCCATGATGAAAATTTGGCTGCCGCCGTCATTTTGGATGGCATATACCCCCGCCTCATCGGAGGAGGCAATGATTTTCAGACGAGGTTCTTTTTCGATATCCGCGCGGCGGACGGTGGTATGTCTGGAATGGGGGACATAAAAGATGTCGTCTGAGCCGCGGAAGAGGATAGCATCCTTTTTATCCAGCTTATGCGGAAATACGCCGAACATTTTATCCTGCATCTGATGCTTCTTGATGCCGTAATGATAATATAAGCCCGCCTGTGCGCCCCAGCAGATATGGAAGGTACTGTGGACGTGGGTTTTGCTCCACTCCATGATTTCCACCAACTCGTCCCAGTACTCTACCTCCTCAAATTCCATTTGCTCGATAGGCGCACCCGTGATAATCAAGCCGTCCCAATTTTGCTCTTTTACATCGTCAAAGGTTTTGTAGAAGGCAAGCAGATGCTCCTCAGGGGTGTTTTTTGACTTGCGACTGCCGGTATGAATCAGCTCCAGCTCAATTTGCAGGGCGGTATTACCCAAGAGACGTGCCAGCTGCGTTTCTGTGTCGATTTTCGTCGGCATAAGATTGAGCAGGAGGATTTTTAGCGGGCGAATATCCTGCGTCAAGGCGCGAGTCTCTGTCATAATAAAAATATTTTCATCGGTCAGCACCTTGGCTGCCGGGAGTTCGTTTGGTATTTTAATTGGCATTGTGATACGCTCCGTTTCTTTTGTTTCTTTTCTTTCTTATCTGATGGCTTCCAGCGCCTGTGCAATGTCGTCTATCAAATCCTGCGCATTTTCCAGACCGCAGGAGAGACGCACCATATCTGCGGGTACGCCGGCGGCATCCAGCTCCGCATCCGTCATCTGTCTGTGGGTGGAGCTTGCGGGGTGCAGGCAGCAGGTACGTGCATCGGCAACGTGGGTTTCGATTGCGGCGGTTTTCAAATGCCCCATGAAGGCTTCTGCTGCTTTTCTGCCGCCCTTTACGCCAAAGCTGACAACGCCGCAGGAGCCGTTGGGCAGGTATTTTTTCGCGGTTTCGTAGTATTTATTCCCTTCTAAATCGGGATAGATGACATAGGAAATCAAATCGTGTGCCTTCAGATATTTTGCGACAGCCAGACCGTTTTCGCAATGGCGGGGGATACGCACATGGAGGCTTTCCAGACCGAGATTCAGCAGGAATGCGGATTGGGGAGACTGCGTGGAGCCGAAATCGCGCATGAGCTGTGCGGTTGCTTTTGTGATAAATGCGCCGCCCTGACCAAATTTTTCAGCGTAGGTAATGCCGTGGTAGCTGTCATCGGGGGTGCAGAGGCCGGGGAATTTATCGGCGTGTGCCAACCAATCGAAATTCCCGCTGTCTACGATACAGCCGCCGACTGCCGCACCGTGACCATCCATATATTTCGTCGTGGAATGGGTGACAATATCCGCGCCCCATTGGATGGGTTGGCAGTTGATGGGGGTGGCAAAGGTGTTATCTACGATAAGGGGAACACCATGCGCGTGCGCTGCATTTGCGAAACGCTCAATATCCAGAACGGTCAGCGCGGGATTGGCGATGGTTTCGCCGAAGACTGCCTTTGTGTTGGGCTTAAAGGCCGCTGCCAGCTCTTCATCGGAGCAATCGGGAGCAACAAATGTGAAATCCACGCCCATTTTTTTCATCGTTACGGCGAACAGGTTATAGGTTCCGCCGTAAATCGTAGAGGATGCAACTACATGGTCACCGCAATTTGCAACATTGAATACGGCGTAGAAATTTGCCGCCTGACCGGAGGAGGTCAGCATCGCTGCCGTGCCGCCCTCCAACGCAGCGATTTTTGCGGCGACCAGGTCACAGGTAGGATTTTGCAATCTGGAATAGAAATAGCCGGATGCCTCCAAATCGAAAAGCTGACCCATGTGTTCGCTGGTGTCATATTTGAATGTAGTGCTTTGGTAGATGGGGATTTGTCTGGGCTCTCCGTTACCGGGGGTATAGCCACCCTGTACACATTTTGTTTCGATACGATACTCATTCATGTTTCATTCCTCCTTAGTAGTAAAATGGAAAACTTGTGTTGGTTTCGGCGTATGCTTTACGAGGACAGGGAAAGCCGGATCATTAAAAAAAGCCGCCTCAAAGAAAAACTTTGAGACGGCTAATATTAACCGCGGTACCACTCAAATTGCATATTGAAAAAAGATATGCCACCTCTTCGGGTTCAAACAAACCCTATGCCTTTACGCAGCAGTCACGGGAGGAGCCTACCGGTACCTTCGTACTTTCGAACCTCCGGCTCAGAAGCCATAGACTATTGGGTGTAATTGTTATCGGCTCGCACCAACCGCCGACTCTCTGGGAACGCAGGCACCCAGTCCTCTTCGTCATCGCCTTTTGTTATTTTGTTGATGGAGACTATTATAACACCCAAAGAATATTTGTCAACTATTTTTTTCAGGGAAAAAAGATTTTTTTGGGAGGGGAAATGTGATACAATAGCCACAAAGACCGTGGGGACTTTGTCCCCACCACCCCTACCAAGGGGTCACCCTCTTGGAACCCGATATGCAGAACCATATACATGGTTCTGCGGGGAGAAAGATAGGAATGATAAATCCGGCAAAAATAAGGGGTTGTTTTTGCAAGCAGGGCATAAGGGGATGATGCCCTTGTGTGCTTTGGGGCAAAGAAGTCAACGAAGAAAAAACGAAGGAGGTGCGGAGAATGGAAATGCAGGAAAGAGAAGGGGAAATCAGACCGTTTACGCATCTTCATGTTCATACGGAATATAGCCTTTTGGACGGGTCTGCCAAGATTAAGGAGATGGTGCAGCGGGTGAAGGAGATGGGGATGGACAGCATTGCCATTACCGATCACGGCGCGATGTATGGCGTAGTGGAATTTTACAAGGCGGCTCTGGAGGCGGGCATCAAGCCAATCATTGGTTGCGAGGTTTATGTGGCGGAGGGCTCACGCTTTACGAAGGAGAGCAAGGGTGGCGGCTATTACCATCTGGTGCTTTTGGCAGAGAATAATGAGGGCTATCATAACCTGATTCAGCTGGTTTCCTACGGATTCACGGAAGGATTTTATTATAAGCCTCGCGTGGATAAGGAGCTTTTGCGGAAATACAGCAAGGGCATCATTGCTTCAAGTGCGTGCTTGGCGGGAGAGATTTCCAGAAGCATTTTGAATGTATCCTATGAGAAGGCGAAGGAGGTTGCGCTGGAATACCTGGATATTTTCGGGGAGGGCAATTATTTTCTGGAATTGCAGGATCACGGGATGCGGGAGCAGAAAATTGTGAATGAGGCATTGGTGCGGATGAGCAAGGAAACGGGGATTCCATTGATCTGCACGAATGACAGCCATTATATTTATAAAGAGGACGCGGAGCCACATGATATTCTTCTGTGCATCCAGACGGGGAAAACAGTTTTGGATGAGGACAGGATGCGCTATGAGGGCGGGCAGTTTTATGTGAAAAGCCCGGAGGAAATGTACGATTTATTTTCCTTTGCGCCCGGGGCCTGCGAAAACACGGCGAAGATTGCCGAACGGTGCAACGTAAGCTTTACCTTCCATGAATTGAAGCTGCCGCGCTTTGATGTGCCCGACGGGAAAACGGCGGAGAGCTATCTCAGGGAGCTTTGCTATGCAGGGTTTGAAAAGAAATACCCCACGGCGAAACAGGAATGGAAGGAACGGCTGGAATATGAACTTTCTACGATTGAAAGCATGGGGTATGTGGATTATTTCCTGATTGTCTGGGATTTTATCAAATATGCGAAGGATAACGGGATTATGGTTGGGCCGGGGCGCGGCTCTGCGGCAGGGAGTATGGTTTCCTACTGCCTTTCCATCACAACGATTGACCCCTTGCAATATGACTTGATTTTTGAGCGGTTCTTAAATCCGGAGCGTGTTAGTATGCCGGATATTGATATTGACTTCTGCTACGAAAGACGACAGGAGGTCATTGATTATGTGATTCGGAAATACGGCGAGGCGAATGTGGCGCAGATTATCACCTTTGGAACGATGGCGGCGCGGGCGGCAATCAAGGATGTTGGACGCGCGCTGGCGATGCCCTATGCCGAGGTTGACCGCATCTCCAAGATGATTCCGACGGAATTGGGGATTACGATTGAAAAGGCGCTTAGGATGAATCCTGACCTCAGACGCGTCTATGAGGAGGAAGAGAATATCAAACGGCTGATTGATACCTCCATGCGCTTGGAGGGCTTGCCGCGCCATTCCTCCACCCATGCGGCGGGTGTGGTCATCTGCCGCAAGCCGGTTATGGAATATGTACCGCTGAGCGCGAATGACGGGCAGGTCAATACCCAGTACACCATGACGATTCTGGAGGAGCTGGGGCTTTTGAAAATGGATTTTTTGGGGCTTCGGACACTGACCGTGATTCAATCGGCGACGCAGGAAATCGAGCGAATACATGGGATTCGTCCGGATATGGAGCATTTACCGGAGAACGACCCTGCCGTTTACGATATGATTTGCCAAGGGAAGACGGAGGGCGTGTTCCAGCTGGAAAGCAACGGCATGAAGCAGTTTATGCGGGAGCTACAGCCCCGTTGTCTGGAGGATATGATTGCGGGAATCGCGCTCTATCGTCCGGGACCGATGGACTTTATCCCGAAATACATTGCGGGGAAAAATGCGGGCGGACAGGTGCAGTATACGCATCCGAGGCTGGCGCCGATTTTGGAAAACACCTACGGCTGCATTGTGTATCAGGAGCAGGTGATGCAGATTGTGCGTGATTTGGCGGGCTACAGCCTTGGGAGAAGCGACCTTGTGCGCCGCGCGATGAGCAAGAAAAAGGCATCTGTTATGGCGGAGGAGCGGGAGAAATTCATCTACGGCGACGGGGACGAGGTGCCGGGGTGTGTGAAAAACGGAATCCCCGCAGAGGCGGCGGAAAAGATTTTCGACGAGATGACCGATTTTGCAAAATATGCCTTTAATAAGAGTCACGCTGCCTGCTATGCGGTGGTTGGCTATCAGACGGCATGGTTGAAGGCGCATTATCCCGTGGAATTTATGGCGGCGCTGATGACAAGCGTGATGGATAACGCGATGAAGGTCGGCGAATATGTCGAGGAATGTAAAAAAATGGGGATTCAGCTTTTGCCGCCGGATATTAACGAGGGGTACAGGCAATTTTCCGTATCTGACGGGAAGATTCGCTTTGCTTTGGCGGCAATTAAGAATATCGGCAGGAATGCTGTGGATGCGCTGGTTGCGGAGCGGGAGAAAAACGGTGTCTTTGTCTCTTTGACGGATTTTTGTAGCCGTATGGAGGGCGGCGAATGGAGTGTGCGCGGAGTGGAAGGACTTATCAAGGGCGGCGCGCTGGACAGCTTGGGCGGACTGCGGAGTCAATATATGGCGGTTTATAAGGAGATTCTTGCCGGCATTGGATATGACCGAAAATATACGATGGACGGACAGATGAATCTGTTTGATATGGGCGGCGAGACAAGCTACCGGCAGGAGGATACCTTACCTGCCATTGCGGAATACCCGATTCGGGAAAAGCTGGCGATGGAGAAGGAGGCGCTGGGCATTTATGTCAGCGGGCATCCTCTGGCGGCGTATGCGGAGCAGCTGCACAAAAAAATCAGCCACGGAAGCAACGCCTTTGCTGCACAGGAGGACGGAAGCGCACAGGTGGAGGACGGTACGACTGTTATTGTCGGTGGGATGATTACAGCCATTTCTGTAAAGTATACGAAAAATAACGAAAAAATGGCATTTGTGACGCTGGAGGATTTCCAAGGCAGCATAGAGGTTGTACTATTTCCAAAGACTTATGCGAAGTGTGCGCCCTTTCTTTTGGAGGATCAAGTGGTGCTGGTGCGAGGACGCGCCAATGTTTCCGCCGACGGGGACGGTAAGGTCATTGCCCATTCTGTGCAGAGCATAGAGGAGGGGGATGCGCCAAGTGCGCTCTGGCTTCGGCTGACAGAAGGGGAGAGGGCGCCCCTTGGGCGGATTACGGCAATTCTCGGGAAATATCAGGGGACGGTGCCGGTTTATATTTATGATGAAAAAACGAAGCAGAAAATGAAGGCGGAGCGCAGCAGATGGGTGACGGGCGAGGAAGCGCTCTGCGAGGAACTGCGCCGGATTTTGGGTGAAGAAAATGTTGTATTGAAATATTAAGGAGGCGTAACAGAGTATGGTAGAGAGCAAGGAGAAGACAATCAAAAAAATTGGTGTTTTGACCAGCGGCGGCGATGCGCCCGGCATGAATGCGGCGATTCGCGCGGTTGTCAGAACGGCGAAATATTACGGGATCGATGTCATCGGTATCCGTAAGGGGTATGCAGGACTGATTGGCGGCGAAATCAAGGAAATGCACAGCAAGGACGTTTCCAATGTGATGAATCTTGGCGGCACAATCCTGCATACGGCACGCTGCCCCGAAATGATGACGGAGGAGGGTCTGGACAAGGCGGCGGCAATTTATCGGATTTTGGGACTGGATGCGCTGGTTGTGATTGGCGGGGACGGCTCCTATCGGGGGCTGGCAGAGTTGGTCAAAAGGGGAGTCAACGGCGTCGGGATTCCTGCAACCATTGATTTGGACATGAATGGAACGGAATACACGATTGGCTTTGATACGGCGGTGAATACCGGGATGGATGCGCTCAACAAGCTGAGAGATACCTCCAATTCCCATGAGAGATGCTCTGTTGTGGAGGTCATGGGCAGAGAGGCGGGCTATATCGCGATATGGTGCGGGATGTGCGGCGGCGCGGAGGAGGTTATGTTCCCCGAGGAAAGGGAAAACATCAACAGCGACAGAGTGATTCAGCAGATTTTAGAGAATAGAAGCATCGGCAAACGCCATAATCTAGTAGTAGTGGCGGAGGGTGTCGGCGGGACACAGAAGCTGGCACAGGATATTCAAGAGATTACGGGTATCCAGACCAGAGCAACGATTCTGGGGCATTTGCAAAGAGGCGGCAGCCCGACCGCGACCGACCGTATGCACGCATCCATGATGGGGTATCATGCGGTGAAGGCACTGACGGAGGGAAGAAGCAATATTGCCGTTGCTTATAACAGGGGCAGGTATGAGGTGCTGGATTTATTGGAATCCTTAAAGATGACAAAGAGCATGGATGCGGAAATTTATGATGTGATCAAGATTTTGTCCATTTGATTTTCAAAAAAAGAAGGAGGTGCCGCAATATGCGAAAAACAAAGATTGTTTGCACATTGGGACCTGCAACGAATGATGTAGAAACGATGAAGCGGCTGATTCAAAATGGCATGGATGCCGCAAGAATCAATTTTTCTCACGGGACATACGAAACCCATACGGAAACGATTACCAAGCTGAAGCAGGCGAGAGAGGAGCTGGATGCGCCCATCCCCCTGATTCTGGATACGAAGGGTCCGGAAATCCGCGTCAAAGCCTTCAAGGAGGAGAAGGTCAGACTGGAGGAGGGAGCGCCCTTCACGCTGACCACAAGAGAGGTAGAGGGGGATGCGACCATTGTTTCCGTGAGCTATGCGAATCTGCCGCAGGACGTACACTGCGGATCCCGTGTTTTAATTGACGATGGATTGATCGAGCTTACGGTGGAGGATGTGACGGAAACGGATGTCCTGTGCCGGGTGGTAAACGGCGGTATTGTGCAGTCCCGCAAGGGCGTTAATTTGCCCGGGGTTGAAGTGAAACTGCCCTCTCTGACGGAAAAGGATATTGCGGATTTGAAATTTGGCGTGGAACACGGCTTTGATCTTGTGGCGGCATCCTTTATTCGTTCGGCGGAGGATGTGCTGAAGATTCGCAAGGTGTTGGAGGAAAACGGTGGCGGAGGGATGCACATTATTTCCAAGATTGAAAACCGACAGGGTGTGGACAATATTGATAAAATCCTGGAGGTATCCGATGGCATTATGGTTGCCAGAGGGGATTTGGGCGTGGAGATTCCGCCCGAGGAGGTGCCTCTGGTGCAGAAGGTTTTGATTGCGAAGGCGAACCGCATCGGCAAGCCTGTAATCACGGCAACGCAGATGCTGGAGAGCATGGTGCGTAGTCCCCGCCCGACCCGCGCGGAGGCGAATGATGTTGCCAACGCGATTTTTGACGGCAGCGATGCGATTATGCTTTCGGGAGAAACAGCTGCAGGGGCATACCCTCTGGAGGCAGTTGCGACCATGGCGCGCATTGCGCTGAAGGCGGAAAGCACATTGGGCGATGATACGGTGAAACGGAGCAGAACGGCGGAGCCGGATGGCATGAATATTACCAATGCTATCAGTATGGCGGCGTGCGCGGCGGCGGCAGAGCTGCATACGGCGGCAATTACGACTGTGACAAAATCGGGCTTTACGGCGCGGATGATTTCCCGCTATCGCCCGCTTTGCCCGTTGATTGCAAGCACCTCGGACGCAATGGTTTGGCGGCAGATGAACCTGATTTGGGGTTGCAAGCCCATGCTGTATACGGGAGATCTGCCGCGGGGCGGTGTATTCGATGCGGCGCTGCAAATTGCGGTGACGAGCGGCCTTTTGAAAAACGGGGATGTGGTCGTTTCTGCCTTGGGGATGCCCCTTGGCTTTAGCGGCGCGACCAATACCCTGCGCGTGGATATTGTGGGGGATGTGCTTTGCAAGGGGCGCGGTATCGGCAAAAAGCGAGTGACGGGAACCGCAAGAGTGCTCCCTGCGGCGGACGGCATGGAATTTCAGCAGGGAGATATTTTGGTGACAACGGCGACGGATGCAAGCTTTATGCCCTATATCCGAAAGGCGGCGGCGATTGTTGTGGGACCGCCTGAGCAAAATGCCGATTGCCATGCGGAGGTAGCCGGCAGTGCTTTGGATATTCCTGTGATTGTTTGCAATGCCAAGGTGGTGGATTTTATCCCCTCACATTCGCTGATTACGGTGGATGCGGCGAAGGGCTTTGTTTATAAAGGGATTCCGAAGGAGGAATAAGAAAAAACAAAAGAGCGGGAGAACCCAAAGGCAGGTTGCGTTTCGGTGTGCCCCAATAAGAAACCGTGAAGAAAACGAAATAGCGAAAAGTCTGCGGATACAAGGAAGTTTCCCGAGAGTCTCCTTTGATTTAGGCTGTCAAAGGGAATTGACACAGTAGCCGTAACTTTCAGCATTTCAGAATTTATGTTTTCTTATTCGGGCGCACCGTTGGGTTTGCCTGCTTTTTTGTTGCCCAAAACGGTTTTTTTGTATCTATTGACGGACATGGTTCGGGGATGTTAGCATATAGCCTATGGAACAGACATGCACCGTTTTTTCTTGCCGTACATACGCTGGACGGAGAACGGATGCGGGGGGAAGGAGAAGGGTATGATTTTTGACGGACACAGCGATATTTTTACAGATGTAACGGTACGGAGGCTACGAGGGGAAACGCAGGTTTTGCGGGAGCATCATCTGCCGCGCCTGAGAGAAGGAGAGGTGGAGGGAGGTTGCTTTGTATTCTGGATTGATCCGCCGCATGACGCGCATCCCGAAAAAAGGCTGGCAGAGGCCATGCGCTGCGTGAGAGAGGAAATGGAGGAATGCGAGGAGGCTGTTTTGGTTACAGACAGCGAGGAAATTGCGGCGGCAAGGCAGGCAGGCAAATTTTATATTCTGCTAGGGCTGGAGGGGCTTTCCGGCATCGGCACGGATTTGGATCGGATTGATGAGCTGTATGCGTTCGGCTGCCGCCATGCCATGCTTTCCTGGAACGAGAAAAATGCGCTGGCAACCGGTATAAAAGGAGATGCAAACAGAGGCTTGACTGAGCTTGGAAAAAGGGCTGTGCGCAGGCTGCACGAAAGGCGTATGCTGGTGGATGTTTCCCATGCGAATGAACGCACCTTTTGGGATATGGCGAAGGTGGGCGGGGGTCCCTTGCTGGCCTCTCATTCCAATGCAAGAGCCTTGGCGGATGTGCCGAGGAATCTGACGGATTGTCAGTTGCTGGAAATTCGGGACACCGACGGCATTGTGGGCTTGAATGCCTTTCGGACGTTGGTCAGCCGCAACAGAGAAAAGCAGACCATAGAGACACTGGTGCGTCATGCGGATTATATTGCAAATAAAATCGGCGTTTCGCATTTGGCATTAGGATTGGATTTTTGCGAATTTCTGGAGGACACGACATCCTTTAGCGACAATCAAAGTACCTTTACGGTTGGATTGGAGGACTGTCGAAAGGCGCCCTTGTTGATACAGCGGCTGCGGGAGGCGGGCTTTTCGGAGGAGGAGCTGTGCGGGATTTGCAAAGAAAATTGGATGAGGTTGATACGGAGAGTCATCGGATAGGCGTGTTCGTGCCCTTGGTTAGCGTTGCCAATGCGGGCGTTTTGTGCTATGATGAGGAAAATCAATTCTGAGGAAATATATAAAAGGAGAACATTATGTTGACGAGCAAGCAGAGAGCCTTCCTGCGGGGGATGGCAAACGGCGTGGACGCTATTTTTCAGGTTGGAAAAAACGGCGTGACCCCGGAGCTGAGAGATACGGTTGACCGGGCACTGGAGGCGAGAGAGCTGGTAAAAATCAGCGTTTTGGATAATAATATGCTGGGCGCGAGAGAGGCGGCGGAGATGCTGGCAGGCAGAACGGGAGCGGAAGTGGTGCAGGTAATCGGGAACAAATTTGTACTGTATCGGCCGGCAAAAAAACCAATCATCGTGTTGCCGCAGACGAAGAAATAATCCATACTTTCTTTACAATGCAGATAATCGGAAAGGAAGGAAGGAATATGAGAACGGAAATCGCGGACTTTCGGGATTGCAAGAGCATTGCTATTATGGGCGGTACCTTTGACCCCATTCATCACGGGCATTTGGTGACGGCGGAGGCGGTGCGCCACCGTTTTAAGGTAGATAAGGTGATTTTTATGCCGGCGGGGCAGCCTGCACATAAAACCGATAAGCAGGTGACGCATCATGAGCATCGGTATTTGATGACGGTTTTGGCAACCATGCGAAATGAAAATTTCGAGGTTTCCTGTATTGAAATCGAACGCCCCGGCGTGACCTATACGATTGATACGATTGAGGAATTGAAGAAAATATGCAGACCGGACGTGCGACTGTATTTTATTACCGGCGCAGATGCCATACATCAGATTATGACGTGGAAGGAATCGGAACGTTTGCTTGGGATGTGCGATTTTGTGGCGGTGACCCGACCGGGCTATGATAAATCCAAGCTTTTTCGGGATATTGGCGCGATTCGGGAAAAATTTCCCAGCCGCGTGCATTATATGGAGGTGCCGGCGTTGGCGATTTCCTCTTCTGATATTCGCGCCCGTGTGCGCAGAGGGGAGCCAATCAAGTATCTGGTTCCGCAGGAGGTGGAGGATTATATCCATAAATTCAGGCTATATCAGGAAAATGCAGAGGATGAGGTGAAATTTATGCTGCCTTTGAAAACCATGCAGGAGAAGCTGCAATCCGCGCTTTCCGTGAAGCGTTATATTCATACCATGGGGGTGGCGGAGGAAGCGGTCAAGCTGGCGGAAATTTACGGCACACCAAGGGAACAGCAAAAGGCAAGGGTGGCGGGACTTTTGCACGATTGTGCGAAGGACTACCCAGAGGCGATGCGGCTGCGGTTATGCAGAGAATACAAGGTAAAAATGGATGAAATTCTGGAAAAACAGACGGATTTGATTCACCCCTTCTTAGGCGCAGAGGTCGCAAGGCGGGAATATCTGGTTACGGATGAGGATATTCTGAACGCCATCCGCTACCATACCACGGGGCGTGCGGGGATGTCCCTGCTGGAAAAAATCATTTTTATTGCGGATTATATCGAGCCGAATAGAGAGAATTTTGACGGCTTGGAGGAAGCGAGACGCTTGGCTTATTTGGATTTGGATGAGGCGATGCGTTATATTTTGAAAAACACCATTGCTTTTGTCCGGGCGCGGGGCAGATTGCTGCATCCCCTGTCTCTGGAGGCTTTGGACTACTATCAAAACGAGAAAAGGGAGGAAACGGAATGAACGCATTGGAGGCTGCCCGCGTGGCAGAGGCTGCTTTGGAGGACAAGCTGGGCGAGGACATTAAGGTGCTTGATTTGCGCGGACTTTCCAACATTGCCGATTGCTTTGTCATTGCAGGAGGAAAGAATGTCAATCAACTGCGCGCCATGGCGGATGAGGTGGAGCAGCGCTTGTTTTTGCACGGCGTGAAGCTGCACCATAGCGAGGGGTATAGCGGCGGAACGTGGATTTTGCTGGATTTCGGTACGCTGCTGGTGCATTTATTCCATACGGAGGAAAGGGATTTTTATGCGCTGGAGCATCTTTGGAGCGATGCAAAGCCTTTATCATAAGGATTGCTTATAACGAGAATCTGTTTTTTGATTCGTCGGAAAGTGACAGGAGAATGGCTTGACAGAAGCCTTTTTTGGGGCAATCTGCCTTTTTTGCAAAAACGATTTATCAAAAAAAATCGGCTTTCCGGATTGGAAGTGCCGGATTTGACAAGATTTTTGTTTGTGCGAAAAAATGCTTGAATCCGCCGTTTTTTTGCGGTACAGTAAACTTGCCGGGAAGGCAAATGCATTCGAATCAATGTTGTGACAACCCAGAAAGGACGGAAACAGGAATGGAAAAAATTTATCAGGGCAAGACAAAGGACGTTTATAAGCTGGAAAACGGAAATGTGCTGCTGAAATTCAAGGATGACTGTACGGGGAAGGACGGCGTATTTGATCCCGGTGAAAACTCTGTTGGTCTGACGATTGAAGGCATTGGTAAAGCAAACCTGCAAACATCCATCAAATTCTTTGAGATTCTGAAGGATGCCGGTGTTAAGACACATTATGTTTCCGCTGATTTGGACAACGCCACCATGGAGGTTCTTCCTGCAACCGTATTCGGTCATGGGCTGGAGGTTATTTGCAGATTGAAGGCAACCGGCAGCTTTATCCGTCGTTACGGCGAATACATCAAGGACGGCACACCGATCGAGGGTGGCTATGTGGAAACGACCTTCAAGAACGACGCTTTGGGCGATCCTCTGGTAACGCAGGACGGCCTGGTTGTTTTGGGGATTATGACGGCTGAGATGTATGACAGCATGAAGGCACAGACCTTGCAGATTACGAAGATTGTTGCAGCGGAGCTGGCAAAGCTGGGTCTGGATTTGTATGATATTAAATTTGAGTTCGGCTATAACAAGGATGAGGTTATTCTGATTGATGAGATTGCCTCCGGAAATATGCGTGTTTATAAGGATGGCAAGTATGTGGATCCCGTTACACTGACGAAGATAATCAATGGCTGAGTTTTCGGTTGAAAACAGGGCTTCTACAGATTGACACAAGCAACGAAGGCGATGCTTGAACTGAACCAGTAAAATCGGACAATAGTAAAAAAAGACCTCTTATTGTAGAAT
>CAVHYX010000018.1:0-100977 GCA_963640305.1 Sodaliphilus sp. | reverse complement strand
TGCGCGTCAATGACGGCGACGGCAATGTGCTGCTGTCCAGAAAGCGCATTGAGGAGCAGAAGGGCATGGAGGACATTGAAAAGGCATTCAACGAGAAGACAGTGGTTACCGGTCTGGTAACGGATGTGGTAAAGGGCGGTCTGATTGCGGTTGTAAACGGCGTCAGAGTATTTATCCCTTCTTCTCAGGTTTCGAATAGATTTATTGAGGATTTGAGCGTATTTAAGGGTCAGGAGCTGGAATTCAATATTATTGAGATGGACAGAGTAAAGCGTCGCATCATCGGCGGCAGAAAGGCTCTGGTAGAGCAGGAAATCGCAGCAAAGAAGGCTGCCCTGTTTGAAACGATTGCGGCAGGCTCCAGAATTACCGGTACGGTTTCCAGATTGACAGACTTCGGTGCATTTGTGGATTTGGGCGGCGTTGACGGTCTGATTCATATTTCCGAGATGAGCTGGGGCAGAATCTCCAACCCCAAGGAAGTGCTGACGGAGGGTCAGGAGGTAGAGGTATTTGTTCTGGATGTAGATAAGGAGAAGGGCAAAATCAGCCTGTCTCTGAAGGATGCAGACAAGAACCCCTGGAAGCTGGCAGCAGAAAAATATGTGGTTGGCTCCATTGTAGAGGGCAAGGTTGTTCGTATGGTTCCCTTCGGTGCATTCATTGAGCTGGAGCCCGGCGTAGACGGTTTGGTACACATTTCTCAGATTGCCAACAAGCACGTGGTAAAGCCCGAGGATGAATTACAGGTGGGCGAAATCATCAAGGTTAAGGTTCTGGAGGTAAATGCAGAGCAGAAGAAGATTAGCCTTTCCAAGAGACAGGCCGACGCACCTGTCGAGGAAGCACCTGCGGCAGAAGCACCCGCAGAGGAGACGCCTGCGGAGGAAGAAGCACCCGCAGCAGAATAATTCTGTGTGTAAAAGCTCCCATTGTGGCATGACCATGGTGGGAGCTTTTTGTTGAGTAAAAATGGCGGGATAGAAAGAAAAAATTTATGGATATTCTCGAGAAAAACAATCAAAGTTTTTTATAGAGCACATTGGATTCTTGATAAATCGGTTGTTTTTTTCATGTATTTTAGAAAAACAGCGCTTCTATGCAATTTTTATTTATGCAGGTTTTCAATAATATTCAAAAAATTTATAAAAATGACGAATTGATAGAAAAACCTTTGGAAATTGATGAAAAAACCGACATTGTTATACCTGCTTTTTTATGGTATACTTCTTAGGTAATTCTGCTGAGGCAGAGAAGTGGAGCGTGTAAATGATGTTGCAATATGCGGGAGGGAATCTGCATAGAGCGAATCCGAAGGAACAAAAAAGGAGGAGTTTATAATGAGTTTGTTTAAGAAATTTGCAGCTATGACAATGGCAGCAGTGATGGCAGTCGGTATGACGGCTTGCGGCAGCGAGGATACCGCATTGGAGGAAAAGACCTATGTCATCGCAACGGATACCACCTTTGCACCCTTTGAATTCCAGAATGATGCCGGCGAATATGTTGGTATTGATATGGATCTTCTGGCAGCAATCGCAGAGGAAACCGGATTTAAGTATGAATTGCAGTATTTGGGCTTTGATGCGGCTGTACAGGCACTGGAGTCCGGTCAGGCTGACGGCGTAATCGCAGGTATGTCCATTACAGACGCAAGAAAGGAAAAATTCGATTTCTCCGAGCCCTATTTCGACAGCGGTGTTGTAATGGGTATTGCGGAGGATAACAACGATATTAAATCCTACGAGGACTTGAATGGCAAAAAGGTTGCCGTAAAGAGAGGCACGGAGGGTTATGATTTCGCAGAATCCATCAAGGATGAGTATGGCTTTGAAACCGTTGTATTTGATACTTCCGATGCAATGTGCATGGATGTTAAGGTTGGCAACAGCGTTGCCTGCTTCGAGGACTACCCTGTATTGGGCTACGGCATCTCTCAGGGCAACGGTCTGAAGATGGTAACAGAGAAGGAACAGGGCAGCTCCTATGGCTTTGCGGTTGGCAAGGGCATGAATACAGAATTGCTGGATATGTTCAACACAGGTCTTGCTAGCCTGAAAGAAAGCGGCAAATATCAGGAAATTCTGGACAAATATATCCAGGAATAATTCCTTAAGGAGCAGTGCCTTATGAGTAGTTTTTTTGAGTATGTGGGATATTGTTTGCCTCAGCTTACCTTGGGCTTGAAGCTAACATTGCAGATGACAATCCTTTCTTTGGTTTTGGCTGTGGTTGTCGGCATGGTGACCTGTCTGTTCAGCATTTCCAAGGCGAAGCCCTTGAATTGGATTGCAGGAATTTACCTGAGCCTGATTCGTGGGACGCCCTTGATGGTACAGGCGTTCTTCATCTATTTCGGCATTACGGGCGCGATGCACATTCGCATTTCGCCCTTTAGCGCAGCGATTCTGGTTTTGTGTCTGAATGCCGGCGCATATCTCTCCGAGATTTTCAGGAGCGGTATTGCGGCGGTCAACAAGGGTCAGATGGAGGCTGCAAGAAGCTTGGGCTTGCCTTACGGCGTTGCTATGCGGAAGATTATTCTGCCGCAGGCGATTCGTATCGTTATCCCCTCTGTGCTGAATCAGTTTATCATCACCCTGAAGGATACCTCTATCCTTTCTGCCATCGGTTGCGGAGAATTGATGCGGCAGGGTCAGTTGATTGTGGCGAGAAACTATCAAAGCTTCCAGACCTATGCGATTGTCGCAGTCATGTATTACATCGTTGTTGTGGTACTGACAAAGATTTTCCAGATGTTTGAGAGGAGGTTGTCAAACAAATGATCAAGGTAAAGGTTGAGAATTTGAAGAAAAATTTTGGCAGCCTTGAGGTTTTGAAGGGCATTGATTTGGAAATCAAAGAGGGCGAGGTCGTTTGCCTGATCGGTCCCTCCGGTTCCGGCAAGTCTACCTTTTTGCGTTGCCTGAACCGTCTGGAAGAAACGACTGCCGGCACGGTGATTGTGGATGATAACGATATTACCAATCCCAAATGCAACATCAATAAAATTCGGGAGAATATTGGCATGGTTTTCCAGCAGTTTAATCTGTTCCCGCATTTGAATGTATTGGAAAATATCATGCTTGCTCCTGTGGACAGAAAAAAGCTGACCAAGGAGGAAGCGAAAAAAACGGCGGAGCGCCTTCTGGAAACGGTTGGTCTTGCGGAGAAGGCGGCAGAATACCCGCCCAATCTTTCCGGTGGACAGCAGCAGCGCGTGGCGATTGCGCGCGCCTTGGCAATGAATCCGGATATTATGCTGTTTGATGAACCGACCTCTGCGCTCGACCCGGAAATGGTCGGCGAGGTTTTGGAGGTTATGAAGCAGCTTGCGCGGGACGGCATGACGATGATTGTCGTGACGCATGAGATGGGCTTTGCCAGAGAGGTGGCTGATCGGGTCATCTTTATGGATGGCGGCTATATCGTGGAGCAGGGGACACCGGAAGAGGTGTTTGGTAATCCGCAAAATAAGAGAACACAGGACTTTTTGAATAAGGTTCTTTAAGTAAAAACGAAAGCCTCCGATTTTATCGGAGGCTTTTTTGGTACATTTATGAACGGAAATTCCACCGGATTTTATTGCAGGAGGATAAAAAAATTAGTATATAAAACCTCCTTGTTTTATAAGATAGCAATGGTTTGGTGAGCGCATTGCCCTAAAAAAACAAGGCGTTTTTTGACAGGTGAGGAATGAAATAAAAAGTACCGCACATACAAAACATCGCTGTAAATATCAAAATTATTTATCCTGACGGAAAACAATCTTAAGAAGAAACAGAGTTTTTGAAAGCTTTGTTAATTAACTCTATGCAAGGCCGGGTTAAAACCGGAGGTGAGTGCAATAGATTTGCATCTCATTTCCGGTTTTTTCTGTTTTTTGAAAGATTCAGAGGGCTTGAAAAAGACAAAGCTTTACGCTACAATTTATTTTGTGAGGGTGTGCCTAAAAGCAAGTTTTCGGGAGAAAAAATACAAGAAGAATCAAACGCAAACGATTATTTTTATGATACGGTTCTTTGGACTGCGGAAAAGGGCATTACCGCAGGGATGGATGATTCCCGTTTTGGATACGATGCCCCTTGCACGAGAGCGCAGATTGGAACCTTCTTGCAGAGGACGATGGCTGAGTAAGCGAGGCTTGAAAATCGAATAGATGACATAAGGATGACACCGGGGGATAGCATATATTCTTTGGTGTCGTTTTTTAACTCCGCCTGACAGATGTCGTAAAGCAGTTAAATTTCTGTTTTATTGTTTTATGAACACCCATCGTTTACCTGAGGCTTTTTGTGCGAGGAAAAACGAGCGCATTTAACATGGATTTTACAAAACTCATGATTAACTGACAAGCGCTGCGGGAAAAAAGATTATAATTCTGTGAATTCGGTGGAATTTGCCGAAAAGGGCGGAATTTTCGTTGCGGCAGTGTTGCATTTGTGATATGATGTTCCAGGATGTCACCGGATTTAACATAGAATAAATGAAAACTTTACAATGCAAAATGAAAACGGAAAGCGGAGGCAAAAATGAGTTCGATTATCATTCCTTTTATCGGTGGTTTGGCGATGTTCATTTATGGGATGAACATTATGGCAGAGGGTCTGCAAAATGCAGCAGGCTCCAAGATGAAAAAGATTCTCGAGGTTTTGACGCAAAATAAGCTGATGGGCATTGCTTTGGGGGCATTGGTTACTGCCATCATCCAAAGCTCTTCCGCAACCACAGTTATGATTGTCGGCTTCGTCAATGCGGGTCTGATGAATCTGACGCAGGCAATCAGCGTCATTATGGGCGCGAATATCGGTACAACCATCACAAGCTGGCTGGTTTCCGCCGGAGAATGGGCAGAAATGTTCAGCCCCTCGACGCTTGCGCCGATTGCGGTTATGATTGGCGTTGTGCTCACGCTGGCAAGCAGTAAGCAGCGGAGCAAGGATATTGCAAGCATCATCATCGGCTTCGGTATTCTCTTTATCGGTATGAATACCATGTCCGATTCGGTTTATCCCTTGAGAGAATCCGAGATTTTCAAAACCGCATTTGTTACCCTTGGTTCTAACCCGCTTCTGGGTATTCTGGCAGGTACGGGTGTTACCGCCATCATCCAAAGCTCATCCGCTTCGCAGGGCATTTTGCTGTCTCTGGCAGCGGTTGGCTTGGTGCCGACCAACGCGGCAGTGTTCATCATCATGGGTCAGAATATCGGTACCTGTGTCACGGCAATTATCAGCTCCATCGGGGCGAGCAAAACCGCAAAATGCGTTGGTACCATGCACCTGACCTTCAACGTTATCGGTACAATTGTATTCAGTATTATCGCGGTGATTGTTTTTGCTGTGGCAGACCCTTCTCTGGGCAGCGGTATCATCACCATGACGCAGATTTCCGCAATTCATACCTGCTTTAATATCGGTACGACCATCCTTTTGGTTCCTTTCAGTCAATATATCATCAAATTTGCCATGAAGGTCAACGGCATCGGCAAGATGGAGACCAAGGCGGACGAGGCGGAACTGGTGCATCTGGACAAGCGTATGATGTCTACCCCTTCCGTTGCGGTTGAGGGTGCAAAGCTGGAAACCATCCGTATGGGGCGTATCGCAAGAGAAAATCTGGCGCTGGCATTGTCTACACTGACAGACCACGATGAGGAAAAAATTGCTGAGGTCAAAAAGAGAGAGTTTGTTATTGATAAGCTTTGCGACAGCATTTCCAAGTATTTGATTGAGCTGTGTATGCTGCATTTGAATGATAAGGATAGCGAGATGGTTACATCACTTTTGAATACCGTCAGCGATATGGAGCGTGTGGGAGATCATGCGGAGAATATTGTGGAGCATGCAGAGGAAATGCGGCAGGAGAATCTTTCCTTCTCCGAGACGGCGCTTAACGAATTGCACGAAATGTCCACAGCGACGCTGGGCAGCTATGATAATGCCGTGAAGGCGTTGGAATTGGATGACATCAATTATGCCGTGAAGACCGCCTCTCTGGAGGATCAGGTCGATGCTATGGAAAAACGGCTGCGCGCCGGGCATATCGAGCGTTTGTCCAATGCGGAATGTAGCGTCAATGCCGGGATTCACTTTATTGATTTGCTGGGCAATCTGGAGCGTGTCTCCGACCATGCCATGAATATTGCACAGGTTGTGTTGAATGAGCATCGCACAGAAAAGAAATATCACGATGAAGGCACTTTGAATGCTTAAGCGGCGAAAAAACAATTAAAAAAGCGGTATCCTCTATTGTATTGGGAATACCGCTTTTTGTGTGTTTATTTCAAGCCCTCGTTCATCACAAATGCAATCATTTCCATATCTTCGTCGGTATTGTTTTCCATCGCGTGCCATTGCCCCACCTGAATGGTGCAGACATCGCCGGGATGCACCTCAGTTTTTGTGCCGTCATTATCCACAAATGTGCCGACTCCCTTGAGGATATAATACGGCTCGGTATTGCCGATGTGCTGATGCCAGCCAATGGAGCTGTGCGGTTTTACAACGACACGGGCAAACATCGTGCCGTGACCCATCAGCGCATCTCCCTCTAAGATATGATGGATTTCTACGCTGCCGTTGCCGCCGCGCAATCCCTCCTGTGTAACCACTCGTTCCTTTTGAATCATTTCTCTCGCTCCTCTCTATAGCATAACGGTAAGGGGTTAAGACCTTGGGGCGTTGCCAAGATCTTGGGGCATCATGCCTGAAGACCTGATACCGCAGAAACAAGTACTTGTTTCTGCATTTTTCATTTTCTTCCGCAGAACCATGAATATGGTTCTGCAAATCGGGTTCCAAGGGAGGACAGTACCGCCAAGATAGGGCGGCGATGCAGCCGCCTTCCCGAAGGGAAGATACTTGACCGCCCCCCCCTTGTCAGGGTTTGGGACGAAGTCCCAAGGATTTTTTAATTATACCATAGACGAAATCATGCGTACAACCGTTTTTTTCCACAAGAGAGTCGATCCTCTTTTCCACCGCTTCCCGTTTGCTTTTTCGACAAAAAAATGCTATGCTGTGCTTGTAACCAAAACAAGCCAATCGGCAAGACAAAAGACGAAGGGGCGAGGAAGCATATGCGCGAATATCAAACGGCAAGCAGGGAAGAAAAGCAACTTTCCAAGGTCATTTGCAACGGCTGCGGCAGGCAGATCCCCTTGGAGGGCGCGGATTATTTCCGTGCAGAAAAGACTTGGGGTTATTTTTCCGGACAGGATGGTAGAAGAGATAGCTTTGATCTTTGCGAGGCTTGCTACCAAAGCATGATCCGGCAGTTCAAAATCAAGCCAAAGGCAGAGAGATAAGGGCGTGTATACGCCTTTTTTTCATGCAAAAAAAATGTCACTGCGGAAAGCTTGCTAAATTTTGAAAATACTATTGACAGTATCGGATATATCGAATATCATTTTTTTGAAAGAGAATGCTGCCGCCGGGTAGCGGGAAGTGCGTCAGATTTTCATGTCGTTAGGCCTTAGAAGACATGGAAAGGCTGGCGTTTTTTGTTGTGAGAGGAGATTATGAATGATATATATTGATTGGGTGATGTTATTGTTGGCCGGCGTATTTGAAGTTTCGTGGGCTTATTTCATGAAGCTGTCAGAAGGCTTCTCAAAGCTTGTGCCAAGTATTGTTACGATTGTTGGCTATATTTTGAGTGCAGTGTTTTTAGCGGGTGCGCTTAAGAAGCTACCCCTTGGCACTGCATACGCAATGTGGACGGGATTTGGAATCGTTGGTACCACATTGCTGGGAGCCTTTATGTTTCATGAGTCGTTATCTTTGCCGCAAATGATATGTGTAATATTTATTGTAGGCGGCATAGTGGGCTTGAAGATGCTTTCCTGATGATTTTGGCGTTCCTCTTTTTCAGCTCTGGACAAAAATACGAAGCATTTTTCATGCAAAAAAAATGTCCCCGCAAGAAAACGGGGACAGGGAGAAGCAGAAAGAAATTGCTTTTTTAGGAATTGCAACATTCATTGCCGTTGTTGTTCTTGCGGCAGTCACAGTCACAGTCGGTATTGCCGAAGACGGGACCAAATCCGCAGCAGGGGCGGGGTGTAGCGACGGGAGAGAACAAATCCAACGGGAAACGTGTGTTTTCAAAGCCCTCACAGGGGTCGCTGTTGGTTGCGTTGGAGGTGCAGCGCTCGGGGACGCATCTCCCCAGAGAATTTACCAGCATATTGACGGTGCGGAAAAGTTTTACGATGGTAAACAGTCCGATTGTCACATTCACGGCAATGGGCGCACCCATTGCGGGGTCGCCGTTTTCCGCACGGGTATCGCAGTCGCAGGAATTGCAGGAGCCGCAGGAATTGCAGCCGCAGGAATGACAGCAGGGAAACCGCAGCTCTGCTGCCAAAGCAACCGCCTTCCCCTCTGCAATGACAAAGGGCCCGCCTTTGGAGGTAGCGTTGTGGAACTGGTCTGTGGTGGTGGTGACATCCGCCTCAGTCGAGCCAAAAAGCGTCACGCGCAGGTGGTGACTGTTGGTGGCATCAATATCCCCGATAAAGCCGCCATCGGCGCGGCGAAATTCCAGAGTGTAATCAAAGACATATTTCAGTTCCACATCCCAGCAGCCCTTTTGCAGGGGATTCGGCCTTTTCCGAATGATTTCGATGCGTGTCAGCTCCAAATCACGAATGGTAACATCAGCCGCATTGCAGGGCGGAATGATAATATCCCCCTCGCAGAGCATATCGTTGCAGCCCGGTGTACGGCTTTGTGCCGCCCGCGCAGGTCCCAAAATGCTGCTGCCCAAGCATTTCTGGATACGGCACTGGTCAAAAATCTTCTGGGCAATGATACAGGTTTCCTCATTTCTGCCGTTGTTGTCGCTGCCGCAGAAGTTACAGCTTCTTGCACTCAAATCAGCCTTGGAATCAAATTCAAAAGCACCCATAAGACAGCCTCCTTTAAGTTGTGTGTTTTCTTTTACCATAATATGAAAAGAAAAAGAAAGCGTGACCGCTTTCGCCGAACTTGCGGCGGGGAGCAAAGAAGGATTGTTTTCTGCGAAAAGCAATGTTATAATAAAGCAAGAAAAACAGAAAGTATGAGAGAGGCATCAAGGATGAAGCATTTGTTAGATATACATACCCACTCGCTTGCCAGCAGACACGCCTATAGCACGGTGGAGGAAAATTTCAGATGGGCGGCGGAACAGGGCTTGCAGATGGTCGCTTTGACGGATCATGCGCCTGCTATGAGAGATACGACCTGTCACGCCTATTTTGCCAATCTGCATATTTTACCAAAAACGCTGCATGGTGTGCGACTGCTTGCGGGTATTGAATTGAATATTTTGGATTTTGACGGAAGAGTCGATATGGATGCGGCAGTGCTTTCCGGCTTGGATATTGCCATTGCCAGCCTGCATCCGAATTGCCTTGCGCCCGGCTCCAAGCGGGAGAATACACGGGCATTGCTCTGCGCAATGGAGAATCCCCGGGTCGATGTTATCGGACATCCCGGGGCTCCGCAATATGCCGTGGATTATGCGGAGGTTTTTCGCAAGGCACAGGAAACGGGCACACTTTTGGAAATCAATAATGCCTCTCTGGTTCCCGGCGGCTTTCGGGATGGCAGCAGGACGCATATTCAGGAAATCCTTCGGATGAGCATGGAGGCGGGGCAGCCGGTGGTTTTGGGTAGCGATGCACATTTCTATCGCAGCATCGGCGATTTTACCCATGCCGAGGCGTTGTTGCAGGAGCTTAACTTCCCTGAGGAGCTGGTGCTCAATACCTGCCCTGAAAAATTTTTGGCAAGCCTGAAGCGTGGAAATATGCGGAAATCCTCTTTACTTTAATGCTTGAAAGTGTTACTATTCTTATATGAAAAAAGAAAAAAGAATCAGAGAGGATGGCGTTCCGAGATGAATAAAAAGCTGAAAAACGAATTGACGGATAAATTGTTCGAGTGTATCCTGAGCATGGAGACGGTAGAGGAGTGCTACCGGCTCTTTGAAGATCTTTGCACCGTCAACGAAATTCAAGCCATCGCCCAGAGGATGGAGGTTGCGGCTATGCTGGATGCAAAGCGCACCTATGTGGAGATTGCCGAAAAAACAGGCGCCTCCACGGCAACTATCAGCCGAGTGAACCGTTGTTTGCATTATGGTACGGATGGCTATAAGCTTGCGATTGACCGTGTTCGGGCAAAGCGGGGGGAGTAATCCTGCTTTGTTTGCGGGGCGGGAACAAAAAAAGAAAATGTGGGGCTGATTTGCAAAGGCTTTTGGCAGATCAGCCTTTCTTCTGTTGATATACGGCGGTGTCTGGCCTGCTGTTGTTTGTGAGATAGGAAGGAAAAAATAGGAGAGGGAGTTATGATTGGATTTGAGCAACTGAACGATATGCAAAAAAAAGCGGTGCTGCAAACGGAGGGTCCTGTGCTGATTTTGGCGGGAGCCGGCAGCGGAAAAACGGGCGCTCTGACGGTGCGTATCGCGCATCTTCTGGAAACAGGCGTAAAGCCTTGGAATATCCTTGCAATTACCTTTACCAATAAGGCGGCAAGGGAAATGCGCGAACGTGTGGAAAAGCTGGTTGGGGAGGCGGCGCAGGATATGTGGATCAGCACCTTCCATTCCACCTGTGTACGGATCCTTCGCAGAGAGATTTCGCATTTGGATTACGAAAATCAATTTTCCATCTACGATAGCGACGATCAGGAAAAAATCATGCGCGAGGCATTTAAGCGGCTGAATATGAGTACAACCGATAAGAGCTTCTCCGTCAAGGGCGCCATAAGCATCATCAGCCATTTGAAGGAGGAAATGGTCAGCTGGGAGGCATATGCACAGCAGGTAGATCAAAACGATTTGAAGGCAGTGCGTACCGCAAAGGTGTATCAAACCTATCAGAAAATGCTGAAGGAAAATAATGCACTGGATTTTGATGATTTGATTTATCAAACTGTTTTGCTGTTCCGCCAATTTCCTGAGGTGCTGGAAAAGTATCAGGAGCGCTTCCGCTATATCATGGTGGACGAATATCAGGATACGAATACCACTCAATACGACCTTGTCTCCCTGCTTGCCGCAAAATATAAAAACCTTTGCGTGGTCGGGGATGATGACCAGAGCATTTATGGCTGGCGCGGGGCGAATATCCGCAATATTTTGGATTTCGAGAAGGATTTCCCTGATACTGTTGTAATTAAGCTGGAGCAGAATTATCGCTCCACAAAAAAGATTCTTAAGGCAGCGAATGCTGTGATTCATCATAACCGCACCCGCAAGGATAAGACGCTTTGGACGGAAAACGAAAGCGGCAGTATTTTGCATATCTATAAGGCGGATAACGAATACGATGAAAGTCGTTTTGTGGCGGAAAAAATTTTGGAATTGGAGAAGCAGGGCAAAAAAAGAAACGAAATGGCTGTGCTCTACCGCACCAATGCGCAGAGCCGCGCCGTGGAGGATCGGATGGTCAAGCAGGGGATTCCCTATCGCTTGTTCGGTGGTGTGCGTTTCTACGAAAGAAAGGAAATTCGGGATGTGCTTTCCTATTTGAAGGTGCTGGCAAACCCGCAGGATACGGTTGCGCTCCGCCGCATCATCAATGTGCCGAAGCGCGGCATCGGTGAAACCTCTCTGGAGCGGCTGGCAGCCTTTGCCGAGGAAAAGGGCATTTCTCTCTATGATGCTCTGGGTCGCTTGGATGAGGTGGAGGCTTTGCAGTCCCGTGCCGCAAAATTTCGGGATTTTTATGCTTTGCTGTTGCATCTGCGCGAGGATGCTGCGACGCTTCCCGTTGCGGAGCTGATGGATGCCATTGTGAAGCGTACCGGCTATTTGCAGCTTTTGACGGAGGAGGGCACGGAGGAGGCGCTCAGCCGTATTGAAAATATTGATGAATTTGTGAATAAGGCGGCGGAATATGATAAGGCTAATCCCGAGGGAGGGCTTCCCGGTTTTCTGGAGGAGGTTGCTCTTGTTGCGGATATTGACAGCTATGAGGAGGGCGAGGAGACCGTTGCACTGATGACGCTGCATAGCGCAAAGGGATTGGAATTCCCTTATGTTTTTATCATCGGTATGGAGGAGGGGATTTTCCCCGGCTTCCGTGCGGTGATGTACGGCGACGAAAAGGACATGGAAGAGGAGCGCAGACTTTGCTATGTGGGCATCACCCGCGCCAAGGAGGAGCTTTATCTCACACACGCCGGAAGCCGTATGCAGCACGGAATTACGCAGTGTAACGCACCCTCCCGCTTTCTCAAGGAAATTCCGGCGGATTTGGTGGATATGCCGACTCGTCAGGTTTCGGATATGGCAAGAAGATATGATGCCATGGCACAGCACGCCTCCCTGCCGGGCAGGAAAAAGGTTATGCCACCTATGGCAAAATTCGCCGGAATCGACCATAAGAAGGATATTCCTGCCCCGAAGGATTTTCAGCTTACCTATGGCGTGGGCGATAAGGTGCGCGCCCCGAAATACGGCATCGGTACCGTTGTTTCCATTCAAAACGGCGGCGCAGATTTTGAGGTTGCGATTTCCTTTGGCGAGAAGGGAACGAAAAAATTCATGGCACGTCTGTCCAAGCTGATTAAGGTCAGCGAGTGAGCGGTTGTGCAGAAAAAACGAGGTGTGCGATATGGCAGAGAGAATGAAGCAGCTGGTGGAACAACTGAATCGGGCGGCGCAGGCGTATTATCAGGAGGACAGAGAGCTTCTTTCCAATCTGGAATACGATGCGCTTTATGACGAATTGGTACGCTTGGAGGCGGAAAGCGGAACGGTTCTTGCCAATAGCCCCACGCAGCGGGTCGGCTATACGGTTTTGAGCAATCTGGTAAAGGTGCGCCATGAAAGCCCCATCCTTTCTCTGGACAAAACCAAGGAAACAGCAAAGCTTGCTGCTTTTTTGGGGGAGAAGCAGGGGATTCTGTCGTGGAAGCTGGACGGGCTTACCATCGTGTTGAAATATAACCAAGGGAAGCTTGTGCAGGCAATCACCCGCGGCAATGGCGAGATTGGCGAGGATGTGACGCATAACGCCCGCGTTTTTCGGAATGTGCCGCTTTCTGTTCCCTTCCAAGGGGAATTGGTGCTGCGCGGGGAGGGCGTGATCCCGTATAGCGAGTTTTACCGCATCAACGAAGCTTTGGATGCGGAGGAGCAATATAAAAATCCGCGCAATCTTTGCAGCGGCACGGTGCGGCAGCTGGATAGCAGGATTGCCGCAGGACGTAATGTGAAATTCATCGCCTTTACGCTGGTGAGCGCTGCGGGTGTGACGCTTTCGGACAGCAAGGCGAAAAATATGGGCTGGCTTGCCAAATTGGGCTTCAATGTGGTGGAGCATCGTATGGTGACGGCGGAAACGGTTGCCGCCGCGGTGGAGGAGTTTCGGAATAAAATCGAGCAAAATGATATCGCCTCGGACGGTCTGGTTCTGACCTTCGATAGTATCGCCTATAGCCAAAGCCTTGGCAGAACGGCGAAATTCCCCAAGGATTCCATTGCCTTCAAATGGGCAGATGAAACGGCAGAAACCGTTTTGCGGAAAATCGAATGGAATACCTCCCGCACCGGCTTGATGACCCCCGTTGCGGTGTTTGATCCCGTGGAACTGGAGGGCTCAACGGTGAGCCGTGCCGGTTTGCATAATGTCAGCATTTTGAAGGAATTGAAGCTGAGCATCGGGGATACCATAAGGGTCTATAAGGCAAATATGATTATCCCGCAGATTGCAGAAAATTTGACGGGAAAGCTTTCTACGGCGGAAATCCCCAAGCGCTGCTTTGTCTGCGGCGAGGAAACGGAGCTCCGTAAGCTGCGGGATGGGGAGGCGCTCTATTGCACCAACCCGAATTGCGCCGCACAGCGGATACAGGCGCTCAGCCACTTCGTTTCCCGCGATGCCATGAATATCGAGGGACTTTCGGAGGAAACGCTCCGAAAATTTCTGGAGAACGGCTTTGTGGAGAATTACCCCGATTTGTTCCGTCTGGAGCGCTACCGGGTGGAAATCACGGGTATGGAGGGCTTCGGCGAGAAATCCTATCAAAATTTGATTGCCGCCGTAAAAAAGGCGGAGCATACCTCTCTGTCGCAGTTTCTTTATGCCTTGGGCATCAACCATGTGGGGCTTAGAAACGCAAAGCTGCTCTGTCGGGAATTTGACTACGATTTGGAGAAAATCAAGGTAGCAACAGAGGAGGAACTTGTGCGGGTGGAGGGCTTCGGCGAAATCATCGCCCATAGCATTGCCTATTATTTCCGACAGGAGACGAATCTGACCCTTCTTGCAGATGCCCTGCAATATCTCGATTTTGCAGAGGCGGAGCCGACGGAGATGGGGGAAAGCCCGCTTCGTGGCTTGACCTTTGTGGTAACGGGGGATTTGGAGCAATTTGCCAATCGTAAGGAATTGCAGGCACTAATCGAAAGGGGCGGCGGCAAGGTGACGGGCAGCGTTACCAAAAAGACAAATTTCCTCATCAATAATGATATTGATTCCGCTTCCGCAAAGAATCAAAAGGCGGCGGAGCTGGGGATTCAGATTCTCAGTGAGCAGGATTTTATAGATAAGTTTTTGAAATAAGAGAGAACGATTTTTTGGCGGCTTTGAAAAAAAAGCCGCCTTTTTCCGTCATTTGTCACGAAATCAGCCGCGGTTTTTGTTCATAAAATCTATAGATTTTTTCTATTTATTTTGCTATACTCATAGAAAATACTTAGGTTTTTTCGTGGCAGCGCCCTTGTGTTTGCTGCCTTCTTATACGCTTGAAAACGGAGGAAAACGAGATGAATTTGAATCAGCTGTATTATTTTAAGACCTTGGCGGAATTGGAGCATTATACCAAGGCAGCGGAAAAGCTGAATATTTCCCAGCCAACGCTTAGCCATTCCATTTCCTCTATGGAAAAGGAGTTGGGAGCCAATCTGTTTGAAAAGCAGGGGAGAAATGTGGTTTTGACCAAATACGGTCGGATTTATATGTTTTATGTGGAAAATGCCCTGACTCAGCTGGAATTGGGGAAAAACCAGATTGAACGCTTGGTTTCCGAGGGTGGCGGTCACGTCGGGCTTGCCTATATGACCTCTGTCGGGACGAATTTTGTGCCGAGTCTGATTACGGGCTTTTTGGATGACCCGCAGAATAAAAATATTTCCTTTTCCTGCTATGAGGGCAATACAAAGACACTTCTCTATAACCTAAAGAGGGAAAAATATGATTTGGTATTTTGTTCCATGGTGGAGGCGGAAAGCGATGTGGAATTTATCCCCGTTTTCGAGCAGAGTCTTGTGGTGATTGTGCCGCAGGGGCACCCCTTAGAAGACAAACAGAAGGTCACGATTCAGGATATTTGTCCTTATCCCCTGATTAGCTATACCAAGGAAAGCGGGATGCGCCGCATTATTGATGATATGTTCACCAAGGCGCAGATTATGCCAAATATCCTCTGCCAATTTGAGGATGTCAACTCCATGGCGGGAGTGGTCGAGGCAAATCAGGGCATTGCGATTGTAACGGACACCCAATCGCTGCATAATTATCGGGTGACAAAGCTGGAGTTGGATACACCCTATTCCCGGCGTATGGTTTATATGGCATATGTGCTGAATCGCTATCTGCCGCCTGCGGTGGAAAAATTCAAGGATTATACTGTTCGTCACACAAGGGGAAAGTAATGAGATTCGCATAAAAAAGCTGTCTTGCCAAGGTGCGCCGGACTCAGGAAACAGAATGCTTTCTGAGTGGGGCACACCGAGCAAGACAGCTTTTTTAATATTTCTTAGTTTTCTTCCTTGTCGCTGTAGGAGGTATCTTCGTGCAGATTTGGTGTCAAATCAAGTCCCTGATTTGCGTCTGCCGTAGCGCTTTTGCCAAAGTGATAATCATTGCCGGGCAGGATTGCATTCAGCAGAATACCCGCAATGGCAGCAATGGCAAGGGCGGTCAGGGTGACATCCGTGCCTGCAACCGTGAAGGTCAGACCGTTGGAAAAGCCAAGCCCGCAGACGAAGATGACACCTGCGATAATCAGGTTACGGGATTTTGTGAAGTCCACATGGTTTTCCACCACATTACGCACACCGATTGCGGAAATCATACCGTACAACATGAAGCTGACGCCGCCGATGATGGCAGAGGGCATGGAAGCGATAATTTCCGCCATTTTGGGAACGAAGCTCAAAATAATGGCATAAACGGCGGCCAGACGGATTACCTTCGGGTCATACACCCGGCTCAGTTCCAAAACTCCTGTGTTTTCACCGTAGGTGGTGTTGGCGGGACCGCCCACCAGTGCGGAAAGGGAGGTTGCCAGACCGTCCCCGATGAGGGTGCGGTGCAGACCGGGGTCTTCAATCAGATTTTCCTCGATAGTTGCGGAAATAGCGGAAATATCGCCGATGTGCTCCATCATGGAAGCAAGGGCGATGGGAGCCATAACCAGAATTGCGGACAGATTGAATTTGCAAAAGGTAAATTCTGGTACGCCGATATAGGAGGCGGCTGCGATGTTTTCAAAATTCAAAATAGCGGAGCCGTCTGCGTTGACCATGCCGCAGGCGTTGAAAATCAGTGCGGCGATATAGGAAACGATAACACCCATCAGAATGGGGATAATCTTAAACATCCCTTTGCCCCAGATATTGAAAATAATGATGGTCGCCAGTGCGATAAACGCCAGAAGCCAGTTTGTAGAGGCATTGGTTACGGCAGAGCCGGAGAGGCTTAAGCCGATGCAGATGATGATGGGACCCGTTACAACGGGAGGCAGAAAGCGCATGACCTTGCGTACGCCCAGAAGACGGATGATGAGAGCAAGCACCAGATAAAGCAAGCCCGCAACTACGATACCTCCGCAGGCATAAGCCAGCTTGTCTGTATTGGATGCGGTGGCAAAAACACCGGTATTCAGCTGAGAAATGGTTAAAAAGCCGCCCAAAAAAGCAAAGGAGGAGCCGAGAAAGGCAGGAACCTTAAATTTGGAGCAGAAGTGGAAGAACAGTGTCCCGGCACCGGCACAAAGCAGTGTGACTTGCACGTGCAGGACATCCTCTCCAAAGTAGCTGTTTACCAGAATCGGTACCAAAATTGTTGCACCGAACATGGCAAACATATGCTGTAAGCCTAAAAGTAACATTTTCGGGACGCCAAGCACACGGGCGTCGCGGATTGCTCCGTTGTTTTCGTTCATAAAAACCGTCCTCCTTATGATGATTGCCTGATAACTACCTGATAACGAGAATCTAATCGGGTAAAAAACCCTAAAACCAATCCATTATATCACGGAGAAAAAGCCTGCGCAATAAAAATCGTCGAAGTTTGTAAAAAAAATAAAACGACGAACGGATTTTCTGTCCGTTTCCTGTAAGAACGAGAATTTCCATGTCATAAAGAAGAAAAGTATGGTATAATACCCGCAAGACATATTTTTGTGGGGTTCTACCCCACGCCCTAGCAGGGGAATTGGGGACAGAGTCCCCAAGGTCTTAGCTCTCTTTCGATAGGAGGAATTTATATGAAGAAAAAAGGAATTGCCGCTCTTTTGGCGTGTACCCTGCTTTTTAGCGCTGCACCCGTTACGGCTATGGCATATACCATCCCCGATACGGTATGCGTCGGCTTGGAATCGGTCTGCAAAAATGCCGCAACCGCAAGCATCGGTGTTTCGGAGTTAAAAATCGGTACACAGAAAAACGGCGATTTTCAGACGGGCGGTACGCTCACTGCAAGTGGTTTGTTTTCGGCAAAGCCTGCGACGGGGGATTATGTCGCAGTGGATACGGAAATGGATTGCACGGATGCCTTGGATTTGGCAAATACCTTGGTGGCAAGCGGCTTGGATGCTTATGCGGCATATCTCAGCGGCAGGACTTGGACGGTTTACGTAAAGAACGCCTCCCTTTCTGATGTGGAGAAAAAAACAGGCGAAGATGCCGGTCGTGTTTCCTTTACGGGCGTTGTGATTACGGGCGGAGAGGCACCCGTGCTTGTGTCTGTGGATGCCGTTATGATGGGCGGCAATACGGCGGATACCTTCAAGCTGAATGGGACATCCTATCGCGGAATGCTTGCGTTTTCCGTCAGCGGCAGTACCCTGACAGCCGTTAATGTGATTGATCCGGAGGAATATCTCTATGGTGTGGTTTCAGCCGAAATGCCCCAAAGCTATGCTACCGAGGCCTTGAAGGCACAGGCGGTTGCGGCGCGTACCTATGCCTTGACGAAGCTGGGCGCGCATACGAGCAGCAGTTATCAGCTTTGCGATACTACACATTGTCAGGCATATAGGGGCTATAGCGGTGAAGGGACAGCAACAACGGCAGCGGTAGATGCAACAGCAGGGGAGATTGCCTGCTATAACGGTACCCCCATCGAAGCGGTCTTTTCCGCTTCCACGGGCGGCTATACGGAAAATAGCGAAAATGTCTGGTATGCGGCGGTGCCCTATTTGCGCGCCGTTGCCGATTTGGGAGAATATGGCGATAATAGCTGGACAAGAACATTGACATTGGATGAGTTAACGACACTTTTGCAAACAAATGGCGAAACAATCGGTACAGCGAAGGATATTATGATTACAAAAATCTCCACAGGCGGAAGGGTGCAGGAGTTGCAAATTATCGGTACAAGCGGAACAAAAACGCTGACAAAGGAAACTATCCGCACTTATTTTTCTTCTGTCTGCGGCAGTTTGCCAAGCAAGATGTTCACAATTAACGGCAAGGGCGGCGCTGCTGCAATCGGTGCGACATCAAGTGTGGCTTCCGACGGCGGTCTGCTTGCTGCGGCCGCAAGCCAGGGCATCATCGCCAAAACCGAGGGGAAACTGTCCTATCTGAACGGCAAAAAGCTTTCCGTTTCCCTCGCTACCGATACAACGACGCAAGCCGGCGCAGCTGATGCGGTCTATGATGTCTCTATTAGCACGGCCGAGGACAGTAGCTTTGTCTTTGCGGGCAGCGGCAGCGGGCATGGTGTCGGCATGAGCCAGAAGGGCGCACAGGCGATGGCGCAGATGGGGTATGATTATCGGGAAATTTTGTGCCATTATTATACCGGCATTACGATTGAGGGCTGATGAGGATTGAGGATGAAGGATTTTCGGGAATTTTTGCTTTCCGGTAAGGGTTGGCAGGATGAAAAGGGCAATATGGTTGTTTTTTCCGAAACGAATCTGATGGGCGAGGTAGACGGCTTTTGGCTTTTTCTGGATGAGGGCTTGCGCTGCGGCGGGATGCATCGCAAAATTGCGCCGTGCGAGGCAGAGGTCAAGGCTGTGCTTTGCGGCATCGGGAAGGAAGCGCTTTGGGAAAAAATAGCGAAGGATTGGGCAAAGGAGTGAGCAGAATGTTTTGTGAAAAGCTGACGGAGGAGCAGATTCGAAAGGTCATGAATGTCATCTCCGATGACGGTGCGCTGACGATTTTGAAGATTCGTACCTATGATAAAAGCTTTGAGGATGCGCTTGCGGTCTCTGCTGTGCCGGAGGTTACGGCAAAATTCAAGGAGGACATCGAAACCTATCAGCTACATGATTATTTTATCCGAGGGAAAAACCGCGCCGGCGCCGGCTCTGATTATATCTATCGTAAGATGATGTATGAATGGTTCGGTACGCCCTATGTTGTGCAGTATTTGATGGAATATTAGGGGGGAAGGAAATCTATGTATGTAAAAAGACTCAAGGACGATGAAATTCTGCGGATTCTGCGCGTCATTTCTGACCCCGATTGTGAAATCGTGAGCATCTTCCGCAAGGTAACGGATCCCGAGGTCGTGATTTGCTCGCAGGGTATGGAGGAACGCTATGCTCTGCATGATTACGATATTGAGGGCTTCGATTATCTGCCCGATGATTCCACGCGGATTTACCGCAGGGAAATGCTCAGAATTTTCGGTGAAAAATATGCGGCGGATTATATGTTGAGACGATAAAGAGGAAAGAAAATGAAAACCAGCGATTTTTACTTTGATTTGCCCGAGAAGCTGATTGCACAGGAGCCCCTTGCGGATCGAGCTGCAAGCCGTCTTATGGTCGTGCATAAAAGCAGTGGCAAAAGAGAACATCGGCATTTTCGGGATATTTTGGATTATCTGCGGGCGGGCGATTGCCTGGTAGTCAATAATACCAGAGTCATGCCTGCCCGTTTGTACGGTGAGCGGGTCGGCACGGGCGCGGCAATCGAGGTGCTTCTTTTGGTCAGAAGGGATATGGATACCTGGGAGGTTTTGGTGCGTCCCGGGAAAAAGGCGCGTCCCGGCGATAAAATTTCTTTTGGTGGAGGCAAGCTGCTTGCGGAGGTTTTGGAGGTCATCGAGGGCGGGAACCGTATCATGAAATTTACCTATACGGGCGTGTTTGAAAATATTCTGGAGGAATTGGGCGAAATGCCCCTGCCTCCTTATATCACGCATAAATTAGAGGATAAAACCCGCTATCAAACGGTGTATGCGGAGCATGACGGCTCTGCGGCGGCGCCTACGGCGGGACTCCATTTCACACCGGAATTATTGCAGCAAATCGAAGCAATGGGCGTCAAAATTGCCCATGTCACGCTGCACGTCGGCTTAGGCACCTTCCGTCCCGTAAAGGTGGAGGATGTGTTGGAGCACGAGATGCACGCCGAATATTATGTGGTGGAGCCTGCGCAGGCGGCAATCATGAACGAAGCAAAGAAAAACGGCGGGCGCATCATTGCCGTCGGTACGACAAGCACAAGAACGCTGGAATCCGTAACGGATGGAAACGGCGTGGTTCAGCCGAAAAGCGGTTGGACGAGGATTTTCATTTATCCCGGCTATACCTTTCGGGCGGTGGATTGCCTGATTACCAATTTCCATCTGCCCGAATCCACGCTGATTATGCTGGTTTCCGCGTTGATGGGAAGAGATTTGGTCATGGAAAGCTACGCCGAGGCGGTACGGGAGCGGTATCGCTTCTTCAGCTTTGGCGATGCCTGTTTGTTTCTTGCAAAGGAATAAAAGAGGGTGACGGAAGATATGGATTTATTTGAATATAACCGTAGCCTACAGGGAGGGAAGGAAGCACCTCTCGCGGCAAGGATGCGCCCGAAAAGCCTTGCGGAATTTGTCGGACAGGGGCATATTGTCGGCAAGGGCAAGCTGCTTTACAGGGCCATCCAAAGCGACAGGCTCAGTTCCGTTATTTTTTACGGCCCCCCGGGGACGGGCAAAACCACATTGGCAAAAATTATCGCCAATACGACAAAAAGCAAATTTTGCCAGATTAATGCCACTACCGCAGGCATTAAGGAAATCAAGGAAACGGTGGAGGATGCCAAGGCGGCGCTGGGGATGTACGGTAAGAAAACGATACTGTTTATCGACGAGATTCATCGTTTCAACAAAAGCCAGCAGGATGCGCTCCTACCCCATGTGGAGGACGGTACGCTGGTTCTGATTGGGGCAACAACGGAAAATCCCTATTTCGAGGTGAATAAGGCATTGGTTTCCCGCTCCGTGATCTTTGAGCTGCGCCAATTAGAGGATAAGGATATTAAAATTCTTCTGCAAAGAGCCTTAACGGATAAGAAAAACGGTATGGGTCTTTATCATGCTGCGATGGACGCGGATGCGATGGATTTTCTCGCGAATACCGCTAACGGCGATGCGAGAGCCGCCCTCAATGCCTTGGAGCTTGCGGTTTTGACCACAGAGCCGCAGACGGATAAAACCATTCATATCACGCTGGAGGAGGCGCAGGAGTGTATCCAAAAGCGCGCGCTGCATTATGATAAGGACGGGGATAATCACTACGATACGATTTCTGCCTTTATCAAAAGTATGCGCGGCTCCGACCCTGATGCGGCTTTGTATTATTTGGCGAAGATGCTTTATGCGGGGGAGGACCCGAAATTTATCGCCCGCCGCGTGGTGATCTGTGCCTCGGAGGATGTCGGCAATGCAGATCCGCACGCGTTGCAGCTTGCGGTTTCCGCCATGCAGGCGGTTCATTTTATCGGTATGCCCGAAGGAAGGATTCCTCTGGCGCAGGCGGTGACCTACGTTGCCTGTGCGCCCAAGAGCAACGCTGCCTATCTGGGAATTGATAAAGCCCTGAGTGATGTCCGCAATATTCGGATTCGCACCGTTCCGCCGCACCTGAAGGATAGCCACTACAGCGGTGCAAAGGAGTTGGAACATGGCATAGGCTACAAATACGCGCATGATTACCCCGGGCATTATGTCAATCAACAGTATCTGCCGGATGAATTGGTCGGTACAGTCTATTATGAACCGACGGAGAACGGCGTGGAGCGCCGCATCAAGGAGCATCTGAGACGGCTGAAGGGAGAGTAAAGCATGGAATCAAAACGCTATATCTTGCTTGGAGCGGACGGAAAGGAATACCTGTCCGCAGAAAAGGGCACGCTGGGCGGAAACGGCAAGGCAAAAATCTATGGAAGATTGGATTGTCCTGCCGCACTTCGTGCAATTCACTGCCCGACAAGGGATGTATACATAACGAGCAGGGTATTCTTCGCAGACGAGAAAACTGCTCTCGCCGCCGGCTATCGCCCCTGCGGAACCTGTATGCGGGAGCATTATAAGCTTTGGAAAGAGGGAAAATTGGAGGAGCTGCTGCGGGAGACGGATGGGAAATAAGCATTTGTGTGCTTGCGAAGGAGTTTTCTTGAAAATTCCTTGACTTTCCTGCTTGTTGTGTTAGAATGAATTTGTTATTGATTGTGAATGACTGTGAAGATGAAAAGTACGCAGTGAAGCACCGCCAGAGAGAGGGCTTTCGGAGAGAACCGAGCTGAAAGAGCCCTTCGCCTGTAAAGCTGCGGAAGTTCCCATCGGAGTCGGCTTTCTGAACGGAGAATAGTAGGAAAGCCCGTTTCGTGCTCGTTACGCATCAGAGAGCCTGTGATAGCAGGAATTTGGGTGGTACCGCGAGTCCTTCGTCCCTTTGTGTGACGAGGGCTTTTCTTTTTTTTCAGGAAAAGCAGGCGGCTATCAGGAAAATTTTCGGGTGGATCCCGTAGGAAAGAGAGGAGAAATGAAGCAATGAAGGATAAGTTGAAGCTGATTCAAGAGAAGGCGATGGCAGCGTTCCGAGAGGCAAAGGAAATCAAGGACGTCGATGACCTCAAGGTAAAATTTCTGGGAAAAAAGGGCGAGCTGACCGCTATTTTGAAGGAAATGGGTAAGCTCTCCGCGGAGGAAAGACCCGTCATCGGGCAGCTGGCAAATGATGTCAGACAGAATATCGAATCCATGCTGGAGGAAAGCAAAAGGCGTTTGGAGGCGGCAGAGCTTGCGCATAGATTGCAGGCCGAAAAAATTGATGTTACCATGCCGGGGAAGGAAAGACCTGAGGGGCATAAGCACCCTATGAGTATCGTTATTGACGAAATCTGCGATATTTTCAAGGGTATGGGCTATGAGGTGGCAGACGGCCCGGAGGTGGAGAAGGATTACTATAACTTTGAGGCGTTGAATATCCCTGCCAACCATCCCGCAAAGGATGAGCAGGATACCTTCTATATCAATGGGGACATCCTTCTGCGTACGCAGACCTCTCCCGTGCAGGTGCGTACCATGGAGAAGGGCAAGCTGCCCATCCGTATGGTTTGCCCCGGTGCGGTATATCGCTCCGATGAGGTGGATGCGACTCATTCCCCTGTATTTCACCAGTTGGAGGGCATGGTTATTGATAAGAACGTTACCATGGGCGACCTCAAGGGCGCTTTAGCAGTTTTCGCGAAGGAGCTGTTCGGCGAGGGGACAAAGGTGCGCTTCCGTCCGCATCATTTTCCCTTCACAGAGCCAAGCGCGGAAATGGATGTCACCTGCTTTGCCTGCGGCGGCGAGGGCTGCCGTGTCTGCAAGGGTGAGGGCTATATCGAGCTGCTGGGCTGTGGTATGGTACATCCCAAGGTTCTGAAAATGAGCGGCATTGACCCCGAGGAATACAGCGGCTTTGCATTCGGTATGGGTCTGGAACGTGTTGCAATGCAGAGATACGGCATTACAGACCTGCGTCTGCTGTTTGAAAATGATACAAAATTCTTAAAGCAGTTCTAATATAGGAAAGACCGTGGGGCTTTGCCCCGCACCCTACGAGGGGGGGCACCTCCTCGACCCGATCTTGCCGCAAAATTTGCATTTTACGGAGTAGGAAGAAAATATATTTACCTGCAAAAGCGGATGCTTTTGCGTATAGGGTCAAGGGGATTATCCCCTTGCAGGAGCCTGAGGACAGAGTCCTCAGAAAAAGAGAAAGGAGAGTTAATTTCATGGATGTACCTATGTCTTGGATGAAAGAATATGCACCCGTTACAACGGATATTAAGGATTTTATTGAGGATATTACGTTGTCCGGTTCCAAAGTAGAGGGCTACACAACCGTAGCCGGCGAAATCAAAAATGTTGTTACAGGCTGTATCAAGGAAATCAAGAAGCACCCCGATGCCGATAAGCTCGTTATCTGTACGATTGATGCAGGACAGGGCAGAGATTTGACCATCGTTACCGGTGCACCGAATGTCCGTGTTGGCGATTATGTCCCCGTCGCGCTGGATAACTCCGTGATTGCAGGTGGCAAGAAAATCCACACAGGCGAGCTGCGCGGCGTTGTTTCCGAGGGTATGCTCTGCTCCATAGAGGAGCTGGGCTGCGACAGACACGACTTCCCCGAAGCCCCCAAATACGGCATTTATATTTTTCCCGAACCCGTGGAATTGGGCAAGGATGTGGTAGAAGTAATGGATTTGAAGGATGAGGTGGTGGAATACGAAATTACCTCCAACCGCCCCGATTGCTTCTCCGTTTTGGGTATCGCAAGAGAAGCTGCCGCAACCTATGATATTCCCTTCCGTTACCCCGAAATTACAGTGGCGGAAAAGACAGAAGGCAAGGCGGAGGATTTTGTAAAGGTTACGATTGAAAATCCCACCCTTTGCCCCCGCTATGCGGCAAGAGTGATTAAAAATGTTAAGATTGCACCGTCTCCCCGCTGGATGCGGAAAAGATTGCGTATGGCAGGTGTGCGCCCTATCAATAATATCGTCGACATTACAAACTACGTCATGATTGAAATGGGTCAGCCCATGCACGCCTTTTCTATCGAAACCATCAAGGATAGCCATATTATCGTAAGAAACGCAAAGGAAGGAGAAACCATTACTACTCTGGATGGTCAGGTGAGAAGCCTCGATCCCTCTATGCTGGTTATTTCTGACCCCGAAAAGGCAGTTGCGATCGCAGGTGTAATGGGTGGCGAAAATTCCATGATTGTGGAGGGCTCCCGGGCAGTTTTATTTGAATCCGCCACATTCGACGGTCCCAATGTCCGTGTTACGGCGAAAAAGGTCGGTTTGCGTACCGATGCATCCAGTAAGTTTGAAAAGGGTCTGGATCCCAATCTTGCGCTGGAAGCGGTCAATCGTGCTGCACAGTTGGTTGAGCTTTTGGGTGCGGGCGAGGTTGTGCCTGGCGTTGTGGATGAATATCCCAACAAGAGAGAGCCTTGGCAGCTTTCCTATGACCCCGACTGGATCAATAAATTCCTCGGCACAGATATTCCCGAGGCAGAAATGCAGCGTATCTTTGAAAAAATCGAATTAAAGGTAGACCCCATAAATCATATCGTGACCGTGCCGACCTTCCGCCCCGATTTGGAGGCGCAGGCGGATTTGGCGGAGGAAATTGCCCGCTTCTACGGCTACAATAAGATTGAGGCAACTCTGGCATCCGGTACGCCGACCGTCGGCAAGAGAACCTACGCACAGAGCATTACCGCCCTGGTGAAGGATACTGTCATCGCAGACGGCTTGTGCGAGGCTATGACTTATAGCTTTGAAAGCCCCAAGGTGTTCGATAAGCTCTTGATTCCCGCAGAGAGCGAGCTTAGGAAGGCAATCACGATTTCCAACCCGCTGGGCGAGGATTTCTCTATTATGCGTACCGTTTCCTTTAACGGTATCCTGACTTCTCTGGCAACGAATTATAACAGAAGAAACGAAAGCGCCGCTCTGTTCGAGGTGGCGAAGGTCTATATTCCCAAGGCACTCCCGCTGACCGAACTGCCGCACGAAATTCCTACCCTGACCATGGGTCTGTACGGCAACATGGATTTCTATGATTTGAAGGGTATCGTGGAGCATCTGACCCATGTTCTCGGCATGAGCCGCGAAACGGAGTACCTCCCCGAGACTTCTCTCCCTTGGATGCACCCCGGCAGAACCGCCTCCGTGGTTGTCGGCGGCGAAAGCATCGGCTATCTGGGTGAGCTGCATCCTGTTGTTTTGAAGAACTACGGCATCGGCACAAGAGCCTATCTGGCTGTTCTGGATATGGAAAAGGTTGTTGCACACGCCAATCGGAATGTGGTTTATCAGGCATTGCCGAAATTCCCTGCGCTTACCAGAGATATTGCCATGCTCGTAAACGAAGATGTTACCGTGAAGGAAATTGCGGATATCATCAAGAAAAACGGCGGCGTATATCTGGAAGAGGCAAAGCTGTTTGATGTATATCAGGGCGCGCAAATAGGTGCAGGGCAAAAATCCGTGGCATATTCCATCACTTTCCGCAGCGCGGAAAAAACGCTGGCGGATACCGATATTGCGGCCGCAATGGATAAAATCCTTGCGGCACTTGCGGAGGAAGTAGGCGCACAGCTGAGAGATAAGTAATATCGAAAAAATACTATCCTAAAAGCACATTGCAACAAAAGAGAAAAGCTGACCAAAGGAAGGGCTAAGCCTGTGGTCGGCTTTTTTTCGTGCTGCTTGCGGAAGGGCAGACCTTGTTTGATTTTGTCAGGATTTTTCTTTTTTTTCACAGAGAAAATGACAGGCTTCGCAATCCAAAGCTTCTATAATCATGCCATGGAGGCTGATAATGGAACTCTACATAGATGTGATTTTTTTCGTAACATGGGGAATGGATACCTTCCTGCTCTGGATGGCAGGACGCCTCATGGGACTAAAACGAAGCCGAAAACGCCTGTTTTTGAGCGGCTTTTTGGTGTCGTGCGGCACGTGCCTTTGGCTTTGCCTCTTTCGTGGAGGCGGGCTCTTGTGCGCTTTTTTCCTTTTGTCGCTGGGTGTTCTGCTTGCCTATGCGCCAAAAAGCGGCTTTTTATTTTTGCGTCTTCTGGGGGCAACCCTGCTTTCCTCCTTTCTTCTGGGCGGCGGAGCAACGGTTTTGTTCACTCTGACAGAGTCACAGCGGATGCTTGGCCGGGGGCTTGTCGTAGCAGAAATGTATCCTTGGCAGCTTCTGCTGTGGTCGGTGCTTTTTGCCTATTTTCTCTTGAAGCTTGGCGCAGGCTGGCTGGAGACTCATATCTGCCGTCGGCGAGAATTTTGCACTGTAGCCGTTCTTTGGCGCGGAAGAAGCGTAGAGGCGCGTACTCTCATCGACACAGGCAACGGGCTCAGACAGAGGGATGGCAGAGGGGTGGCAATTTTGGAGCTGCGGGCAGTCCTGCCGCTTTTTACCGCCACGGAGGGCGTCTCCCTGCTTTCCGGCGATACGGCGGGGCTGGCTTCTGTTCCCTTCGCAAGCCTCGGCAATCCCGATGGCAGGCTTTGCGGCATCCTTGCGGAGCAGGTGGTTCTCTTTTTCGGAGAGCGATCCGTCTGCCATAAAAATATTTTTCTCGGCATTTCCATGGAATCATTTACGGGCAGCTACGAGGGTCTGGTACCGCCCTGTTTATTGAAGGAGGAAGGAAGATGAAAGACAGGAAGTATTGGCTGTTTCTTGCAAAATATCATTTCGGGCGCTTGCTGGCGTCGCTGCGAAAAAAGTCGAATGGCGTGTTCTATATCGGCGGTAGCGATGTATTCCCGCCGCCGCTGAAACCGGAGGAGGAGGCGCTGCTTCTGGAAAAGCTCGGCAGTGCGGAGGATATGACCGTAAAATCCGTTTTGATTGAGCGGAATCTGCGGCTTGTGGTTTATATTGCCAGAAAATTTGAAAATACGGGTATCAATGTGGAGGACTTGATTTCCATTGGCACAATCGGCTTAATTAAGGCAATCAATACCTTCAAGGTAGATAAAAAAATCAAGCTTGCAACCTATGCCTCCCGCTGTATCGAAAATGAGATATTGATGTATCTCAGACGCAACAGCAAAATCAAAACGGAGGTTTCCATTGATGAGCCCTTAAATGTGGATTGGGAGGGAAATGAGCTTTTGCTCTCGGATATTCTGGGTACGGAAGGCGATATGATTACGAAGGATATTGAAAGCAAGGTAGATAGAGAGCTTCTGCGGGATGCTCTGCAAAAGCTGAGTGGCAGGGAGCGGCGTATTGTTGAGCTGCGCTTCGGTATCCTGCCGGAAACGGAGGAAAAAACCCAGAAGGAGGTCGCGGATATCCTCGGTATCTCCCAGTCCTATATCTCCCGCTTGGAAAAAAAGATCATGCGCCGCCTGAAGAAAGAAATGAGTAAGCTGATGTAAGCAAGAAAGCGGATACCGCTCGGTATCCGTTTTTTGCTCATACATCTCTGTAGTGCATCGCCTCGAAATCCACATTTTCCTCCCGCCCGAAGCCGCGGTCAATATATTGCTGATTCCCACTCCTTCCGCCGTGCCACAGGATGCGCGTGTGCTCCCGCAGGGCAATCGTACGAGGAATCGCATCATAAATCGCTGTCAGCCGCATAGCAAAGCCTCCTTTTTTTATTAGGATACGACAAGGACGTGACTTTTATACGAGGATTGGCGAGATTTGTTTTGTATATTTCCCACGCAAAAGGGAGAAGGTAATCCTATAGCTTGAAACGGACGGAGTGATAGGATGGCTTATTACGGCAAGGTGGAGATTAGCGGTGTCAATACGGCAAGTCTTCCCGTTTTAACGGGCGCGGAGGCAAAGACGCTTTTTCGCAAATGCAAGGCGGGGGACGAAAACGCCCGCAGACAGCTCATAGAGGGAAATTTGCGGCTGGTTTTGAGCATCATCAAGCGCTTCGAAAACCGCAATGAAAATATGGATGATTTGTTCCAAATCGGCGTAGTTGGATTGATTAAGGCGATAGATAATTTTAATATTGAGCTGGACGTCATGCCCTCTACCTATTTTTGTCCCATGATTATCGGAGAAATTCGCCGCTACCTGCGGGATAATAATACCATCCGTGTCTCCCGCTCTCTGCGTGATACGGCGTATAAGGCGTTGCAGGTGAAGGAACGTCTGACAGCCGAGCGGGAGAAAGAGCCGAGCATCGAGGAGATTGCAAAGGAAATGGGGCTCAATCGCGAGGCGGTTGTGATGGCGCTGGATGCCATACAGGATCCCGTTTCTCTTTTTGAGCCGATTTATCATGATAGCGGCGATACGCTTTTTGTCATGGATCAGGTGAGCGATGAAAAAAACGGCGATGCGCTCTGGCTGGAAAATCTTTCCCTGAGCGAAGCCATGCGCCATCTGAACCCGCGCGAAAAGAAAATCGTCAATCTCCGTTTTTTTGAGGGCAAAACGCAAACGGAGGTCAGCACGGAAATCGGTATCAGTCAGGCGCAGGTCTCTCGCTTGGAAAAATCAGCCCTACAGCATATGCGAAAGTTTATGTAAAAACCGTCCGGATACCTACAAAAAGAGTAGACATTTTTCGTTTGATGGGATAAAATGAACGCGAAGACTGATTTTGTATCCCAAAGGAAAAATGTAAGAACAGGTAGGAGGCATTTACATGAAAATAAAAGCAGAGGATACCGCGGCGTTGATTATCGACTTTCAGGAAAAGCTGGTGCCTGCCATTGCCGAACACGATGAGATTGTTGCAAAGGCGGTTGTTTTTGCGGCGGGTCTAAGGGAATTGGGTGTGCCCATGGCTGTAACCCAGCAGTATACAAAGGGTTTGGGTGAAACTGTTCCAGCGATGAAGGAGGCTATCGGTGCATTTGAACCCATGGAAAAAACCACATTCTCCGCAATGGGCTGTGAGGCTTTTGTGGAATGGGTGAAGGCGCAGGGCAAAAAGACGATTCTCGTTTGCGGCGTGGAGGCGCATATCTGTGTGCTGCAAAGCATTGTGGATTTGATTGGCGAGGGCTATCGCGTGTTCATCGTGGCGGATTGTGTCGGCTCCCGCATGGTCTACAATAAGGATTACGCCATCCAAAGAGCGATGCAGGAGGGGGCGTTTGTGACCACCTGTGAGGGTGCACTGTACGAAATGACACAGGGTGCAGGCACACCCCATTTCAAAGCTATTTCCAAGCTGACAAAATAAACGATAAACAGCAAATAGCATTATGGAGGCCTCAATTCCTGAGAATTGGGGTTTCTTTTTTGAGAAGGATTGCAAGAAGGAATGAAAAGGATGTACATAAAAGAACATTTTCAGACGATTACATATCACAGAAGGCTGGTGCGGCAGGGCTGCTTTTGCGTAGGTCTGTATTGGCAGGGGCTGACGCACGACCTCAGTAAATACAGCCCGACGGAATTTTTGATCGGCATAAAATATTTTCAGGGCAACCGTAGTCCCAACAATGCCGAGAGGGAGAAAAGGGGATATTCTTCCTCTTGGCTGCATCATAAGGGCAGAAATAAGCATCATTTTGAGTATTGGATTGATTACTCCATGCCCGGCAGCGAGGAGCCTCTGCTCATCGGCATGAGAATGCCACTGCGCTATGTGGTAGAGATGTTTATGGATCGTGTCGCCGCTTGTAAGGTCTATCAGGGGGAGGACTATACCGATGCCGCCCCGTGGCAGTATCATCAAAAAAGTAAACGGGTGCAGGAAGCGATGCACCCCGAAAGCCTCGCTCTTTTGAATCATCTGCTGCAAATGCTGGCGGAGAAGGGCGAGGAAAAAACCTTCGCCTATACCAAACGACTGGTGCGGGAGGATAGGAAAAAACGCCTGAAAAGCCGCTTTGGCAGAGGCAGATGAAGCAAAAAGCAGAAATCGTACAAATGAGGTGAAAGGAAATGAACAAAGGAAAAGTCGTGGTAGGCATGAGCGGTGGTGTGGATAGCACCGTTGCAGCCTATCTTTTGCATAAGCAGGGCTATGCGGTAACGGGTGCGACTCTCCGTATGTACGACGGCGTGGGCACGGAAAAAGCCATCGCCGATGCCAAGCGTGTGGCAGCATCCATCGGGATTTTTCATACGGTCTTGGATTGCAGGGAGTCGTTTCGCTCCTGTGTGATAGGTGACTTTATCGCACAATATCAAAAGGGTCTGACGCCAAACCCCTGCATCGTTTGCAACCGTATGGTAAAGGAGCGGGCGCTTCTCGATTACGCAAAGGAAATCGGCGGTGCGCATATTGCAACGGGGCATTATGCCCGTATCGAAAAGCACCCGAAAACGGGTCGCTATGCCATTAAAAATTCCGCCACTGCCGCAAAGGATCAGACCTATGCCCTTTATCGTTTGACGCAGGAGCAGCTTTCGGCAATGCTCCTCCCTATCGGGGAATATACGAAGGACGAGGTGCGGAAAATTGCGGAAAGCATAGACGACTTTGTGGCGCAGAAAAGCGAAAGCCAGGATATTTGCTTTATCCCGGATGGGGATTATGCCGCGTTTATCGCAAGAGAGAGCAGCTTGCCGGAAAACCCCGGCAATTTCGTGGATATGGACGGGAGAGTGCTGGGCAGACATAAGGGTCTGATTCATTACACCATCGGGCAGAGAAAGGGGCTTGGTATTTCGCTCGGCAAGCCCGCCTTCGTCTATGGCATGGATGCGGAGCGGAATGAGGTCATCCTCTCCGAAAACGTCGCACTCTTCCAAACCAAGCTCTACGCGGGGGATTTGGCATATATGGTGTATGAAGCCTTTGAGGATGGGCAGCGCTTTCTGGCAAAGATTCGCTATGCACATCAACCCGCATGGTGTACGGTGAAGATGGTCGGGGAGGATAAGCTGGAGGTTGTTTTCGATGAGCCGCAAAGAGCCATCACCCCCGGGCAGTCCCTTGTGCTGTATGACGGGGAATTTGTTGCGGGCGGCGGCTTTGTTCTGCCGCAGCAAAAAAGATAAAAAAGATAAGAAGGATAAAGAATTGCCAAAGCTTTTGTTTTCGGTTAAGATATGCTTAAGAAAGCAGTGGGTGAGTAAGGAGAAGGAAAGCGGGGAAAGAAAATGTATTCTGCACAGTTACAAAAAATCGTAGAGGTATTTGCGCTGGAGCCGGCACTGCCGGAGCTGAGCCTTGCGGGGCGTGCCATCCGTCGGAAGGAAATCAATCGTCCTGCCTTGCAGCTGGCAGGCTTCTATGAACGCTTTGACAGCGACCGTCTACAGGTCATCGGGCGCGTGGAATACAGCTATCTGATGAGCCTTTCGGAGGAAAAACGGAAGGAGGCGCTCCGCCAGCTTTTTCAATATCGTATCCCCTGTCTCGTTGTCTGCAAAAGCTTGGATATTTTTCCGGAAATGTTGGAATACGGCAGGGAGTATGATGTGCCGATTTTCCGTACTGCGCAGAATACAACGGATTTTACGGCAGAGCTGATTTTCTGGCTGAGAGAGGAATTGGCGGATCGCGTCATGATGCATGGCGTTCTGCTGGATATTTACGGCGAGGGCGTGCTGATTATCGGCGCGAGCGGCATCGGGAAAAGCGAAACGGCGTTGGAGCTGATTAAAAGAGGGCATCGTCTGATTGCCGATGATGCGGTGGAGATTAAGCGCATCGCCGACCGTAGGCTCATCGGCTCCTGTCCGGAGATTATCCGCTATTTGATAGAGCTGCGCGGCATCGGTATTTTGAATGTCAAGGAGCTGTTCGGTGTTGGCTCGGTCAAGGATCAAAAAACGGTAGATCTTGTGATTCGCCTAGAGGCTTGGGATGGCAAGATGGATTCCTACGACCGCTTGGGTTTGAATGAGGATTATATGGAAATTTTGGGCAATAAGGTGCAGTTGAATAATATTCCCGTGCGCCCGGGCAGAAATGTGGCAATGATTTGCGAATCTGCCGCCATGACCAATCGACAGAAAAAAATGGGTAAAAATACGGCGCAGGATTTTGCCGCCCGTATTGGGAAATAAATCAAAAAAAGAAGGGGTGACGGGATGGAGCGTTTGATAGGGGAATTACGGGAGGCCTTGGGCGAGACTTCTCTGAAAACGAATGAGCCTATGCGGGAGCATACCACATTTCGCGTGGGCGGCGCGGCGGATTTTTTTATCCGACCGGAAGGCACGGAGGAGCTTTGCCGTTCCCTCGAAATTTTGCATCGGCATAAAATCCCTGTTTTGGTGATGGGCAATGGCAGCAATCTTCTGGTGCGGGATAAGGGCATCCATGGTGCCGTGCTTCAAATTTATCATTCTATGTCGAAAATTACGATAGAGGGGGATACCGTCTATGCCGAGGGCGGCGCCCTGTTGAGTGCCGTTGCGGCGGCCGCAGCGGAGTATGCGCTTTCGGGTCTGGAATTTGCGAGCGGCATCCCGGGAACCATCGGCGGTGCAGTTGTCATGAATGCCGGCGCATACGGCGGCGAAATGAAGGATATTCTCATCAGTGTGGATGTTTTGACCCCCTCTCTGGAAATCAAAACCGTTCCCGCAGCGGAGCTGGATTTGGCTTATCGCCATAGCAGCATCCCCTCCGAGGGGTATATCGTCTTGGGTGCAGCGTTGCGCTTAAAGGCGGGTGATGCTGCCGCAATTCGCAGCCGCATGGCGGAGCTGTCGGCGCAGCGAAGAGAGAAGCAGCCCCTACAATATCCCAGCGCAGGCAGCACCTTTAAGCGCCCGGAGGGCTATTTCGCGGGGAAGCTTTTGCAGGATGCGGGGCTGAAGGGTAGGACGGTCGGCGGTGCACAGGTTTCCGAAAAGCACGCCGGCTTTCTCATCAATACCGGCAGCGCAACTGCGCAGGATATTCTGGATTTGATTGCTCTCTGCCAAAGAGAGGTCAGGGAAAAATTCGGCGTTACCTTGGAGCCGGAGGTAAAAATCGTTGGCGAGGAATAAATAAAGGGGGGGAAGGCGTATGCGATTTGTGATTGTAACGGGTATGTCCGGCGCGGGGAAGACCTCCGTGCTGAAATTTTTGGAGGACATCAATTTTTTCTGCGTGGATAATATTCCGCCTGCGTTGCTGCCGAAGTTTGCGGAGCTGTGCTATGAGCAGAAGGGCGAGATTGAGCGTGTCGCTATGGGAATCGACATTCGCGGTGGCAGGCTGTTCGATGATTTGTTCGAGGTGCTGTCTGATTTGCGGAATAAGGGGTATGAGTATGAGATTCTTTTCTTAGATGCCTCGGATGCCGTCCTCATCAAGCGCTATAAAGAGACGCGCAGAAGCCATCCCCTTTCCGGAAACGGCTCCATCCAAGAGGGAATTCAAAAGGAGCGGCAGATGCTGCGGGATGTCAAGAGCAGGGCAACCTATATCATCGATACCAGCCAGATTTTAGCCAGACAGCTCAAGGAGCAGATTAACCGCATTTTCGTAGAAAATCAGTCCTACGAAAATCTTGTGATAACAGTGCGCTCCTTCGGCTTCAAATACGGTATTCCTGCGGATAGCGATTTGGTGTTTGATGTTCGCTTTTTGCCCAATCCCTTCTATGTGCAGGAGCTGAAGGAGCTGACAGGCAATGATGCGCCGGTCAGCGAGTATGTGATGCGTTGCGAGGAAAGCCGCGTTTTTCTGGATAAGCTTGTGGATATGCTTCGCTTTTTGATTCCTAATTACATCAAAGAGGGAAAAAACAATCTCGTCATCAGTATCGGCTGCACGGGCGGCAAGCATCGCTCCGTTACACTGGCAAACGCCCTTTATTGTGCACTGGAAGCGGACAAGCATACCGTCCTGCTCAGTCATAACGACATCGAAAAGGATAGTCGGCACAGAAAATAAATGTCGGGGAAACCGGAGGCAAAAAAGCAGAGGGAGGGAGCAAATTTGTCATTTTCGTCTAAAGTTAAGGGAGAGTTGTCCCTCCGTTTTGGAAATGGGCGACATTGCGAAATCGCCGAAATCGCCGCGTTTGTCAATATCTGTGGACAGATTGCTTCCTTCGGGGAGGATTTTTGTATAAAAATTCAAACAGAAAATGCCGACGTGGTGAAAAAATGCTTTACATTATTGCGAAATACTTTTAATATGATAGCGGATGTATCTGTTCGGGCAAGCGGGCAAAGGCGCAGGGTCTATACGCTTTTTGTGCGCGATGTCGCCAAGACGGAGGCACTCCTTCGCGCAACTGGACTTCTCTTTTTTGAGGGAGAAGAAAACAGACTGCAAAAACGGATTTATCCACCGGTGGTCAGTAGCATTTGCTGCCGCAGGGCGTATATCCGTGGGGCATTTCTCTCGGTCGGCTCCGTGAATGACCCGGAAAAGAATTACCATCTGGAGTTTGTATTGTCCAATCTTCTTTTGGCGGAGCAGCTCAGGGATTTAATCAATGCCTTCGGGCTGGATGCCAAGGTGGTGGAGCGTAAGGAGCATTATATCGTCTATCTGAAGGAAGGCGAGCAGATTGTCGATTTGCTGAATATCATGGAAGCGCCGCTGGCGTTGATGGATTTGGAAAATGTCCGTATTGTCAAGGAAATGCGAAATGACATCAACCGAAGAGTCAACTGCGAAACGGCGAATCTGAATAAGGTGGTTGGCGCGGCAGTCAAGCAGGTGGAGGATATTGTGTATATAGAAAAAACCGTTGGGTTGACGCACCTGTCGGAGCAGCTGGCAGAGGTGGCAAGGCTGCGGTTGGAATATCCGGATAAAAGCCTGAAGGAACTTGGCTCCTATCTCAGGCAGCCCGTCGGGAAGTCCGGTGTCAACCATAGGCTGCGAAAAATCAGTGAGATTGCTGAGGCGTTGAGAGAAGGGAAGGGTGGAGTAGAATGACACAGAAATCAGTTACCGTCAAGGCACCTTTGGATGCAAGAGAGGCTGCCTATTTTGTTCAGACAGCCGGTAAGTTTGAATCCGAGATTCAGCTTAGCGTAGAGGAGAAAAGGATTAACGCAAAGAGCATTATGGGAACCATTGCCCTGAATATGCAGAAGGGGCAGGAGGTTCTGATTAGTGCGGAGGGCGCGGATGAAGCAGCGGCAGTAGAGGAACTGGCGGCTGTCCTTGCGTGATTTTATACAGAAAAAACGGCACTCATACATATGAAAAAAAGCCCTGTCGAAATCGAGTCGGCAGGGTTGATTTATTTCTTTGCTTGTGCTACAGTAGAGAGGCAAATGAATCAAGCGAGATGTACCTGCTACGGATACCACCGGAAGGATGATGTAAGACCATGGGTATCCCACCATCTCGGTAAATAAAAAACAGGAGGTCTTTTTTTCATGAAACAAAATCTTTGCAGCACAAAATTTCTGGTAACCACCGCATTGCTTGCGGCGCTGTATGCGTCGCTGACCCTTTGCCTTGCTCCGGTGAGCTTCGGCATGGTGCAGATTCGCATTTCCGAGGCGCTGATGCTTTTGGCGTTTTTCGATCAGCGCTATGCGCCCGGTCTGGTGCTGGGCTGCTTTCTCGCAAATTGCTTCAGCCCCTTCGGCATGATGGATGTGGTTTTCGGTACGGCGTGTACGGCGGCATCCCTTGCGGGGATTACGAAATGCAGCAAAACGCTGTTCGGCGCAAGCCTCTGGCCGGTGCTTTGCAATGCGTTTATCGGCATCGAGTTGTATCTGTTCGGCAGCCCGCTTCTTTTGAGCATGGCATTGGTTGCCGCGGGGGAATTTCTCTCCGTTTCCGTGGTGGGTTATGTGCTGTTCCGTGCGCTGATGAAGTACCCCGAAATTTTGCGTCGCCTGAAATTTGAGTAAAAAGTCCGTAGTGGTGTCCATAGGGTGTCCACATGGTGTTCATAAGGGTGTCCATAGGGTGTCCACGGGGTGTCCGAGGGACACCCTTTGTCTGCACTTTTTGCAGCGTAAAATTTCCTCAAAAAAATTCTTGACAAATCTCGTTTCGATGTTATAATCAAACTATCCAAAGGAAAAACCGATGATTAAGAGGAGTAGCCTTTCAAATCAGCTTTCAGAGAGCTGCGGGTGGTGTGAGCGCAGTAGCGGGAGGATGGCGAATGGACTTATGAGGGCGGTCGAAAGCGTAAGCGAGTAGTAGCCGACGGGAGACGCACCCGTTACCAGCGCGTGACTGTATGGCTGTACAGTGAGAAGAGCGGATGATTTTTTTCATCAATTTGGGTGGTACCGCAGGAGATTTGAGTCTTGTCCCATGGCAGATTATTGCTGTGAGATGAGGCTTTTTTTATGCGACAAAGCCGTGTGCAAAAACAAGGTATCTCGTTCAGCAAACAGCCTGAAAAATCAAGGAAAAATAAGGAAAAACAGAGAATGAGAAAGGGAGAGATTGGTATGAAAAAATTTATGGCAGCGGCAATGGCAACGGTATTGGCAATGACTGCACTGACGGGGTGCGGTGGCAGCGGGGAGAATGCCGGAGATATTCCTGTAATCGGCATCAATCAGTATGGGCAGCACGCCTCTTTGGATAACTGTCGCGAGGGCTTTTTGCAGGGTCTGGAGGAGGCTGGTCTGGTTGAGGGGGTAGATTATGAAATCGAGTACCAGAATGCGGGATTTGATGATAATGCCGCAATCCAGATTGCACAGAATTTCTCCGCAAATAACGTTGCTTTGATGTGCGCGATTGCAACGCCCTCCGCAACGGCTTGCTATGCGGCGGCAGAGGATAAGGACATCCCCGTTATCTTCACTGCAATCACAGACCCCGAGGAGGCAAAGCTGGTTGGCGGCAACATCACAGGCACCAGCGATCAGCTTCCCATCGAGGGACAATTACAGCTGATTCGCAAAATTCAGCCCGATGCAAAAACAATCGGTATCCTTTATACCACAAGCGAACCGAACTCCGTTTCCGCAGTAAAGGAATATAAGGAAAAGGCGGCGGATTACGGCTTTACGATTGAGGCACTGGGCGTTATGACGCAGGCGGAGGTCAATCAGGCGACGGATACCCTGATTGCAAAGGGCGTAGACTGCTTTACCAACCTGACGGACAATAACGTAGTCGGCGTTCTGCCCTCTATTCTGGAGAAAACAAACGAAGCGGGCATCCCTGTTTACGGCAGCGAAATCGAACAGGTGAAGCTGGGCTGTGTTGCCTCCGCAGGGATTGAATACGTTGCGCTGGGTAGACAGACCGGTATGATGGCAGCGAAGATTCTCAAGGGTGAGGCCAAGGCATCCGATATGCCCTATGAAACCATTTCTGAGTTTGAAATCTACGTAAATCCCGATGCAATGGCTGCACTGAATTTGAGCGCAGATGTGGAAAATGCGATTGATGTAACCGCAGAATAATTGCAATAGAAATGCGATAGAAAGAGGTTCTTTTATGTTTGATTTGGTAGTCAGCACATTGACACAGGGCTTTATTTATGCCCTGCTGTCCTATGGCATTTATATCACTTATAAAATATTGGATTTTCCGGACTTGACGGTAGACGGCAGCTTTCCACTGGGGGCAGCGATTACGGCAGTGCTTCTGGTCAATGGGCTGAATCCCTTCCTGACGCTGTTTGTGGCGCTTTTATTTGGCGCAGTTGCCGGGCTTGTGACGGGTGTCATTCATGTAAAATTCGGCGTCAGAGATCTTCTGGCGGGCATCATTACCATGACGGCACTATTTTCCATCAACCTGCAAATTGCAGGCTCTAATCTGGCGGTGGATCGTACCGTCGGAACCATTTATACCTCCGGACCGATTATAGCAGTCATGGGCAATTCCACACTGATGATGCGGAAATTTGTGGTATCCCTGCTCATTGCCTTGATTTTCAAGCTGATTTTGGATTGGTATCTCAGCACAAAGAGCGGTATGCTCCTGCGTGCGGTCGGCGATAACAGCATCTTGGTCACGACTCTGGCAAAGGATAAGGGCGTTGTAAAGATTATCGGCTTGACGATTGCGAATGCACTGGTCGCACTTTCCGGCGCGCTGGTTTGCATGGAGCAGAGAGCTTTTTCCAGCACTATGGGGACAGGACAGATGGTCTTTGGTCTGGCGGCGGTTATCATCGGCACAACGCTGTTCCGTAAGCTGAGCTTTGCGAAGGGCACAACGGCAGTGTTGGTCGGCAGCGTGTTCTATAAGGCTTGTATTCAGGTGGCAATCAGTCTGGGCTTGCCCGCAAACCTCATGAAGCTGGCAACGGCAGTGCTGTTCCTGGTTATTTTGATTTTGGGTAACAGACATAAGGGGGGTGCGGAGCGTGCTTGAACTGAAGCATATCAAAAAAATCTATAATCCCGGCACCATTTCCGAAACGAAGCTGTTTGAGGATTTTAATTTAACGATACCTGATGGCGAATTTGTTTCGATTGTTGGGAGCAACGGTTCCGGTAAAACCTCCATGCTGAATATCATCTGCGGAAACATTCCCATTCAACAGGGCGAGGTACTGATTGATGGAAAAAACATTGTAAAGCTGAAGGATTTCCAGAGATGCCGCATCATTGGGCGCGTTTATCAGAATCCTTCTGCGGGCACCTGTCCGAATCTGACCATGCTGGAAAATATGTCTTTGGCGGATAACAAGGGGAAACCCTTTGGTCTGGGCAGAGGGGTGAATAAGGCAAGGGAGGCCTTTTATAAGGAGCAGCTTTCCATTCTGGGGCTGGGTCTGGAAAACAAAATGAACGTTAAGCTGGGTGCGCTTTCCGGTGGACAGAGACAGGCGGCAACGCTGATTATGGCAACACTGACACCGATTTCGTTTTTGATTTTGGATGAGCATACGGCGGCGCTGGACCCGAAAACAGCGGATATTATTATGGAGCTGACAGATAAGGTTGTGTGTGAAAAGCACCTGACGGCGATGATGGTCACGCATAACCTGCGCTATGCGGCGGAATACGGCAACCGTCTGATTATGATGGACAAGGGAAATATCGTGCTGGATAAGACAGGAGAGGAAAAAATCAATACAGAGGTGGATGATATTCTGGATATTTTCACGAAAATCAGTATCGAATGTGGAAACTGATTGATAACTGACAATCCTCGGACCATTTCGTCCGGGGATTTTTTCTGTGCTTTTCAGAGGAATGTGTTTATGGTAGAATAAGCACAAAAGACAAGACCTTGGGGACTCCGGGTCAAGCAGGCTTTGCACCCTTGACCTGATTTTGCAGAACCATATCCACGGCTCTGCCGGTGGAGACACAGAAATTATCCATATTACAAAAGCAATGGATTGCATTTGCGGTAGGAGGAAGGATTTTTGGGAAGAAAATGCCCCTGTCCTTTTTTCGACGGGCATGGCTCGGAATAGCTACAGAAGATAGAGAGTTGATGGGAAATAAAATGAAAGCTTTGATTGAAAAACTGGAGAGAGAACAGGCACTTGCCAAGGCAGAGTGGATTGACTTGTTAAACGGCAGAACGCCGGATTTGGCAGAATATCTTTTTGCGAAGGCGAGGAAGATACGCCATCTGCATTACGGCAAGGATGTCTACATCCGTGGGCTGATTGAATTTACGAATTACTGCAGAAATAACTGCTATTACTGCGGCATCCGCAGGGGGAACGAGGGATTGACGCGCTATCGGTTGACGGAGGAAGACATTCTTTCCTGCTGTGAGCAGGGGTATGCGCTTGGTTTTCGCACCTTTGTTTTGCAGGGGGGCGAGGATTTGTATTATACGCAGGAGACGATGATGCATATCGTTCGTTCGATTCGTGCGAAATACCCCGACTGCGCGATTACGCTTTCTGTCGGGGAGCGGGAGCGGGAGGAATATGCGGCGTACTTTGCGGCAGGGGCGAACCGCTTTCTGCTGCGGCATGAAACGGCAGACGAAGCGCATTATCGTTCGCTGCATCCTGCGGAGATGGACTTAAACCACCGCAAGACTTGTCTGTGGCAGCTAAAGGAAATCGGTTACCAGGTTGGGAGTGGTATGATGGTTGGCTCGCCCGGGCAGACCACAGAGCATTTGGCGGAGGATTTGCTTTTTCTGAAGGAGTTGAATCCCCATATGATTGGCATTGGCCCCTTCATTCCGCAGAAGGATACGCCTTTTCGTGAGGAAAGGGCAGGTGCATTGGATTTGACGCTTTTCCTGCTTGGCGCACTGCGGCTGATGCTGCCGAGGGTGCTTCTGCCTTCTACGACGGCGCTCAGCACCATCCATCCCGAGGGGCGGAAAATGGGGATTTTGGCAGGGGCGAATGTTGTTATGCCGAATCTTTCTCCGCAGGAAAACAGAAGGCTTTACAGCCTATATGATAACAAACGCACCATGGGGGATGAGGCGGCGGAGGGACTTCTGCTTTTGCGGGCAGAGATGGAATCCATTGGCTATCGGGTGGTCAGCGCCCGTGGGGATTCATTGGTGGAATAGGAGGACGAAATGGGAATGAACGATACGCCGTTGTCGGAACGGCTTCATATTGGGATTTTCGGCAGAAGAAATGCAGGAAAATCCAGTATTATCAATGCCATGACGGGGCAGGCTTTTGCAATCGTTTCCGATGTGGCAGGCACAACGACCGACCCTGTGCAGAAGGCGATGGAGCTTTTGCCCCTTGGCCCTGTCGTTGTGATTGATACTCCCGGCTTGGATGATGTGGGGGAATTGGGAAAGATGCGCGTGGAAAAGGCGTATCAGGTTTTGCAGAAAACGGATATTGCCCTTATCGTGATAGATGCGTCTATCGGGAAAACGGCGGAGGATACGGCGATTTTTGCGGAAATTCAAAAGAGAAATATTCCTTATCTCATCGTAAAAAATAAAGCGGATTTGAAGCGAGAAAGGGATGGGGAAAACGAAATTTCCGTCAGCGCAAAAACGGGCGAGAATATTCATGTTCTCAGGGAACGCATTGCGACACTGGCACCGCAGGCCGTAAAGACACAGAGAATCATCGGGGATTTGCTGGAACCGAATGATTTTGTGATTTTGGTTGTGCCGATTGATTCCGCCGCACCGAAGGGTAGGCTGATTTTGCCTCAGCAGCAGACGATTCGTGATATTCTGGAGGCAGGCGCAATTGCGGTTGCGACAAGGGATTTTGAGCTTGCACAAACGCTTGCATCCCTCGGAAAACGTCCGAGACTGGTGATTACGGATAGTCAGATTTTTGGAAAGGTTTCCAAAATTGTGCCAAAGGAGATGCCGCTGACCTCGTTTTCCATTCTGATGGCGCGGTATAAGGGCAATCTGGAGCAGAATATCAAGGGGGCGAGAGCCTTAAAACAGCTACAGGATGGAGACGTGGTGCTGATTTCCGAGGGATGCACGCATCATCGCCAATGCGAGGATATCGGGACGGTGAAGTTGCCCCGTTGGATAGAGGAATATACGGGAAAAAAATTGCAGTTTCGGTTTACGAGCGGTGGAGAATTTCCGGGAGATTTGTCGTCTTATGCGCTGATTGTGCATTGCGGCGGCTGTATGCTGAACGAAAAGGAAATGCAGCACCGCCTTGCTGTGGCGAGAGAGCAGGGCATGCATATGACGAATTACGGCATTTGTATTGCCGATATTCATGGGATTCTAGAAAGGAGCATTGTACCCTTGGGGCTATCCTCGGAGGAGTAGGAAGGTCACCGGATAGACAAAAGAGACAGAGGCATGGCGGCTGTTCAGTTTGCCATACGACTGTCTCTTTTTTTCATTCTTTTTTTATGCTTTTTATTCCTTATGACTTCTCTCGTTTGCGTTACGCCGTTGCCTGCGGCGGTGTTTTCTTTTTTTATAGCTTAGATAGCCGATGGTGCGAGTGATGCAAAGCAGTACACAAAGAACAAGTAGTACGATGCCTGCGCCGATACCGATTCTTTTCAAGACATTGGGGAGGGAGGAACGGTCGATTTCTTCCTTCTGCGCCGCTGTCAATGCAGCTACGGCATTTTGCGCCACCAAGTCCACAGTTGTGGTTTTGTCTTGATAAGAAAGCTTCAGGGCGCCGAGGGCCTGTCCTTCCTGTACCGCGCCCTCTATGCTTGCGGGGACATCCGTTGTGATTGTAACGGCAGAGGCATCAGCGCCCTTTGGCAGCGTATAATAGATATCCGATGCGGGGGCGATGGTGACGGTGCCAAGGGAAACGGTTTTTTTGTTGTAGGCTTCGGTTACGGGGACAGTCGAGGTATATGTATCGGCGGCTGCGATTTTTACCGATTCATAGTTTGCGAAGCCGTAGTCGAACAGAGCTGCGGTGTCGATATAATGCTCTGCGCCCGTGCATTTCATAACAACGGCAATCAGGGTCATCTCGCCCTGCTTTGCGTAGGTTACAAGGGTATTTAAGGACTCGCTTGTGTAGCCGGTTTTGCCGCCGATGGCAGCCTCGTAATAATAGATGGAATTGGGGTTCAGCATTTGATGCTGTCCGTGCAGATAGCGGGTTTCGCTCTGCAAATTGGTTGGAGGAATCTCATAATCGGTTTCACTCATCATGGAGCGATATTCCTTGTGCTTGAGCAGCTCCCTTGCAATCAAGGCCATATCGTGTGCGGTCGTGTAATGGTTGGCATCATGCAGTCCGTTGGCATTGACAAAATTTGTGCTTGTACAGCCAAGCTCTTTTGCCCGTTCGGTCATGTGTGCCGCAAAGGCTGCGACAGAGCCGTCCACATATTCCGCAACGCCGTTGGAGGCTTCGTTGGCGGAGCGCAGAATAATCGCGCGCAAAACCTGCTCTAAGGTCAGGGTTTCGCCCTCCATGATGGCGATGTGCGAGCTGCCCTGCTCAATAGAGTAAACGGCTTCGTGGGAGAAGGTGATTTCATCCGTCAGATTTCCGTTTTCCAAAGCCAAAAGAATGGTCATCAGCTTTGTGATGCTGGCAGGATACATTTGCTTTTCCGCATTCTTTTCGTAAAGGATTTCGCCGCTTGCCGCATCCATCAAAACAGCAGTTTCGGCGGAAAGAGTGAGGGAATTGTTTGTGGTGGTTGCTTCCGTTTGGGCTTCGGCTGCATCTGCCTGCACGTCCTCCTCCGCAAGAACGGAAAAAGGGGGGAGAAGGGATAGTGTGCATATCAATAAAAGTGACAGGAATCGTTTTTTCATGGGAATCTCCTATATGTTTCTGTGTTTGAAAAATATTGTCAGATGTGTTATAGTTACTTCGTGTGGATATATAGGCACTTCAAAGAGAAGCGACACCAATCTATTTTATCACAGGAAAAGGAAAAGAAAAAGAGGTTTGGATTAAAGTTGCGTGAGAATATGTTTTTCAAAAAAATTGGAGCAGAACGATTGAAGCTGCTTGCCGTCATGCTTTTCTTTCTTTTGAGCGGCATTTGGTACAGCCATAGCCTGCACGCAGGCAGATTGGTTATGGGAGAGCAGATTGCCGCAGAGGAATTGGCGGCACAAACGGAGGACGAAGCGCTTGCGGATAAAACGATTGTGAAATGCAATATCAATACTGCCACAGCGGCGGAGTTGACTGCGCTTTCCGGTATCGGAGAGACAAAGGCTGCGGATATTATTGCATATCGGGAGGCAAATGGCAACTTTTCCGATATTTCGGATATTATGCGTGTGCCGGGTATCGGGGAAAAGATTTTTGCGCAAATCAAAACAGAGATTACAGTGGAGGAATAGGAGGCTTGGAAATGGCTTATCAGATTTTGGTGGTGGACGATGAGAAGCTCATTGTCAAGGGGATTAAATTTTCCCTGGAGCAGGACGGTATGGAGGTTACTGCGGCATATGATGGGGAGGAAGCACTGCAAAACATTAAGGAAAAGAAATTCGACTTGGTTGTGCTGGATGTGATGCTGCCGAAGATGGATGGACTGGAGGTTTGCCAGCAGGTCAGAGAATTTTCGCAGATTCCTATTATTATGGTCACTGCGAAGGGAGAGGATATGGATAAAATTATGGGCTTGGAGTACGGCGCCGATGATTATATCACAAAGCCCTTCAATATTTTGGAGCTGAAGGCGAGAATTAAAGCCATTCTGCGGCGCAGCGTAAAAAAGACCTCTGCCGAGGTGGCGGAAAGAAAGGGGCTAAAGGTGAGAGATTTGGAGCTTACCTTTGACAGCAGACGGGTATTCATCGGCGACAGAGAGGTCAACCTGACGGCAAAGGAATTTGATCTTTTGGAGCTGTTGATGGAAAACCCCGGCAAGGTTTACAGCAGGGAAAAGCTTTTGGATACCATCTGGGGGTATGATTATCCTGGTGATGTGCGTACGGTAGATGTACACGTGCGTCGCTTGAGAGAAAAAATTGAAGCAAATCCGAGCGAACCGAAGTATATCTTTACAAAATGGGGAGTTGGTTACTATTTTAACTGAAGGGACGAAGGAAAGGAAAAGACTTCCTTTCATCTCTCTGCGTTGGATTATGCTGGGAGGGTATTTGCTGGGCGGTATTATACCGCTGTTGCTTTTGGCAAGCACGATGCTGCATTCCGTACAGGATTACTTTTTAGATGAGCGCAAGAAGGAGCTGTTGAGCCAGGCCAATGTCATTTCCGGACAAATTACCTCCTCGGAATATTTATTTGATGAGGAAAAGCGCAGTGAACTGGAAGAAAGTATTTTGGAAAGCTGTCAGGAAAAAAATTACCGTGTGCTGATTTTGGATGAGTCCTGCGTTGTTACCTACGATACAGGCTATGAGGACGTAGGGAAAACCCTGCTTTTGCCGGAGGTAGTGCAGGCGTTGCAGCATAAGGATACCGCAAAGGAACAGAAAAACGGAAATGTGTATGCGGCGGTTTCCATTGTGGGCACGGAGGATACCCGTGTGGGCGTTGTGCTGATTGTGGATGCGCTGACGGATATTCACAGCACCATCGGCGATATTGGCAAAGAGGCGTATCTTTTGTTGGCGGCACTGGTGCTTTTGGTTTTGATTGTGATGGTTGTCATTTCCAAGGTTTTTACCGAACCGGTTAAGAATTTGATTGGAATTATTCGAGAAATGTCCGAGGGACATTTTGAACGCCGCGTACAGGTCAAGGGAAAGGTGCATACGGAAATTGTAGACCTTGCTATTTCCTGCAATCAGATGGCGGATCAGTTGGAGAAGGTAGAATGGAGCAGACAACAGTTTGTTTCCAATGTGTCGCATGAGCTGAAAACACCGCTGAGCTCTGTGAAGGTGTTGAGCGAGTCTATTTTGTTGCAGGAGAATGCGCCGAAGGAAATGTACATCGAATTTCTGCATGATATTACCTCCGAGGTGGATCGTATGACAGAGATTATCAATGACCTTTTAACCTTGGTAAAGCTGGATCAGAAGGAAATACCGTTGAACTTCGAGGAAACGGACTTGAATCATATGATGGAGGATATTATCAAGCGCCTACAGCCGTTGGCAGACACGAAGGAGATTGTGCTGCAATGGGATGCACTGCGAGAGGTATGTGCAGATGCGGATGAAATGAAGCTCTCTCTGGCGATTTCCAATTTGGTGGATAATGCTATAAAATATACGCCGGAGGGCGGAGTGGTTAAGGTGACGATGGATGCGGATCACCAGAATGTATTTATCAGCGTGACAGATACGGGGATAGGAATTCCGGAGGATGAGGTCAATCACATCTTTGAGAGATTTTATCGTGTGGATAAAACGAGGGATAGAGAGACCGGCGGCACGGGACTCGGACTTTCTATCACGCATAGTACGATTATGATGCACAACGGTAGCATAAAGGTAAACAGCAAGGAGGAAGAGGGGACGACCATTCTGGTGCGTATTCCTCTCAAGCAGCCTGTGGTACACGGATAAAGGAGGGATTTTATGGCAAAACAAAGGAGCTTGTTTCGCAAGATAATTCTTTTGGTCATTGCATGTTTGATATTGATTCCCTGCTCCGTTTTGCTTTATGATATTACGACTGCGGCAGGTGAGCAGAGAGTGGATTTTTATTATATGATGAATGATGGCAGCATGAGGCCTGTGGAAAAAAGGCTGCATCAGTCAGATCGGGAGGATACACTGATGACAGTGTTGCAAATGCTGAAGGAGGGCGCGGGCGCGGATAGTATGCAGAAAACGATTCCCGATGCGGTATCCTTTCTTTCCGTGAAATTGGAGGGAAATACGGCTGTGGTGGATTTCTCCGCCGAATATGCACAGCTGGATGCGTTGGAGGCGGCTATTTGCCGTTCTTCTGTGGTCTGGACGCTGACCTCTCTTGATTTTGTCGAGAATATATGCTTTACTATGGAAGGGGAAACGCTTTTGGATGCCAATGGTGAGGCATATGACAGCTGCAATCGGGATACGGTTTGGATTGATTCCGAGATTTCCGCAGAAACCACGGGATATGCCATTTTGACGTTGTATTTTGCCAATGCAGACGGTACGGAGCTGGTGACGGAGGAAAGAGTGGTTGAGGCAAACGCCAACCAGACCCGGGAAAAAACCATTCTGGAGCAGCTGATCGCGGGGCCGGCGGAAAAGGGCAATGTCGGAACGATTCCTGTGGGGACGAAGCTGCGCGATGTGACTACGACGGATGATGGAATTTGCTATGTGAATCTCAGCGAGGATTTTGTGCTAAAGCATACGGGCGGCGAAAAAGAGGAACTGTTGACGATTTATTCTATTGTCAATTCACTGTGTCGGCTGGATTATGTGGATAGAGTGCAATTCTTGATTGAGGGGAAGAAGCTGGATACCTTTAAGGATAATTTGCAATTCAAAACGCCCTTTACAGCGGTGGAAAGCATAAAGGTTTTGGAAAAAGGTAAGGAGAATTGAAATGAAGCGTCCGATTCTTTGGACCGTACTTTTCATGATATGTGGAATCTATATGAGGCTAGGCGTATCGAAACTGATATGCTTAGTCTCTTTTCTTTTTGTTGTGCTTTCTGCATTTCGTTTTGTGATAAAAGAGAAGGAGCCTCGCTATTTGTTTTTGCTTCTGTTCGTTGCTTTTGGCTTTTTCTCTGCCTCGTACCATTGGGAAGCGGGGACAGAGATGCGTGCGCTGACAGGAATGGTGGAGGGCGAGGGCGTCATTCGCGAGGCGGGTGTGACTGCCTCCGGCAATCAAAAATTGACCTTGTTTTGCGATTGGAAGGACGCGGCGGGGAATACCGGACAGCAGGAAAAGGTATATGCCCTTCTTATGGGAGAGAAACGGCTTGCTGAGGGGATGCGGGTGCGGTTTTCCGGAGAATGGAAGCCCTTTTCGGGGCAGACTTACCCCGGTGGCTACGATGAGAGGCTGTATCTGATTACCAAGGGGTATCAATATAAGCTGTACCTAGAGGATATAGAGGTGATTGGTGAGGATACCTCTTTGTCTTCGGTAATTTTACGGGCAAGGGCTGCTTTTCATACTGTGCTGGACAAAATTTTGCCTGCGGAGGAAAGTAGTATGATGAAAGCCATGCTGACGGGAGAGAAGGAGGATATTCCGGCAGAAAGCTATCAGCTTTATACGAAGGCAGGCGTTGTTCATGTGCTTTGCATTTCAGGACTACATATGTCCATCCTTGCCATGTATACGGCATTTTTTGTCGAGAAGATTTTGCGCCGCAGCCAACGAACCGCAGCTATGGTCACGATTTTTACGGTTCTGGCGTTTTTGCTCTTTATCGGTCCTTCTCCCTCTGCCTGTAGAGCGGCTGCAATGACTTCTGTGGTCATGCTGGGAAGGGTGCTGTATCGAGTGCCGGATCAAATCAATGATATTGCGCTTGCGGCACTGCTGATTTTGGCGATAGAGCCGTTGTATTTGTTTCATGCCGGCTTTCAGCTTTCCTTTATTACGGTGATTGGCATTTGGCTTGGTGTAGGGAGAATTCCGGCAAAGAAAAAGAAGGACAGGGGACGCTTTGATTGGCTGAAGAACGGCTTTCTGGTATCCTTCTATGCCTCGTTATTCAGTTATCCCGTGGTAGCGTATTATTTTTCCTCCGTTTCACTGGCGGGGCTTATGGCGAACCTTTTGATTGTTCCATTGAGCGGACTTCTTCTGGGATTCGGACTGCTCAGTGCTTTTCTGGGGGCAATTTGCTTGCCTGCGGGTGTGTTTGCGGCGGGAAGCGTTTATGCGATTTTGCAGATTTTCAAGACGGCTTGCACTGCGCTGACACAGCTCCCCTTTGCATATATATTGACCGGCTGCCCGTCGGCACTTTGTATGCTGTTGTATTATGCGTTGCTGCTTTGGTTTTTGGAATGTGGTAAGAAAAAGGGAGGCTGGCGTATCGGTGCCGCTCTGAGCGCGGCTTTGTTTTGTGCGGTATTTGAAAATCCGCTGTTTCGCAAGGAAAACACCATTGCCTTTCTGGATGTCGGGCAGGGGGATGCCGCCGTGATTTCTACTTATGACGGTAAAGCCTTTTTAATGGATGGCGGCGGGCAATTCGGCAAGGATTTTGGCAATAATGTGGGCGCGCGGGTGGTTTTGCCTTATCTGGAATATCTGGGTATTTCCGAACTGGAGGGAATATTCCTTTCTCATCCGGACAGCGACCATATGACGGGCATATTGGAGGTTTTGGAGAGTGTTCCTACCAGGGGACTTTATCTCTCTGATGTGGCTTTTGTAGAGAATACAGAGACGCAGCTGCTCAAAGAAACTGTGGAAAAATATCAAGTGCCGCTGTATAATATAAGTGCGGGGGATTCCGCTGAGACGGGCGAGTTTTTCTGCCTGTATCCGGAGGCGAATCTCTTCCTTGGAGCGGGCGACAAGAATCAGGGCTCTGCGGTGCTCCGCTATACCTATGGCGGTGTGCGGGCGCTTTTTACCGGTGATATTTCCGTGCGGGAGGAACGGTTTTTATTGCAGAAGGGCGCGGATGTTTCGGCGGAAATTTTGAAGGTTGCACACCATGGCTCCAAATATAGCAGCGATGCGGCTTTTTTGCGGGCAGTTTCGCCTCGGATTGCGGTGATTTCCTGCGGGGAAAACAATTTGTATGGGCATCCGCATGAGGAAACGCTGCAAAGGCTGGGACAGTCTGCTGCAACAATTTTCCGTACCGACCAAGAGGGAAGCATTCTTGTGACCATCGGACGAGAGGGGACAGTTGCTGTAAAAACCATGGCAGAAAGGAAACCGTTGTATGAAGGAATTAAAGAAAAACTGGCAGAATCATGAGTTTAGCCCTTGCTATTTGTTTTACGGAGAGGAAGGCTATCTCATCAAAGAATATGAAGCGGCGCTGACAAAAGCGCTTTTGCCGGACGGAACGGAAATGATGAATCACGATGTTTTTGAGGAAAAAAGGGCAACCGCAGCCGCCATTCTGGATGCAGCGGAAACGGTACCTTTTTTGAACGATAAACGGCTGATTACGATTCGCAACAGTACCTTTTTTCAGAAGAACGGCAGAAAAGAGGAGGGGGAGCGGTTGCTTTCCTTTCTTGCCGATTTGCCGGAAACGGTTTGTCTGCTTTTTATAGAGGATAAGGTGGAAAAAAATAATGCGCTTTATAAGGCAGTTGGAAAATATGGACAGGTGGTCGAATTCAAAAGACCGACAGAAAAGGATTTGGGTACATGGGTGCAAAAACGCTGCAAGGAAAACGGTATGCGGATGAGCGAGAGCGTACTGCACCTCTTTTTGCAGACAGTCAGTCACGATATGGAGAGTCTGGATGCCGAGTTGCAAAAGCTGATTGCCTATCAGGGAGAGGAAACGGAAATTCGTCCGGAGCATATCCGTGCGGTTTGTACGGTTTCGCTTGAGGCGCGGGTGTTTGACTTGGTTAGGGCGGTGGCAGAGAAGCGCCCTGAGCGCGCTATGCAGATTTATCGACAGCTTATTTTCATGCGGGAATCTCCTTATATGGTATTATCCTTAATTACCAGACAATTTCGTCTGATTTTGGAAACGATGCTCCTTTTGCAAAGCGGCTGGCTCTATGAACAGCTTGCGGCAAAGCTGGAAATCAGAGAGTTCGCTGTGAAGGAATATATACGCCAGTCCAAGCGCTTTTCTGCTGCGGGTTGGAAGCAGGCGCTCAGAGATTGCCTACAGACGGATTTGGATATTAAATCCGGCAGGGCGGAGGAGGAAATGGCTGTTGCGCTACTGATTATGCGCTATGCCGCATTATAAAAAAGGATGGGAATATGAATCGAAAAGGACTACTTTGCGGTATCTGCGCAGGACTTAGCTTGGGGGCGTTTCTCTATTGGCAGAACAATGACTTGATGCTGACAAAAATGACCTACCGGGGGGATATTCCCGCAGGTTTTGATGGCTATAAAATTTTACAGATTTCGGATTTACAGAACAAGGTCTTCGGCAGAGGACAGAAAACGCTTTTGCGCAAGGTGCGGCAGAGCCGACCGGATTGCATTGTGATTACCGGCGATTTGCTGGATCGGCACAAGGGGAGAACGGATGTGGTCGGTGCGATGGCATTGATTCGTGTACTGGTGACCTATGCGCCGGTTTATTTTGTCAGCGGAAATCATGAGCATCAAAGCGGCGAATGGGAGACGCTGGCGGAGGCGCTGGTTGAGGCGGGTGTTACGGTGCCGGATAACGGAAAATCCATCATTGCGCGGAATGGGGACACGATTACGCTGCTTGGCTTGGCGGATAAAAGCGCGAACCGATACTATGATTTGCTGCTGCATAGCCTGATGGCGGGGCAGGAGGATAGCTTCAACATCCTTCTTTCTCATCGGCCTGAATTGTTTGAAGCCTATGTGCGGGAAGGGATTGATTTGGTTTTCTCCGGTCATGCTCACGGCGGACAGCTCGTGATTCCATTCCTCAGACGGGGGATTTTTGCGCCGCATCAGGGCTTTTTTCCGAGGTATACGGAGGGGATGTATGAAAAGGACGGCACGGTGATGGTGGTCAGCCGCGGACTTGGCAACAGCAGCTTCCCATTTCGGCTGTTTAACAGACCGGAGCTGGTCGAGCTTACCCTGCGGTACGGGAGAAAATAACCGGAAGGGTCTTGTGTGGCAGGGGCTTTTTTGCTAAAATGGAACAGAATTGATTTTTTAAGAAGAAAGGAAAGAAATGCGATGAATCCGATTGTAACATTTGAAATGAAGGATGGCGGCATCATCAAGGCTGAGCTTTATCCTGAAATTGCACCCAATACGGTAAATAACTTTATCTCTTTGGTGAAAAAAGGGTTTTATGACGGAAAGATTTTCCACAGAGTGATTCGTGGGTTTATGATTCAAGGTGGCTGCCCCGAGGGCACCGGTATGGGCGGACCCGGCTATCATATTGCGGGCGAATTTAGCATGGCCGGCTTCAAAAATGATTTGAAGCATACCCCCGGGGTGCTTTCCATGGCAAGAGCAATGCACCCGCACAGCGCGGGTTCCCAGTTCTTTATCATGCACGAAGCCTCTCCTCATCTGGACGGGCAGTATGCCGCCTTCGGGAAGGTGATTGAGGGGATGGATGTGGTGAACCGTATTGCGGAGACAAAGACGGACAGACAGGATAGACCCATGGAGGAGCAGGTAATGGCGAAGGTTACGGTAGATACCTTTGGCGTAGATTATCCTGAGCCTGAAAAAATGTGATTCCGACAACCATGAAAAATAAATCGAATCTCTCGGAGCGAGGGATTTGGTTTGTTTTTCTACGGTTTTTTTGTATAAAATTTTGAAAAAACCTTGCTTTTTTAATTTCGTTGTATTATAATACCCCTTAGTTGCGCTGATATGGCTCAGTTGGTAGAGCGATTGATTCGTAATCAATAGGTCGCGGGTTCGAGTCCCGCTATCAGCTTAGGACACCTGAAAAGTGATTTTTCGGGTGTTTTTTTGTGCAAAAAACAATGACGAAGGTATTGTATTATTTATATTTGTATGTTATGATTTACAAAAGTGGGGTGTTTTATTATAGGCAGTACGGCTCACTGTCTGTTTTCCTTCCTCCGCTTTTTGGATTTATTGCATGATTATGGAGGTCAGAATGATGATGGACGATAAGAAAAAGGTATTCGGCTTTAGTTTTTTTACGGTGTTTCTTTGGGCATCTGCCTTTCCGCTGACAAAGGTGGCACAGCAGCAGTTTACATCCATCCCTCTGGGGTTTTTGCGGTGCTCTGTTGCGGCGATTTTTTTGATTATCATTGGGAAATGCTGTCATATCCGTTTGCCGCAGAAAAAGCATATTCCGTTGTTTTTTATATCCGGCGGCTTGGGCTTTACAGGCTATATGATTACCTTTAACACAGGGATTCTGACGCTGACCTCGGCGACATCCAGTATCATCATTGCACTGACACCGATTTTAACGGCGATTACAGCCTCTAAACTATACGGGGAACGAATCAAGCCGGTTGGCTGGGCTGCGATTGCAGCTGCATTTATCGGCGTGCTGATTCTCCTGCTTTGGGATGGCGTGTTTTCTATCAATGTCGGTCTTCTCTGGACCGTCGGTGCGTCCATCGTATTTTGCGGATATAATATCATGACAAGAAAGCTTTCCGCAATGGGTTACAACGCCTTGGAAATTGTAACCTACAGCATGATTTGCGGGGCAATTCTGCTTGGATTTTGGGCGGGAGAGGGATTGCATCAGCTGGCAGGCGCAAGCACCGGGCATATTGCTGCGCTGATTTATCTGGGGGCATTACCCTCCGCGACGGCGTATTTCACATGGGGCAAGGCTATGAGCTTTGCGGAGCGCACCAGTGAGGTGACAAATTTTATGTTTGTTACACCGCTATTGTCTACGCTGATGGGATTCCTGATTTTGCGGGAGGTGCCGAATATGGGTACCTTTCTTGGCGGTGTAATTATCATTCTCAGTATTGTTGTGTTTAATCTGAAGGGGAAATAAGATAAAAAAACGACCTCTCATGCTTGGCAGAAAAATGCCACAGGTGAGAGGTCATTTTTTGTTTTATTCAGATTATATCAATAAGCCTTGCCCCAGAAAACCATGTGCTTTGCGGGTTTTCCACAGCAGATACAAACATCGGAGATTTTTTCCTGCTCAAAGGGAATACATCTGCTTGTTGCCGCAGTTTTTTCTTTGATAGCATCCTCACAGGCTTGGTCGCCGCACCACATTGCTTTGATGAAGCCGGGGGTTTCATCGATGATTTTTTCAAATTCATCCATGGTTTTTGCAACGTAAGTTCTGGATTCGCGATGCGCGGTTGCCTTTTTCAGCATATTGCTCTGAATTTCATCCAGAAGGGCAGGAATCCTTGCTTCCAATTCATCCAGAGAAACGAAAATCTTTTCGCCGGTATCTCGTCTGGCCAGAACGCATTGATTCTTTTCAATATCCTTGGGGCCGATTTCCAGACGAATGGGAATCCCCTTCATTTCGTATTCGGAGAACTTCCAGCCGGCGGATTTATCGGAATCATCCAGCTTCACACGGCAAAGCTTTGCCAGTCTGTTTTTCAGTTCGGATGCCTTTTCCAATACGCCTTCCTTTTGCTGGGCGATGGGAACAATCATTACCTGCGTGGGGGCGATCCTGGGGGGGAGTACAAGACCGCTGTTATCTCCATGTACCATGATGATGGCACCAATCATGCGGGTTGTAAAGCCCCAGCTTGTCTGGTGTACATACTGCAATTTATTTTCCTTATCGGTATACTGTATGCCGAAGGCGCGTGCGAAGCCGTCACCGAAGTTATGGCTGGTGCCGGATTGCAGAGCCTTGCCGTCGTGCATCAGAGATTCGATGGTGAAGGTATGCGCTGCGCCCGCAAAGCGTTCCTTTTCCGTTTTTTCACCCTTGATTACGGGGATTGCCAATACATCGCGGCAGAAATCGGCATAAACATTCAGCATTTGAATGGTTCTTTCCTGCGCCTCCTCTGCAGTTGCGTGTGCGGTATGACCCTCCTGCCACAAAAATTCCATGGTTCTCAGGAAGGGGCGGGTCGTTTTTTCCCAGCGCACAACAGAGCACCACTGGTTATACAGCTTGGGCAGGTCGCGATAGGACTGCACAATGCTTGCGTAATGCTCGCAAAACAGTGTTTCGGAGGTGGGGCGCACGCAGATACGTTCCTCCAGCTTTTTTTCGCCGCCGTGTGTTACCCATGCAACCTCCGGTGCAAAGCCTTCTACATGATCCTTCTCCTTTTGCAGCAGGCTTTCTGGGATGAACATAGGCATATATACATTTTCTACGCCTGTTTCCTTGAAGCGGTCATCCAGCTGCTTTTGCAGCAGCTCCCAGATGGCATAGCCGTAGGGACGGATGATCATGCAGCCCTTCAAGCCGGAATATGCGGTCAGGTCAGCCTTTTTCACAACATCCGTATACCACTGGGGAAAATCTACCTCCATATCCGTAATGGATTCTACAAATTTCTTTTCGTTTGCCATTTGATTTCCTCCTTAAAAAACTTTTTCGCACAGAGCTTTTTGAAATAAAAAAAGCCTTCATCCCTTCAAAAAGGGACCAAGGTTATTCGGCGGTGCCACCCTTATTGACGCAAAAACGCATCCTCTCAAGGTCGTTAACGCCGCACCTACGCCGCATTTTCCCTGCGGAGCTCGAGGGGCAGGTTCAAAAAGGCTTGCCGAGGCTTGCATCAACCGCCTGTTTTCTGGAGGCAAGGGGGACTTTTTTACTATTCCCTGTCATCGCTTTTTACGCTGTCTATCATACCCCCAAAAAGCAGGCTGTGTCAAGGAGAAAGGGGCAATTTCGTAAGAATTTCTTTCTGGCTTTGGGGCTGCAAATGTCATATTTATAACCTTTTTTGTAAAGTCGAGAAAAAATGCGAATTTTCTACAGAAAATGATTGACAGATTTATTACTTCTTTATATACTAAATGTAACAGTTTTGTAATAATTATGGAAAAATATTCTGGAGGAGAATCTGATGGTCTTACATAGAGTGATAAAACAAGCTTGTGCCACAGCTATTCTGGCGCTGCTTGGTACGGTAACGGCATTTGCTGCCAACGCGGGACAAGCAACCGGTACGAATATCAATGTGCGCGCAGAGGCGAACACAGAGGCGGCAGTATTGGGGAAAATCAGCAGCGGGACGGAATATACCGTTTTGGATCGGACGGGGAGATGGTTTCAAATCTCCTATAATGGTACGACGGGGTATATTTTTTCAGAGTATTTTTCTATTACAAAGGCAGACGGCAGCATCGTTACCGCGGGCGTGAATCTGCGGGAAAAGGCGAGCAGCGCCTCTGCTTCTCTTGGGAAATATGCAAAGGGGGACGCGGTTACGGTGACCGGGCAGACGGACAGCTGGTATCAGGTTGCCTATAAGGGGACTTCCGCTTATGTCAGCAAGGATTACGTTTCCGGCAGCCTTTTGCAGTATGTGGAAAAGGTAGGGAATGATGCAACGGAGACAGAAGCCACCTATGGCGTGGTTGCGGCGGATTCCGGCTTAAAGTTGCGCAAGGAGGCCTCTACCAATTCCATCGTTTTGACGGTGCTTTCCTCCGGCGAGGTTGTGGATGTGGACAGAGTCGGGACGGAATGGGTCAGAGTGGTAACGGATGCGGGGCAGAAGGGATATGTTTCTGCGGATTACCTTACATTGAAAACAGGCGAGAAGCCTGTGGCAAGCGCCAGCTCTGCTTCTAAGGGGGCAGCAGTGGTTGCTTACGGCAAGCAGTTTCTCGGCACGCCTTATGTTTGGGGCGGTACGAATCTGAAAACCGGCGTGGATTGCTCCGGCTTCGTCTACGCAGTTTATAAAAACTTCGGTATTACGCTGAATCGATCCTCCGTTTCTATGGTAAGCCATGGTACGGAGGTGGCAAAGGCGAATTTGCAGGCGGGCGACTTAGTATTCTTCAATGCCGGCGGCAACAGCGGCATTAGCCATGTCGGCATCTATTGCGGAGACGGCACCTATGTTCATTCCACGGACGGAAAGGGCAACGGCGTTACCGTGACCTCCCTGAGCAGCAGCTACAGCGCAAATACTTATGTGACGGCAAGACGAATTCTGTAAAAAAAGAAAAGAGCCGTCTGATTTCGGCTGAAATCAGACGGCTCTTTTAATTTATGTGGCTTTTTTGGGGAGGTAAGAAATGATTCCGCCCAAGTAGCAAAAAAATAAATACCTTCAAGCGAATCAAAATTTTTTAATCCTTTCGATATTCCACAGGTTGCTGTGCAATCTTTTTGACGACAGCTCTCGGCTCGTAATTATCATAGCTTACATCACCAAGAGAATCCGTCTGGTGGCTAATCAAAAACTCCATGTATAGCAACAAATTCTGCCTGCTATTCTTATTCAGAAGGGTATAATACCGCTGAAAATTCTTAAATTCGTCAGAATTATCGCTATTGAGGTAGGGGTAGCGAATATCATTGACACCCAAAAGATAGTCCATGGATACATTGAATATGGAAGCAATCTTTTTCAAATCAGGAATGGAGGGCTGATTGCGACCAGACTCATAGTTCGCAACTGCTGTATAGCCATAGTTCAACATTTCTCCAAGCTTCACCTGTGTTAATTTTTTTTCTTTTCTCAGCATCTTTAAGCGATCCTTGAATTCCATAAGACACCCCTTTTCTTTTGTTTTTTGCTTTTCGGAAAAGCGTAGCTCCTTTATTTTGGGACATATCAAGAGCGTACCCCGAAAAATGACTATTTATAGATTATACGGATAAATTCTGCGATGGAAAAGGTGAGAACACGGATATCATGAAAAAAAATATTAAATATTTTCAAAGTGTGAAAATCCATCTATTTCTCAGATTGTATAAAAAATACAGACTTTTTGAAAAAAGGTGAAAATTTTTGTTGACAGATAACGGAAAAGGTGATATATTCAAATCACATAAAACATATAAAAATACTATGATATAAAAAGAGGTTGAGAGGAGTTTTCTTATGCAGACGAAATATTATTTTGATAATGCAGCAACTACGCCCGTGAGGGAGGAGGTATTGCAGGAGATTCTTCCTTATTTCAGAGAGTACTATGGTAATGCTTCCAGCATTTACGGTATTGCAAAGGAAAGCAAAAAAGCACTGGAGCAGGCACGGGCACAGGTTGCGGCAGCTATTGGTGCGATTCCGGATGAAATTTATTTTACGGCAGGCGGCTCCGAGAGTGATAACATGGCTCTGCGCGGCGTAGTAAACGCAAGCACAAAAGAGAAAAAGCATATCATTACAACAAAGATTGAACACCATGCCATTTTGCATACCGCGGAGTTTTTGGAAACAAAGGGTGTTGATGTAACTTACTTGAATGTGGATGAATTCGGCAAGGTTTCCTTGAAAGAACTGGAAAATGCGATTCGCCCCGAAACCGTGCTTATCTCCGTTATGTTTGCAAATAATGAAATCGGTACGATTCAGCCTATTGCAGAGATTGCGGAGATTGCAAAAAAGCACGGTATTCTGTTCCACACAGATGCGGTACAGGCTGTCGGTCATGTGCCGATTGATGTAGAAAAGCTACACGTTGACCTGCTGTCTATGAGTGGTCATAAGCTGGGCGCACCAAAGGGCATCGGTGCAATCTATATCCGCAAGGGCACAAGAATTTCTCCGCTGATTTTCGGTGGTGCACAGGAAAAGAAGCTGCGCGCGGGTACGGAAAATATTGCGGGTATCGTTGGTCTGGGTAAGGCTGCACAGCTGGCAGTGGCGGAAATGGGAGAAACCACAAAGAAGCTGCTTGCTTTGCGGGATAAGCTGATTCGCGGAATTCTGAAAACGATTCCGGACAGCCGCCTAAATGGACATCCGACGGATCGTCTGCCCGGCAACTGCAACATCTCCTTCTCCTATATCGAAGGCGAATCCCTGCTGCTGCTTCTGGATGCGCTGGGCATTGCGGCTTCCAGCGGATCTGCCTGCACATCCGGCTCTCTGGATCCTTCCCATGTGCTGATGGCAATTGGTTTGCCGCATGAAATTGCACATGGCTCTTTGCGGTTGACACTGGACAGAGAAAACACGGAGGAACAGGTGGATTATATTCTGGAAAAGCTCCCTGCACTGGTGCAGAGGCTGCGGGATATGTCCCCTGTTTACCCCGGCAAAAAGGCTTAAATATGGCTCGATAGAAAAAACTTTAGACATTTATATGAATCGGAATACCAAGGAGGAACTTTGAAATGGACTATAGCGAAAAGGTCATGGATCATTTTATGAATCCGAGAAACGTCGGCGAAATTGAAAATGCCAGCGGCGTCGGGCAGGTCGGCAACATGAAATGCGGCGATATTATGAAGGTTTATCTGCAAATCGAGGATGGCAGGATTATAGATGCAAAATTCAAAACCTTTGGCTGTGGCGCCGCAGTTGCGACAAGCTCGATGGCAACGGAGTTGGTAAAGGGCAAAAGCATCCAAGAGGCACTGGAGGTAACCAATAAAGCCGTTATGGAAGCGCTGGATGGACTGCCTCCCGTGAAGGTGCATTGCTCCTGTCTGGCAGAGGAGGCATTGCGTGCTGCTCTGTGGGACTATGCACAGAAGAACAATATTGTCATTGATGGGCTGGAGCCTCCTGTAAATGACATTGATGAAAGACATCACGAGGCCTAATGGCAAGGTCGGAGGGAAAGAAGCACAGAAGAAAAAGGGAACAAACAAAACAGAATACAAAACAGAATACAAAAGATAAGGCTATTAACACAAGCATTCTAAAAAACTCATTTTACTACACCTCTCTAAATGAATAAGAGCCCCTTTCCAAAAGGAAAGGGGCGTTTTATGTAGGTGCTTATTTCAAAAGCGTTTCATAGCCATGCAGAACAGCAGCGAGGCCTTCTTCGATGGTGCCGTTATTTTCTGCAACGGCCTCTGCCGCCGCAGTATAAAGAGGGAGGCGCTCCTGATAGAGTTTCTGTGCCGCTGCCTGATTCGGGGCAAGGGGTCTGCCATTGCCGCTTTCGAGCAAATCTGCATCCCGTTTCAGCCAGATAAGTCTGCCGTTGCGTTTGAGATATTCGATATTCAGCGGATTTTTAATGATGCCGCCGCCGGTGGAGATGACAAGATTATTTTGTGCGGAAACCTCGTGGATGACCCTTGTTTCAATTTCGCGGAAGGCGGGCTCGCCCTCTTTTGCAAAGAAATCCGCAATAGGCATCCCGATGCGTTCGATAATCAAATCATCGGTGTCGACAAAGACCTTGCTGAGCCTTTCTGCTGCCATTCTGCCAAGTGTGCTTTTTCCGCCACCACTCATGCCAATCAGCACCAAATTGGAGCGTTCTTTTTTGAGATGCGTATTGATTTCGGCAATACAGGCGTCGTCCAAATGGGTATCCAGAAAAATTTCAACGGCGTACTTTGCCTGTGCGACCAGCATTTCCAAACCGCCTGCGGCGCGAATTCCGCGCTTCTCCGCTTCCAGAACAAGTTGTGTACGCAGGGGATTATATACAACGTCCGCAACGCCCTCCAAGGCAGAAAATCGACTTAAGTCAATGGGGCAATCATCGGATTTCGGATACATTCCGACAGGAGTCGTATTCACGATGATTTTTGCATCTGCATGATTTTTATAACATTCCGCATAGGTTACTGTCTCGGGATATTCCCGGTAATATACGGTGATAATCTCGGAGGCGCCCAATTCCCGCAAAACGGCAATGATAGCTTTTGCTGCGCCGCCTTTACCCAAGACCAATGTTTTTTTGCCGGAAACATTAATACCGTTTTTTTGGAGCATATAGCGGAAGCCGTAAAAGTCAGTGTTATAGCCGCATAGCCTACCGTCTCGGTTGACAATCGTATTTACGGCACCGATTTTCTTTGCACTGCCGTCTATCTCGTCCAGATAGGTAATTACCGTTTCTTTATAGGGAATGGTGACATTTAAGGCGGAGAATTGCTTTTCCGTCAAAAAGGTATCCAATTCATTTTTGGTTAGGGGAATGAGGTCATAAGTATAGCTTGCCAGCATTTCGTGAATTATTTTGGAAAAACTATGCCCTAATTTTTCGCCAATCAGACCGTATTTCATAGAAAAGTCACCTCGTAGCTTTTATTATTGTTTACTGTCGCTTTTTCTATCTTAATGCAAATAGAGGATTTATGCAATCGTTTGAGGAGGGAAAGATTAAGAGGATTGTAATATTTTATCTGTTATTTTATGGTAGAATAATTGCAGATACTCTGATGGGTTCCATACCACGGCGGAGGATATGGTCTGTAATATCAGATCAAGGGTATGATGCCCTTTGCGGGGGTGCCGGAGTTCCCAAGACCGACAGTCTTAAGGCTTTGCGGGTATGGTACGATACAAACGCTGGATTGGGGTTATCAATAAATGAGGAATCGGGTGGAAAAATGAATCGATATTTGAAAAAAATATGTATGGGCATATTATGTGGCGTGTTGGGGGTTGTAAGCATTGGAGCGCAGGAGGCTTATGCGGCAGATGCAGCGGATATGCGCGCTGTCTGGATTTCTACGGTCTACAGTGCGGACTATCCCTCTACGACGAATGATGCGGAGGCGCAGAAAAACGAATTTATTCAAAAGCTGGAGCAGGCGCAGGCGTTGGGGTTGAATACGGTGGTTGTGCAGGTACGCCCGAAGGGGGATGCGCTGTATCAGTCCGAGTTGAACCCGTGGAGCGCTGTTCTGACGGGGACGCAGGGGACAGACCCTGGCTATGACCCTATGGCGTTTATGGTTGCGGAGGCGCATAAGCGGGGTATGGAATTTCATGCTTGGATGAATCCTTACCGCATTACGACCTCGGGGACGGATTTGTCTGTGCTTTCTGCAGACAATATGGCAAGAAAGCATCTTGACTGGATTCTGACCTATAACGGGGCAATGTATTATGACCCTGCAAATGAGGAGGTACAGCAGTATATCTGCGATACGGTGGAAGAGGTCGTGAAGAATTACGACGTGGATGCCATTCATTTTGACGATTATTTCTATCCCTCCAATTATCCTTTGCCTGACGGCGAGAACAGGGACGGCACAGTGGCGCAGGAGCGCCGTGACCATGTGGATACGCTGATTCAGAAGGTATATCGTACAATTAAAAATACGAAGTCCTCCGTAGAATTCGGCATCAGTCCCATGGGGATCTGGAAAAACAGTACCTCTGATGACGCAGGCTCCGCGACACATGGCTCAGAAGGCTATTATACCGTTTATGGGGATGCGAAAAAATGGGTAGAAAATGGCTGGGTAGATTACATTGCTCCGCAGATTTACTGGGAGGTGGGCAATGCTTATGCCGATTATGAAACGCTGGTGAAGTGGTGGAACAATGTGGTCGAAGGGACGGGCGTAAAGCTCTATATCGGACAGGGCATTTACAAGGATGTTATTGCGCAGGAGATTACGGAGGAGATGCAGATTAACGAAAAATATAACGTGGACGGCAGTATGTTCTTCAGCCTGCGTGACCTGCTGAACAACAGACAGGGCTGTGCGGATGCGGTAAAGGCATACTATCAATCGGCAACGCCGACCGAATCCAAAACCGAATCCGAAGCATCTGTTACGGTTGAGAAGAAATATGCCTATGCCGGTAGAGCCAAGGTAACGGTGAACGGAAAGGCGGTTGATTTCCGAGTTTATACGATAGATGATTATACCTATTTCAAGCTGAGGGATATTGCGGGGGCTTTGAATGATACAGCAAAGCGATTTAACGCATCCTGGAACGAGGACAAGCAGGCGATTGAGTTGTTCCGCGGCGAGCAATATTCCTCCTTTGCAAGCGGAGCGACGGGTGGATATGGCGACACCTATGGCACAACCTCTACCGCAAAGCTGTATTGTGATGGGGCAAGAAAGAGCGTCAGTGCCTACACCATCAACGACTATACCTATTATAAGCTGCGGGATTTGGCAAAGCTTTTGGATATGGGAGTGACATGGAACGAAGGCACTGCTACGATTGGCATAGACACCGCGAAAAGCTATCAGTAAGCATTAGTGTTGACAGGTATCAAGGAGAGAAAGATGTCCTTTTTTCAAAAATTACAGAAAAAACGAGCGGCGGAGCGCGTACGAAAATCCGAAATGCGACAGGGCTTTACTATGCAGGCGGAATTAAGTGCGACCATCGTCAGCGTAAGGCTGTTGGACGGCACGGAAGCAGAATCGAGGTTTCTGGTGGGATATGCCAATGGTGAAAAGAAGGCGGAAACAGTCAGAAATGACAGTGCGAGATTTCAAGAGTTAAGTATGTACTTAGGCTAAAAAGAATCCCTTGTATGGTCGGAGAAACCGATACAAGGGATTTTTCTTATTCATCAATGAAAATCTGCTTTGGCAGGGGCTGACCGGCGAACAGGAGCAGCGCCAGGGAATAGGCATAGCTGCCTGCGTGGTTGAAGGTAATCAAATCGCCGATTGCTGCCTTTTTTATGGTGATATTTTTTGCCATGATATCTGCACCACAGCAAAGATGTCCTGCAATATCGACCACCTCTTTTTCCTTGCTGTCGGAAAGAACATGAATCTCATAGGCATCATTCTCCGTGAGGAGCGGCTCGTAGGATACACCGATTTTCTGTGGCAGAAAGGCTTGGAACAGTTCTCTTGAAACAGGCTTCAAAAAGCCGTTCATGCCGTTTTTAACCACATAGTATTTTTTTCCGTGGGATTCCTTAATATCTACAATTTCGGTGACATAGGTGCCGCAGTCGCAGGCGAGGAAGCGTCCGCTTTCCAGAATCAGCTTGGCAGAAAGAGGATGGGCTTCCCTTGCTTTGCAGACAGCCTGCCGCAGTGCCGCAAAATCCGGAGGGGATTGCTTTTCGGGGTTATAGACCGTACCGATACCGCCGCCACAGTTGATATATTCCAAAGGCGTACCGAGATGGTTTTGCAGCTTGATTGCCAGCGAAAGAATATTTTCGTAATAACGGCTGAGCTGCGCGGTATCCAATACCTGCGAGCGGATATGGATATGTATACCGACAATACGCAGATGGGGATACGCCTTCGGGAAATCTGCATTCAAGACAATCGCTTCGTCGATGCCGAATTTGGAGGGAATCTGCGGGGCGCCGTCCATGGTAAAATCGGGATGGATACGGATGCCGACGGAAATAATTTTACTTTGCGTGTTTGCTGCCTCCTCCAGAAGGGAAAGCACGTGCAGACTGTCGGCAATGATATGACATTTGCCAATGGCGTGAGCGAGATCCTCCTTGGTGGGGGCGGGCGCGGAATAATAGATGCTTTCCGCAGGAATACCCGCCTCTCTTGCTAAATCAATTTCCTTTGCGGAGGCGGCATCTGCTCCGATGCCCAATGCCGCCATCTTTTTTAAGACGGGCGGAAAGGGATTTGCCTTGACCGAAAAAAGTATCGTAAAATCGGGGAAGGTATTTCGCAGAATTTCTGCCTGCGCAGTAATCCTTTTGCCCTCGTAAAGATAGAAGGGCGTGCCGTACGTCGCTTTGAGCTGCTCTATTCTATTCATAAAAAATCCTCCTTTTGAGGTGCTTTTGCGTTCTTGTGTTTGGTAAATGCAATGACACAGGGGTGCATTATTTTGCGGCTCGAACGGCGCGTAAAACAGCCTTTTCCGTTGCTCTTGCAGCCAGAATACCGACGACATCCACGGGTGCGGCGGAAAGCTCCAGATCCTCGGTAGACAGACAGAAGAGCGTATCTCCATCCATCGTTGTATGAATCGGGCGAATACAACGCGCTAAGCCATCGTGTGCCATACCTGCGACCTTTGTTGCCTGTGCCTTGGTCAGCTTGACATTGGTGGCAATGACACCGATGGTAGTATTTTTTCCGCTGAAGGATAGCTGAGATGCCATTTGTATCACTCCATCCTCCGCAGAAATGAAATGTCCGTCATCGTCCCTTGTTCCGGCGATGATTTTTCCATTTTCATAGACATCCCCGAAGGCATTTACCGCAATCAGGGCGGCTACACGGATACCATTTTCCGTTTCCTCCGACCATGAGCCGATGCCGCTGTTTGAGCAATGCGCCATTCCACGCAGCTTACCGACGGTTGCACCGCAGCCCGCCCCGAAATCCCCCTCTGCGAGAACGAAATCGGAGGCGTTTTCGCACGCCTGCATTCCCATTTCGCGGTCGGGGCGGAGAAAGGCATCGCCATATTCTAAATCAAATAAAACGGCAGAGGGGACGATAGGAACCTTGGTTACGCCGACATCAAAGCCGATGCCCCTGTGCTCCAGCCAATCCATCACGCCGCTTGCTGCCGCCAGCCCAAAGGCAGAGCCGCCGGAAAGCGCCACTGCGTGCACACGCTCTATGGTGTTGATGGGATGCAAGAGGTCGGTTTCTCTGGTGCCGGGGGCGGCACCGCGCACATCTACGCCGCAGACAGCACCATTTTCTGCAAGCACGACGGTTACGCCGGTTTTTGCAGCGGTATTTTCCGCCTGTCCGACCTTTAGCCCTTTAATATCTAAAATATTTCTCTTTAATTCCAAATGTAACAGCTCCTTTTTTATGCTTCCTATGAAATGCTAGCCTTATTGTAACTGCTCTGCCGCTTTTTGTAAACAAAAACCATCTGCCGAAAAGCGGGAGAAAGACACGCACCGAGAGAAGTCTTTGTCGATATGATAGATAGAAAGGGAAGCATAGGAGGAGAGTGCATGGGGACATATCTGGTGCGGGGAGGAAATCGGATTCAGGGGGAGGTGCTTGTGCATGGCAGTAAAAATGCTGCCTTACCCATTTTGACCGCCTGCCTTTTGGCAGAGGATGAGGTGATTTTGGAAAACCTGCCGCAGATTCGGGATGTTTCCCTGACCATGGATCTTTTGCGGGAGATGGGCTGCGAAATTCTCCTTCGCGGAAGGACAGCGCATATCGACAGCCGTACGCTCCTTAAGACAGAGGCTTGTACGGAAACGACGCGCAGGCTGCGCTCGTCCATTCTTTTTATGGGTGCGCTTTTGGGCAGAACAGGAGAGGGAAAAATCGCTTATCCCGGTGGATGTGCCATAGGCAAACGCCCGATCGATTTGCATTTATCCGCTTTTCGAGATATGGGCGTTGAGATTCAAGAAACGGAGGAGAGCCTTGATTGCAGAGCTGTGCATCTGCGAGGCTGTCATCTTTATCTGCCGTTTCCCAGCGTGGGGGCAACAGAAAATATTTTGCTTCTGGCAGTGCGGGCAGAAGGCGTGACTGTTATCCATAATGCCGCCAGAGAACCGGAGGTCGTTGCATTGGCGCGTTTTTTGCGTGCAATGGGCGGCGAAATTTACGGCGAGGGCACGGAGTGTATCTTGATAGAGGGTGTGGATAGCTTGCATGGAGCGGTTTTTTCGATTCCGGCTGACCGTATTGAGGGCGGTACGCTTTTGTGTGCTGCGGCCATGACCGGCGGAGAATTGTACCTGAAGGGCTTGGAACGAGAGCAAATGGAGGCTGTGCAGGACATACTCTATCAAACGGGCTGTAGCCTTCTCTGGGAAATGAATGATTTCCTCTGGATGCGTCCGCCGAAGCAGCTGGTATCCGATTTTACCGTTGTTACGGGACCCTTTCCCGCCTTTCCGACGGATATGCAGCCTTTGCTGATGAGCTTGTTGACATTGGCAAATGGACAATGTATGATTAGTGAAACGGTGTTTGAGGCTCGTTTTTCGCAAGCAGAGGAGCTTTGTCGTATGGGTGCGAATATTCGTATTTCCGGTCAGAATGCAATGATTGTCGGCGTAAAAGGGCTTTGCGGGGCAGAGGTTTTTGCGAGGGATTTGCGTTGCGGTGCCGCTCTTTTGTGTGCTGCCTTGGCAGCGGAGGGAGAGAGTCTGGTGCATGGTGCGGAATATGTGGAGCGGGGATATGAGAAGCCGGAAGAGGTTTTTTCTTTTTTGGGTGGCGATATTCGGCTATTGTAGTGCCACAGAAAGGAAATCATATGTTTGGTCTGGGAAAAAAGAGAAAAGAGAAAAAGCAGGAAATTTATGATATTGATATGATGGAGGAGCTTTCCTATCCGCAAGAGGAGGGACGGAAAAAGGGGATTGACCGCAGAATTGTACTCGCAGCGGTACTGTTGGTCATTGTTTTTGCCTGTGCGTTGTTTTCACCGTTGTTTGCCGTGCGGGATATTACGGTCGAGGGAGCAAGCCGCTTTACGACCTCCGAGCTTTGCGAAATGATAGGACTTTCCAAGGGCGATAATCTTCTGCTCTTCGGAAAAAGCAGGGCAGAAAAAAAGCTGAAGGAAAGCCCGTATATTGCCGAGGCAAAGCTTTCTGCCAAGCTGCCGGATACCATGGTCATTACGATAGAGGAGAGAAGGGTGAGAGGGTATGTGCCCTATATGGGTGCTTACCTTTACATAGATGAGGAAGGGCGTGTGCTTTCGATTGAGAACAGCTGTCGGGAGACATTGCCGGTGGTTAAGGGTCTGGTTTTTGACAGTTTCACGGAGGGGGAAATTTTACCCGTGAAAAATCCGGAGGCGCTGAGTGTTGTGCTGGAAATTTCGCAGATGATGGAAAAATGTGACCTACTGGATATTGTGGTGGAAATTGATGTTTCCGACCCGGAGGATATTTATGCTTCTGTCAATCAGGTGCAAATTCATTTGGGAACGATGAAAAACGGCACGAGAAAGATTCAGTATATGGCGCAAATTATGCAGACGATTCCAAAGGAGGACAGAGGCATTTTGGATTTAAGTGTGCTGGACAACCCAAAGGCAACCGTAGTGTTCCGTTATTTGACCTGAGTTTTACAGAGCATAGAGCAGAGGTCAACGGTCGGGGTGCGGACGATAAAATATTTTTCGTTGTATTTATGATTTTTTGCTTGAATAAAGGGAAAAAAGCTACTAAGATAAGAGGTAACCGAAAAAAATGGGAGAATATCCGGTAAAAAAGTGAAAATTTGTAGGAAAACTTATTTTTTCTATAGAAATCGGCTTTTTTTTCGTGTATAATATAAGCTGATATATTGTGAATAGCTTAGGAGGAGATTACAGTATGCTCGAATTAGATATCCCTATGAGTAATATGGCACAAATTAAGGTAATTGGTGTTGGCGGCGGCGGCAATAATGCAGTCGATCGAATGATTGAGGACGGCTTGGACGGTGTGGAATTTATTTCTGTAAATACAGACGGACAGGCTTTGTCGAAGTCGAAATCCGCAACCAAGATTCAAATTGGCGAGAAGCTGACAAAGGGCTTGGGTGCAGGCGGCAACCCCGAGATTGGACAGCGTTCTGTGGATGAAACGCAGGACGATATTGCACAGGCATTGCGTGGCTCCGATATGGCGTTTATCACGGCAGGCATGGGCGGCGGCACGGGTACGGGCGCTGCGCCTCGTATTGCTGCAATTTCCAAGGAATTGGGTATTTTGACTGTTGGCGTGGTAACAAAGCCCTTCAATTTTGAAGGCAAAAAAAGAATGGGCAATGCGGAAAAGGGCATTGAGGAATTGAAAAAAAATGTGGATACGCTGGTCATCATTCCGAACCAGAGACTGCTTTCCATCATTGATAAGAAAACAACCCTGACCGAAGCCTTCCGCAAGGCGGATGAGATTTTGCTTCAGGGTGTACAGGGAATTGCGGATTTGATTTCCAAGCCAGGCGTGATCAATCTGGATTTTGCCGATGTCAGAACCATCATGGCAAACAGAGGCATTGCGCATATGGGCATTGGTCGTGCCAGCGGCGAAAATAAGGCGGAAATTGCTGCAAAAATGGCGATTCAGAGCCCGCTTCTGGAAACAACCATTGAAGGCGCAAAGCATATTCTCATCAACTTCAGCGGAGATATGAATTTGGGCTTAATGGAAACAGAGGAGGCTGCTGAGTTGATTCGTGAGGCCATTGATCCCGAGGCAGAGATTATTTTTGGTACGACGCTGAATGAAGACCTGAATGACGAGGTTGTGGTTACCGTTATCGCGACCGGTCTGGAGGACGAGGCGCATGAGGCAGCCGAAAAGAAACCGGTACGCGAGAGGGCAGAGACAGAAGGTGCCACTGCGGATGGCACACAGGACGAGGCGCGTCCCGCTTCGAGAAGATTTGACTTGGATGATGATTACGAATCCGAGATTAAGATTCCCGATTTCCTGACCAGAAAGAAATTTTAAGAGATACGGTAGCGGGCATTTTTTCGATTGCACCTTTCTCGAAATAAGCTTTACATAACGGAATAGAAAGTAGTGTAAGATGTCCCATATTGCAGTGCATTTGTTTGCAATATGGGACTTTTTTATTGTGAATTATGGTTGCGGCTTGACATCTTTTTTGCATTTCGTTCCCCAAATAACGCATTTCATTCCCAAAATCGCGCATTTCGTTCCCAACCTATAGCAAAAAATGGAGAAGCAACCTATAATGTAACATACCATAGTGGTAAATGAGGTATTGCTTCCGATTTTTTGTCGGAAGCAGGAACAATGTAAGAGAAAAGGAGTGTTTTTTGATGAAGGAAAAGAAAAAAGTGGTTCTTGCCGATCGGGATGGATTTTATTTGCAGCGATTAAAACGATGTCTGGAGCGGAAGGGAGACATGACCGTTATCGGTATGACAGATAATGGATCGGAATTGCTGGAGATTGTGATGCGAACCAAACCGGATGTGCTTTTGATGGATGTTCTGCTGGGCGAGCGAGATGGCTTTTGGGTTTTGGAGCACTTGAAGCGAAAGGGCATATCGTGCATTTGTATTCTGATTTCCGCAATCGACAGCGATAAGCTGGTGCGTCAGGCGATTGCACTCGGTGCAGATTATTATATGGCAAAGCCAATCCAGGGCGATTTGCTGCTGGAGCGCATCCATCAAATGCTGGCACAGGAGAGCGCGCCCGAGGAGCGGAAGGAGCGCCGGGAAATTGTGGAGGAGGCTTCGGAAAATCCTTTTTCGGATTTGGAAAGCGAGGTTTCCATACTGTTGAGCCGTATGGGCATTTCCGCAAGTATTCGTGGGTATCATTTTGTCCGTAAGGCAATTATCATGGCAGTGGAGGATGAGGAGGTTCTGGTCGGCATCACCAAGGGGCTTTATCCCGATATTGCGAAGCACTATAAAACGACAGCAAACAAGGTGGAACGCGCCATTCGTCATGCCATAGAAAGCGTTTGGAAGAAAAACGGACCGCAGGTTTATTTCGAGGTAGCGGGCTATCTGCCGGTAACCAAGCCGACCAACGGACAGTTCATTGCGGCACTGTCGGAATATTTCAGAATACACAGCAAAGGGCAATCCAGAAAAATCAGCTAAAGCAGGACATTCTGCGCGGGGTGGTGGGCTATGTTTTTTGTGCAGACTTCAAAATGCTTGAAGATAGAATTCGATACTTTCGACTTTTTTTGCGAAAGAGGCCTTGTTATAATAATGACAAACAATTTTATCTTTAGGAGGATGTTTTTATGACATTGCGGAAGGAAATTACGGTAGATTATTTGAATGAGGGCGGAAGAGATGGTTTGCCCGGTACCTTGGGCTTGGAAATTTTGACCTTGGAGGAGGGCAAGCTTACCAGCCGTATGGAAATTACGAAAAAGCATTTGGCAATCAACGGTTTTTTGCACGCGGCGAGCGTGATTGCCATCGCGGATACCAGCTGCGGCAACGCTTGTCTGGCACATATTCCGGAGGGGGCGAGCGGCTTCACCACGATTGAACTGAAAAGCAATCACCTTGGCACGGTGCGGGAGGGTGCAGTGCTTTGTACGGCGACATTGGTGCATGGCGGCAGGAGTACACAGGTTTGGGATGCCGTTGTAACGGATGAAAAAACAGGGAAGGTCATTGCGCTTTTTCGCTGCACACAGATGATTCTTTGGCCCAGATAAAAAAAGAATTGCAAAAGCAAAAAGACATGATAAAATTTTCTTGTATGAGAAAACAGGAATCGGAAGTGTTTTTATGGAATTGAAATATTTACCCACATTAAAGGCGATTTTGCAGACCGGCAGCTTTTACGGAGCAGCAAGAAAATTGAATTATGCACAATCCACCATTACCTTTCAGGTGCAGCAGCTGGAGCATGAGATGGGTGTGAAGCTTTTTGAAAAAATCGGTCGTCGGATGGTGCTGACACAGGCAGGAAAGGAAATTATGCCTTATGTGGATGCTATCCTGAAGAATATGGAGCGGCTGGAGGGCTACGGGCAGACTGCGGCAGAGCAGAAGGGCAGTCTACGGGTGCTTTTGGCGGAAACGCTTCTTACTTATCAGATACAGCCGGTTTTGGCGGAATTTCATAGGCAGGCACCGCGGGTACGGCTTTCCCTGCAGGCAATGAATTGCTATCGTATTACGGATGAGATTGTCAATGGCAATGCGGATGTTGGGATTCATTATAATGTTGGCGGTTATGGCAATGCTTCCGTTATCACAGAGCGTTTGCAGGAATATCGTACAGTTTTAGTGGGGCATCCGGATCTTCCTACCGAGGAACGAGATTTTATCACGAGAGGGCAGCGAAGGGAGCTTTGTCTTCTGGTCAGCGATACGGACGGTGTTTATCAAAGGCGTATCGACCATTATTTGACAGAAAGAGATATTCGTTTGGGCGGTGTGATGGAGCTTGGTGCGACGGAGGCAATCAAGCGTTGCCTCTTGAGTAATCTTGGCGTAGCATATTTGCCGCAGCACGTGGTTGCATCGGAGCTTGCAGACGGCAGGCTGATCGAACTGCAGACAGAGGTGGAAAAGCAAACGGTGACGGCTCTTTGTGTTTACCACAAAAATAAATGGATTACACCCGCAATGGAATTGTTTATCCGTATTTTGAAGGAGCAAACGACGAATGGTGTTTTTTGATAATATTTTCTTGTAAAAATCTTCATTTTGCATTGTAATTCTCGGCATATCATTATACAATAAGAAATCAGGAGAAGAGGACTTTGCGGCGAACTGCCTGTAAAGCCTCAAAATCCTTACAAAAGAGAAGCAAAGAAGAGGTGAAGAAAATGGAATTATCGAAAAGAGCAATGAGCATCAAGCCGTCCACGACAATGGCAATTTCTGCCAGAGCCGCAGAGATGAAGGCGGCCGGCTTGGACGTGATTTCCTTTGGTGCGGGGGAGCCTGATTTTGATACTCCCGCCCATATTAGTCAAGAGGGCATTGCTGCCATTCAAAATGGGCAGACCCGTTATACGCCGGCAGCGGGCACTCCGGAGCTGCGTCAGGCTGTTTGCGGGAAGCTGAAAAGGGAAAACGGCTTGGATTATGAACCGGCACAGGTTGTAATCAGCAATGGTGCGAAGCATTCCCTGATGAATGTCTTTATGGCGATTCTCAATGAAGGAGATGAGGTTATCATTCCGGCACCCTTTTGGCTGAGTTATGCGGAAATGGTCAAAATTGCCGGTGGTGTGCCTGTGATTATTTATACCAAGAAGGAAAATTATTTCACAATGACCAAGGAAGAGCTGGAGAACGCTTATACCGCAAAAACCAAGGCGATTGTTTTGACAACACCCTCCAATCCCACAGGTCAGGTGATGAGCAGGGCGGATTTGGAAATGGTTGCGGAATTTGCGGTTCAGCATGATCTTTTGGTTGTTTCCGATGAAATTTATGAAAAATTGATTTATGACGAGGAGAAACAGCATATCAGTATTGCTTCTCTCGGTAAGGAAATTTATGATAGAACCATTGTCATAAACGGTGTTTCCAAAAGCTATGCCATGACAGGCTGGAGAATCGGCTATGCGGCGGCCTCGCTTGAGATTGCCAAGCTGATGGCGGCGCTGCAATCCCATATGGCATCCAATCCTAATTCCATTGCACAGGTGGCAGCCGTTGCTGCGCTCAACGGTTCGCAGGATTGTGTGGCGGAAATGTGCGTAGCATTCAAGAAGCGCAGGGATTATATTTACGAAAGAGAGGAAGCCATTCCTTTGCTTTCTGCTTTGAAGCCTGTGGGAGCGTTTTATCTGTTTATTGATGTTTCCAGTTTGTACGGCAAGTCCTGCGAGGGTAAAAAAATTGCATCGGCAGCAGATTTTGCAGCTGTTTTGTTGGAGAAAAAATACGTGGCAGTGATACCCTGTGCGGATTTCGGTATGTCTGATTACATCCGCCTGTCCTATGCGACCGGCATGGAACAGATTCAAAAGGGCATGGATCGTATCGAGGAAATGGTGCGGGAATTGCGGTAATCTGATATAACGGTCTTTTTTTCGCAAAGGAGAGAGAGCATGAGCTATGAGGTTTTGGAAAGTACGGTAACCTATCAGGGAAAAGTTGTAACGGTTACGGTGGACAAGCTGCGTATGCCGGACGGAAGCGAGGCGTATCGAGAAACGGTGCTTCGCAAAAAAAATGCTGCTGCGGTTTTGGCGGTGGAAGCAGACGGCAGACTGCTTTTTGTGCGGCAGTATCGGCATCCGTTTCGAGAGATGCTCTTGGAAATTCCCGCAGGTCTGATTGAGGAGGGCGAAAGCGGCAGAGACGCTGCAATACGAGAGTTGGAGGAGGAAACGGGGAAGAAAGCGGGTTCGATGGAGTTTCTTTGCGAGATGTATCCGACGACCGGCTTTTGCAGCGAAAAAATACAGATTTTTATTGCCCATGCGCTTTCTCAAGGAATCCGAAGGACGGACGCGGATGAATTTGTAGACGTAGAAGCCTACACGCTTGCAGAGGCGATGGATATGATTGCAAGGGGAGAAATTAAGGACGGAAAAACCCTTACTGCTCTTTTTGCTTGGCAAGCAAGAAAACAAGTATAAATCAGGTAGACGAGCCATACCCTGTATCAAGGGGGGATGGCGATGAGAAAACCAAAGAGAAGGACAGATAGACGATTACAGCGCATCATCGGCATCGTTTGTCTGTCCTTTTTATGTGGCACGGCAGGCGGTGCGCTGCTTGCGAATCTTCTGCCGACGGCGCAGCGGGGAGAAGTGGCTGTTTTTTTGGAGCAGACGCTAGCGGGTACGGATACCTCTGCGTATGGTTCTGTTTTTCTGAAATATTTGAAATATGACCTTATCATTTGGCTGGGGGGCTGGATGCAGTTGGGTTTACTTTTTTCGGGGGCGGCGTTTTTGTTTCGCAGTGTTTGCGTTGGCTTTACATCGGCGATGATGATGACGGTCTATGGCGCGAAGGGCATTTTTCTTTCCGCCATATCCTTTTTGCCGCAAAATTTATTTTTGATTCCTGCGTATCTTTTGATGATGTCTGCATCGTTGTATTATGCGCTTTCCTGTCAGGAGGTGGGAGAAAAACGTGCGTTGAAGCGGGAGAAGAAACGAAAGCAAACGGAATACTGTATTTTGTTCGGTATTTCCGTTTTGCTTTTGGCGGTAGCCGCGGGGATAGAACGGATGCTTCTTTTCCTTTGAGCCTTTCCTTTGAGCAAGGGGTGAATTTTGTGAAAGCAATGTAAAAGTTTACAAAAAATTCATAAAATTTATATTTTTCGTAAAAATCATATCGACAATCCTTAAAAAACTCAGTATAATCCAAGGTAGTAAGTGTGAAAGGGTTGTGAGTATGGAGCAGCGGGTTTTTGATTTTATCGAATATTTGCGTAACGAAAGAAGATCCTCAGAAAATACCGTTCTTTCTTATACCGGCGATTTGAAGGGCTTCTGTCGCTTTATGCGGGTGGCGGGTGTTTCGGATGCGACGAAGGTGAACCGTACCAATGTGATGGCTTATGTATATGAGTTGCAAAAGCAGCATAAGTCAGGCGCGACGGTGTCCAGAAACATTGCTTCCATTCGTTCCTTTTTTCATTTTTTGCAAAGGAAGGGCTTTGTGGCGGACAACCCGGCGACAGATTTGGATCTGCCTAAGGTAGAAAAAAAGATGCCGGAAATTCTCTCTCTGGATAAAGTGGAATTGCTTTTGGCGCAGCCGAATAGCGATGAGGATAAGCAGATTCGGGATAAGGCTATGCTGGAGTTACTCTATGCTACGGGAATCCGCGTGACGGAGTTGATTTCTCTGCGGGTCGAGGACATCAATCTTCCCTTGGAATATATTCATTGCGGCAGCAAGCTGAAAAGTCGCATCATTCCGATTGGCGCGCAGGCGAGAGTCTCCTTGGACAGATACATTCAAAAGGTGCGGGGACGTATGGTTTCCAAGCCGGAGGAAGAGGTGCTTTTCGTAAATTGCAACGGTAAGCCGATGACCAGACAGGGCTTTTGGAAAATCATCAAATGTTATGCAAAAAAGGCAGGTATTGAGGAAGAGATTACACCGCATATGCTACGGCATTCCTTTGCAGCACATTTAATTGAAAATGGCGCGGACTTGCACTCTGTGCAGGAAATGCTGGGACATTCCGCTATTTCTACAACACAAATTTATACAAAGCTGACGAATCAGAAGCTAAAAACGGTTTATGCAAAAGCGCATCCGCGTGCATAAACGAAAAACAGGCCTCCTCATCGGATTTATTCGAAGCAGGAGGCTGTTTTGTGCGAACATCCTATCTATGAAAAAGAATAGTATTGCATCCGTGTGCAAATTTGATATAATGACCAGGAATTATATTTTTGATATATAGGAAACAAGGAGGCTTATCTTATGGATTTTATCAAAAATCGGGGTAGGGGGATTTTGCTCTGTTTTTGCATTGCTTTGCCGGCATGGCTCTTAGGGAAAAAATTCCCGGTTATCGGCGGGGCGATTATTGCGATTTTAGCCGGACTTCTTCTCACCATGCACAGACGGGATGAGCGGAAGACAGCTATGGGGGTGAAGTGGACCTCCAAATATATTTTGCAGGCGGCGGTTGTTCTTTTGGGCTTTGGCATGGATTTGGGCGTGATTTTGCAAACCGGGAAACAGTCGCTTCCGATTATTGTAAGCACCATCAGCGCTGCGCTGCTGATTGCCTGGGGATTACACAGGTCGATGCGGTTGCCATCCAATACGGCAATTTTGGTCGGCGTCGGTTCCTCTATCTGCGGCGGCTCTGCCATTGCGGCAACCGCGCCCGTGATTGGTGCGGATGATACAGAGGTGGCACAGGCGATTTCGGTTATTTTCTTTTTCAATGTGCTGGCGGCGGTGTTGTTTCCGCTTTTAGGCACTGTATTGGGCTTTGGTACCACAACAGGTGAGGCGTTTGGCATTTTTTCGGGGACAGCAATCAATGATACATCCTCGGTCACGGCAGCGGCTTCTACCTGGGACAGTATGTGGCAGCTTGGCAGTGAAACACTGCATACCGCCGTTACCGTGAAGCTGACCAGAACGCTTGCAATTATTCCCATCACGCTGGTGCTGTCATGGCTCCAGGCGAGAAAAACGGTTCGGGCAGGCGAGAAGACAAGTGGATTTTCTATCAGAAGAGCCTTTCCGATGTTTATTTTGTATTTTCTGCTCGCAGCATTGGCGACAACGCTTTGTATCCATGCAGGAGTGAGTGCAGAGCTTTTTGCGCCCTTGAAGGAGCTGTCTAAATTCCTGATTATTATGGCGATGGCGGCAATCGGCTTGAACAGCAATTTGCCGCAGTTGATTCGCTCCGGCGGTAAGCCGCTTCTGCTCGGTGGTTGCTGCTGGGTTGGCATTACGATTGTCAGTCTGGGTATGCAGCATATTTTGGGGATTTGGTAATTTATACAAATGCCTTTGTTATCCCTGCCATTTGCGGAAGCGGCTTTCCAAGAGGGAGATAGCGCCGTACATCAATGCGGACAGAATTGCCAGAATGACCACGGAAAGCAGGACAACCCGCATGGCAAAGGTCTGAGAGGAATAGACAATCAAGAAGCCCAAGCCGTTTTGTGCCACCAGAAATTCGCCGACAATAACGCCGACGAAGGAAAGTCCGACGTTGATTTTCAGTGCATTCAGGATGCAGGGGATATTGGCGGGCAGGACAACCTTTGTCAACACCTGCTTTTTTGTGCCGCCGAAAATACGGATTAGCTTGATTTTATCCTCATCCACTTGCAAAAAACCGTTCAAGACAGAGAGGATCGTTACGACCACAGAGGTCAGAAGCGCCACAATAATGATGGAGGATTGATTATTGCCGAACCAAACGATGATAATAGGTGCCAAGGCGGTTTTTGGCAGAGAATTGAGAATCACCAGATACGGCTCCGTAACATCAGAAATAAAACGGTTCCACCACAAAAGAATTGCCGTCAGTGTGCCGAGCAGTGTTCCCAGAAGAAAACCGACCACTGTTTCCAGGAGGGTTGTGCCGATATGGAGCGCAAGTGTACCGTCTTGCAGCAGCTTTACGGCAGTGGAAAACAGCTCCGTTGGTCTGCTGAACAAAAAAGGATCTACCCAACCGCGTGCAGCGGCAAGCTCCCAAAGCAGGAAAAAGGAAAGCAGCAAAATACACTGTGAAATTTGGACGGTCGTTTTGCGTTTTTGCGTACGGGAGAGATACGCTGCCTGCTCCGCAGAAATGTGCTGCGGTAATTTTTTATGAAACATGGATATCCAACTCCTTCCAGATGGCATTGAAATAATCCTTAAATTCCGGCGCTTCTCTTGCTTGCAGAGGCGTAAGACTTTTTGCGGCAAAGGTGATTGGAAAAATTTTTTTCACATTCGCCGGACGATTGGAGAGCACCACCACACGATCTGAAAGGCTAATTGCCTCGGAAATGTCATGTGTGACGAGGATGGCGGTTTTTTTCTCCTTGCGGATAATCGTACCGATTTCATCTGAAACGGAAAGACGCGTTTGATAATCTAATGCGGAAAACGGCTCATCCAAAAGTAGAATATCCGGACGAATGGCGAGGGTACGGATGAGTGCGGCCCGTTGCCGCATACCGCCGGAGAGTTGATTGGGCAGACTGTTTTTGAATTCGCCTAAGCCGTATTGTGTGAGTAGAGCATCCACATAAGCAATATTTTCAGGTGTCAGCTTTTTTTGGATTTCCAGTCCCAAAAGGGCGTTGGAGCGAATACTTCTCCAATGGAGGAGATAGTCTCTTTGCAGCATATAGCCGATGGTTCCGTTTACTGCGACACTTCCCTCGGAGGGAGAAAGAAGCCTTGCCAGTATGGAGAGAATTGTGGATTTGCCGCAGCCGGAGGGACCGACGAGAGATATAAATTCACCCGGTGCAACGCTGAGATTGAAATGGGAGACGGCGAGTGTTTCTCCACCGATGCTGTGATAGCGGAGGCTGATATCCTCTAGGGAAACGATGGGATGCATGAAAAAACCTCCCTTAGAAAATTTGATACTTTCAATATATTGCAAAAGGGACAAATGGTGCTTTTTTCAAACGAAAGAAATGCAGGACAAAGCTATGATATTTTCAGAAGACACAGGAGGGGAGTTTGAAAAATGAATTGGCGAGAGACAGCATTGGTTGTGATTGATATGGAAAATGCGTTTATCAGCAGGGAATCGCCCTTGTGTATCCGAGATGCTGCGGAAAGCATACCTGCTTGTGGCAAAGTGATTCGCAAGGCAAGGGAGCGGGAAATTCCTGTATTCTTTGTGAATCGCATTTATCGCAGAAACGGCTGCGACGTAGAATTTACGCGCTATGACAGTTGGATCGGCGGCAATCGTTACCTTGCGCCAAACAGTACAGGAGCGCTATCCATCGAGATGCCCGCAGAATTTATACCGCAGAGGGGAGATTATACGATTGTCAAGCCTCGTTTTTCCGCCTTTTTTCAAACGGAGTTGGATTTGATTCTGCGCCGTCTGGGTGTGAAAACCGTCATCCTGACAGGAACAACCACACCCAACTGTATCCGTACTTCTTGCTACGACGGACTTTCTCTGGATTATAATATTCTTATTATTGAGGACTGCTGCTCCTCCAATACGGCGGAGATTCAGCGCGTAAATATGGAGGATATGGCAAGAGTCGGTGCGGTGATTACCGATTCGGATACTTTTTGTACCGATGCCTTTGCCGTAGAGGATTTGGCGGGAGAAATTCAGAGAAGGGTACAGCAGGACGAAACGGCTCCCGAATAAAAAATGAAATCAAAAAAAGCCTTTGATGCCCAAAATCTGAATCAAAGGCTTTTTGTATGCAGAAAAATCAGACATCCTCATCGTTCTGTGCCGACAGAGAGGGCTGCCGCAGATGTGCATTTTCCTTGCGGAGCGCGGAAAGCTCCTGCTCCATTTTTTCGAGCTGTGCCTTCCAACGGGCATTGATGGCGGCGATTTCATCACTTCTTTGCTCTAACAGTACGGAAAACTCCTCTATCTGCTTTTTATGAGATGCCTGCAAAGCGGAGTATGCCTTGGAATACTCTTCCTCTGGCTTTGTTTCTTTTGGTTCTTCCGGCAGAGGCGAGGGAGTAAAAACAGCGGGGAGAAAGCCATGCTGTGCATTTCCGTAGCACTCTGCCGCGTTGAGTATTTCTTCATCCGCGCCCAAAAGCTCTCCCTTGAGACAATAGGTGGGAAATTTTTCCATATAGCGCTCTACTGCGCCAAAGGATGCGCCGCCGTTTTCGGAGATGCACCGAAGCGGCTGTCCGTTTACCGTCCACATCAGAATCAGCCTGCCGTTTTCCCGGAAGGCAAGGCAGTTGTCGCAATGATTATCCTCCCAAAGGATACGCGGCGTGCTAATGGCGGTGGTGTGCTTATATTGGTAGACCACCTGTGTGCGGAACATATTGCGGACGATGTAGAGAATATGGATTTTTTCGTTATCATTGATAACGGAAAGGTCAATGCAGGGGGCAGGTGGCTGAATCAGCGGTGTCACGCTGCCAATCGTATAGGGCGTGAGCAGCATTTCTCTGGCGCTGAGAACATTTTTGCCCGTGCGGTAATACAAAATGATATGAGCTTCGCTTAGTCTGCGGGCGAGGAAGGGTGTTTGCTTCAGCGGCATAAAGCGGTCAATCTGATAGGGCTTTTCCCAGTGCCCGTTGCGAAAAACGCTGTAAACCAGGGAATTTACGCCTGTTGCCTCTGTTGGCAGATGGTAAATGATATGAAAGGCATCCCTGGTTGGCAGAAGAAAAAACTTTGTGTGGTCGGTGGGATAGGTGCCGTTTAAGAGGGGACGATGATCCCAGCCGATAAAATCGTCTGAGCTTGCCAAATAGAGCTGCCCTTCGCTGCCGGAATAGAGCAGATAGACAACGGCTTCATATTGGCATACCGAAAAAACGGGAGATACCCGTTCCGCAATTTTTTTCGGAACCGTCCACCCGTCGTGGGAAAAGCTGCGGCAGAAAATATTGCCGTGTTCATAATAAAAAAGATAGAAATAGCCGTTTTTCGTTTTCAGATATTTTACATACGGATTCTGCATGGAAACGCTCCCTGTCGGTTTTTCATAACAGTTTATGCAGAAGGTGGAAAATCTAGGATAAAGAAAGGACTGCTTTTTCGGAGAAAATGCAGGAGAGAGGAGGAGATTTTATCGGCGATTTATGGGATTCAGCGAAATAAGCTGCAAGAGATAAGCCACAAAAGGGAGAGAATCAAACGAAAGGATGAAAAAAGGGTGTCAGCTTTGCGGACACCCTTGATTATTTATACCGCGGAAGGGCTCGGGAAGCTTGTGTCCCGCATGGAATCCGCAGTAAAAATTTAGTTTCGGCGAGGAAAACTAAATATACGGAAAGACCCCGCCGCCTTAGGCAGCTTTGCGAAGCAAGGTGCTGACAAGGCTTTGAGGCTTGCCGATGGAACGTATCAGCTTATTCTTTTATTTCAGCAAGTCGAAATTCTGATTTCGTTTTAGGTTAATTTTTTGCCTTGGATTCGCAGTAAATGCAGCGATATTCGCCTTTTTCTCTGTCTGTCAGCTTGAAGATATGAGGAATCTCCTGCTCGACAGAGGTGATGCAGCGAGGATTTTTGCACTGGATGATATTTGTCAGCTGTTCGGGCAGCTGCGGATGTACCTTTTTTACGCAAACACCGTTTTTGACGATGTTGATGGTTACGTTTGGGTCAATATAGCCTAAAGCATCTAAATCCAGCACCAGCTCCGTATCAATTTTGATGATGTCCTTTTTGCCCATTTTTTTACTGGGCGCATTTTTGATTAGGGCAATGGTGGCATCCACATGATCCAAATCCAGAAATTGATATAGCTTCATACATTTGCCTGCGGTAATATGGTCAATCACCATACCATTGCCGATTGCGGTTACCTCCATCATTTACGCCACCTCCAATAATTTCAAAATCAAAGCCATGCGAATATATTTGCCGTAAAGCGCCTGTTTGAAATAGCAGGCTCTGGGGTCATCATCCACCGCAACGGAAATCTCGTTGACACGGGGCAGGGGGTGCATGATGCAAAGATCCTTCTTTGCGGTCACAAGCTTATCCATATTTAGGATGTAGCTGTCCTTCAGACGGATATAGTCTGCCTCGTTGAAGAATCGCTCCCGCTGTACTCTTGTCATATACAGAATATCCAGAGAGGGCATAGAGGCCTCGAGCTCGGTGGTTTCTGTATAGGGGATACCTGCCTTGTTCAATTCCTGAATGATATATTCGGGAACCTTCAATTCTACGGGGGAAATCAGGATAAATCTCACGCCTTTATAACGGCTCATGGCATGAATCAGAGAGTGTACGGTTCTGCCGAATTTCAAGTCACCGCACATTCCGATGGTCAGATTTTCAAAGGTGCCTTTTTCGCGTTGAATCGTCAATAGGTCAGCCAGAGTCTGTGTAGGGTGGTTATGTCCGCCATCGCCTGCATTGATGATGGGAACGGGGGAGCGCATGGAGGCAATCATGGGTGCGCCCTCCTTGGGGTGGCGCATGGCGATAATATCGGCATAGCAGCCAACGGCACGCACGGTATCGGAAACGCTTTCACCCTTGGAGGCGGAGCTGTTGTCTGCACCGGAGAAGCCGATTACGCTGCCGCCTAGCTCCAGCATAGCCGCCTCAAAGCTCAGACGGGTACGGGTGGAGGGCTCGAAAAAGAGGGTAGCCAGCTTTTTGCAATGGCATTTTTCGGCGTATTTATCGGGGTTTGCGATAATATCATTTGCGGTGGCAATCAGTTCGTCAATTTCTTCCACGGTCAAATCCACAATATCAATGAGACTCTTCATGCTTACATCTCCCTCCAGCCTTCATCGCTCGGATTGCTGCGGAATTTCAGCAGACGTGCGATGTCGGATTCCTTGATATAGCCTTCCCTTGCGGCAACCTCCGCTACGGCATCAAAGCCGGAAAGACTCACATTTTTTACATTTTCCTCTGCCAATCTGTCCAGACCCTTTTGCAGACCATAGGTGAAGATACTGACAATGCCCAAAACCTCTGCACCCGCCTCACGCAGCACATCGACAACCTCGATACAGCTGCCTGCGGTGGAAATCAGATCTTCCACAACAACAACCTTCTGCCCTTTTTCCAGCTTGCCTTCAATCCGGTTATGTCTGCCATGATCCTTTGCACCAGAGCGAACATAGCCCATGGGCAGGTCAAGCAGGTGCGCGGTGATGGCAGCGTGTGCAATACCGGCGGTGGAGGTGCCCATCAGCACCTCGGCATCGGGATATTCTCTTCTGATGGTTTCCGCCAGTGCATTTTCCACATGATTTCTTACCTCTACAGAGGTCAGTGTCAGTCTGTTATCGCAGTAAATGGGGCTTTTGATGCCGCTTGCCCATGTGAAGGGGTCTTCAGGGCGCAGGAACACCGCACCGATGGACAGCAGGTCTTTTGCAATCTGTTCTTTGATATTCATTCTACATCTCCTCCTAAAAATTCGCGCATACATCTGTGATATACATGGACGGGATCAGCCGCCTGTGTGATCGGTCTGCCGACCACGATATAATCAGAGCCGAGCTCTCTTGCTCTTGCGGGGGTGGTCACACGCACCTGGTCGCCTACCTCGCCATCGGCAAAACGCACACCGGGGGTTACGGTCAGGAAGGCGTCGCCGCAGACTGCTTTTACCTTGTCCGCCTCCAGAGGGGAGCAGACCACGCCGTCCAGACCGGCAGCTTTCGCATTTTTTGCATAGTGCAGGACAACCTCATCCAGAGGGTAGTCAATTAGAAGCTCCTTCTGCATTCGTTCCTCATCGGTAGAGGTCAGCTGTGTTACGGCAATGAGCAGAGGGCGTGTGCCGTCCGCTCTTGTCAGCCCTTCCAGAGCCGCTTCCATCATAGCCGCTGTGCCCGCTGCGTGCAGATTGCAAATATCTACATCCAGAGCGGAGAGAACCGCCATGGCTTTTTTTACGGTATTGGGAATGTCGTGCAGCTTGAGGTCTAAGAAAATCTTATGTCCTCTTGCCTTGATTTCCTTTACAATCGCAGGACCTTCCACATAGAACAACTCCATGCCGACCTTCAGGAAGGGCTTTCTGTCTTCGTTTTCAAATTTATCTAAAAATGTCATCAAATCCGCCTTACTGTTAAAATCGCAGGCAATGATTACATCCTTGCTCATTTACGGGCACCTCCAATGATGTCGCTTAAGTCCTTGATGTCGTATTTTTCCATAACGCGAGGTAAATCCTCGATAATCTTCTTGCAGATGAAGGGGTCAACCAGATTCGCCGTACCGATTTCTACTGCGGTCGCGCCTGCAAGCATCATTTCGATAACATCCTCTGTAGAGGAAATGCCTCCCATGCCGATAACGGGGATATTCACTGCCTCTGCGACCTGATAGACCATCCGCACCGCAACGGGGAAGATGGCACTGCCGGAAAAGCCGCCCATTTTATTGGCAATGACAGGCTTTTTGGTTTTCAAATCAATCCGCATTCCCAGCATGGTGTTGATGAGAACAATCCCATCCGCGCCCGCCTCCTCGCAAGCCTTCGCGATGGAAACAATATCAGTCACGTTAGGCGTCAGCTTGATATAAACCGGCTTTGTGGTTACTGCCTTGACTGCCCTTGTGACTGCTGCCGCTGCTGCGGGGTCTGTGCCGAAGCTCATGCCGCCATGATGCACATTCGGACAGGATACATTGACCTCCAAGATGCCGACCTGCGGTTCTTTATCTAATAAGGCGCAGGTTTCGGCGTATTCCTCGATGGAAAAGCCACTGACATTGGCAATCACGGGCTTATGAAAGCATTTTTTCAGCTTGGGCAGTTCCTCGGAAATGACCTTCTCCACGCCAGGGTTCTGCAGACCGACGGAGTTAATCATTCCTGCGGTACATTCTGCGATACGGGGCGTGGGGTTGCCGAAGCGGGGTTCCTTTGTTGTCCCCTTGAAGGAGAATGTCCCGAGAATATTGATATCATAAAGCTCTGCAAATTCATAGCCGTAGCCGAAGGTGCCACTGGCAGGAATGACGGGGTTATCCAGTGTGATGCCGCTGAGCGTCACTTTTGTATTTACCATAGTATTTCCTCCTTTACCAGAACGGGACCATCCTTGCAGATGCGTTTATTGCCGTATTTCGTCTTGCAGGAGCAGCCCATGCATGCGCCGAAGCCGCAGCCCATGCGTTCCTCGAAGCTGAGCTGACCACTTGTTTTTGTGGCAGCGGAAAGGGCTTTCAGCATGGGTTCGGGGCCGCAGGTGTAGAAATAGGTGTAATCGGGGATGGTTTTTACCACATCAGTGACAAAACCCTTTGTGCCGACAGAGCCGTCCGCTGTAGCGATATAAACCTGCGCGCCGAGTGCTTCAAATTCCTCTGAGTAGAAGATTTCCTCCTTCGTATTGAAGCCCAGAATCACGATGGGACGTTTCCCCTCTGCGAGCAGATTTTTTGCCAGACGATATAGCGGGGGAACACCCACGCCGCCGCCGATGAGCAAGGGCTTTTCGCCGCTCTTGGTGGTATCGTAGCCATTGCCTAAGCCCGTCAGAATGTTCAGCTTATGAGGGGCTTTCATTTTGCTCAGGGCTTCTGTACCCTTGCCAACGATTTTATAAAGAATCGTCAACGTATTTTCGTCATAATCGCAGACGGAAATAGGGCGGCGCAGGAAAAAGCCTTTTAATTGAATATTTACAAACTGACCCGCGGCGATAATGGCAGAGGTATCCCCTGCCAGAACCATTTTGCAGACGCTTTCGGTCAGCTTTTCATTGCTTTGTATTGTAAAAACAGATTGTTTCAAGAGAGAACCTCCTTACGTATCAATCGTGGAAATACCCAGAGTGGTTTCTTCCAGAACATCCAGAAGCACACGAACGGTATCCAGCGCGGTGAAGACGGTGATGTTGTTTTCTACGGCGCACTGGCGAATTCCCTGTCCGTCGCTGTTGCTGGATGCGGAGTGGATATCTCTTGTGTTGATGACATAGCTTACATAGCCCTGACGGATGGAATCGAAGATTTCTTCGCTGCCGTCGGACAGCTTCCTTCTTGTTCTGGTGCGGATGCCGTGCTCCTTGAGGAAAGCGGCAGTACCCGGTGTTGCTTCGATATTAAAGCCAAGCTCGTAGAAGCGGCGAATCAGGGGCAGTGCTTCTTCTTTGTCTTTATCTGCGATGGTTGCCAGAACGGTACCGTAATTCTGGATATTCATGCCGGATGCCTGCAAGGCCTTATACAACGCTCTGTTCAGCTTATTATCGTAGCCGATTGCCTCACCCGTGGACTTCATTTCGGGGGAGAGATAGGTATCCATGCCGTGCAGCTTGGAGAAGGAGAAGGCCGGAACCTTTATATACCATCTCTTTTTTTCATCCGGATACAGACCGAAGATGCCCTGTTCCTTCAGGGTTTTGCCGAGGATAACCAGTGTTGCGATGTCTGCCAGAGAATAGCCTGTTGCCTTAGAAAGAAAGGGAACGGTTCTGGAGGAGCGGGGGTTTACCTCGATCACATAGACGTTATCCTCTTTATCCACGATAAACTGGATATTGAACAGACCGATGATACCGATACCCAGACCCAGCTTCTTGGTGTATTCCAGAATTTTACCCTTCGCCTGATTAGATACGGAGAAGGTAGGGTATACGGAGATGGAGTCACCGGAGTGAACACCGGTGCGTTCTACGTGCTCCATGATGCCGGGTACGAATACATCTACGCCGTCGCAGACTGCGTCAACCTCCAATTCCTTGCCCTGAATGTATTTATCAACCAGAACGGGCTGCTCCTCATTGATAGCTACGGCTGTTTTCAGATAGGTGCGCAGCTGATTTTCGTCCGCCACAATCTGCATGGCGCGACCACCCAAGACATAGGAGGGGCGCACCAGAACGGGATAGCCGATTTCTGCCGCAGCCTTTACACCTGCCTCGATATTGGTGACAGCCTGTCCCTTCGGCTGAGGAATATTCAGCTGATTCATGATATGCTCGAAGGAATCTCTGTTTTCCGCCTTTTCGATTGCCGCAACATCTGTACCGATGATGGTTACGCCGCGCTTCATCAGCGGCTCTGCCAGATTGATGGCAGTCTGCCCGCCGAGGGAGGCGATGACGCCCAGGGGCTGCTCCAGCTCTACCACGTTCATCACATCCTCCACCGTCAGAGGCTCAAAGTACAGCTTATCACTTGTGGTGTAGTCTGTGGAAACGGTTTCGGGGTTGTTGTTGATGATGATGGATTCATAGCCGAATTTCTTGATGGTGGTTACGGCGTGTACGGTAGAGTAGTCGAATTCGACACCCTGCCCGATACGGATGGGGCCGGAGCCAAGCACGATAATCTTTTTCTTGTCGCTGATGCGGGAATCGTTTTCCTTCTCGTAGGTGGAGTAGAAATAGGGGATATAGCCGCCGCAGCCGCTTGTTTCAATCATTTTATAAACGGGGAACAGCTTCATTTCCTTTCTCAGGTTATAAACCGCAATCTCATCCTGCTTCCAAAGCTTTGCGATATATTGGTCGGAAAAGCCCATTTTCTTTGCCACTGTCAGAATTTCCCGATTGCTGACATTTTCTGCAATCGTGGTTTCGTAATCAACAATCTTCTTGAAGGATTCGAGGAAATATTCCGTAATCATGGTTGCCTTGAAAATTTCATGCAGGGAAATGCCGTTGCGAATCAGCTGTGCGATGGCATAGATGCGATCATCAGGGCTGGTGGCGATATATGCCAGCATATCCTCGTTTGACATGGTATCGAACTTGGGCATATACAGGTGGCAAACGCCGATTTCCAGAGAACGGATGGATTTCAGCAGACATTCCTCCAAAGTGCGCCCGATACCCATTACCTCGCCGGTTGCCTTCATCTGCGTGGAAAGGGTATTTGCGGCGGTGGCGAATTTATCGAAGGGGAAACGGGGCATTTTTGCTACGATATAATCCAAGGCAGGCTCGTAGTTTGCGGTAGTTTCGCCCAGCTTGATTTCATCCAGCGTCATGCCGACTGCGATTTTTGCGGTGACTCTTGCGATGGGGTAGCCGCTTGCCTTGGAGGCCAGCGCAGAGGAACGGGAAACACGGGGATTTACCTCGATCAAGTAATATTCGGAGGAATCGGGATTCAGTGCGAACTGTATGTTGCAGCCGCCCTCAATCTTCAATTCCCGTATGATTTTCAATGCGGAATCACGCAGCATGGTGAAGGCGTGGTCATTTAGCGTAAGGATGGGTGCCACAACGATGGAATCGCCGGTATGCACGCCGACAGGGTCGATATTTTCCATGCCGCAGATGGTGATGGCATGATCGGTGCTGTCACGCATGACCTCAAATTCGATTTCCTTATAGCCCTTTACGCTCTTTTCCACCAAAACCTGATGTACGGGGGAAAGCTTCAGCGCGTGCTTCATGATTTCCACCAGCTCCGCCTCGTTATTGGCAAAGCCGCCGCCTGTGCCGCCCAGTGTGAAGGCGGGACGCAGTACAACGGGATAGCCGATTTCGTTTGCGGCGGCGATGGCTTCTGCTTCGGAATAGGTAATCTGCGAGGGGATAACAGGCTCGCCGATGGATTGGCACATTTCCTTGAACAGCTCGCGGTCCTCCGCGCGTTCGATACTGTCGATGGGCGTTCCCAGAAGCTCAACCTGACATTCCTGTAGAATCCCCTTTTTTGCAAGCTGCATTGCCAGATTCAAGCCCGTTTGCCCGCCGATACCGGGAACGATGGCATCCGGTCTTTCGTAGCGCAGGATTTTTGCGATGTATTCCAGCGTCAGGGGCTCCATATAAACCTTATCCGCAATGGTGGTATCTGTCATGATGGTTGCGGGGTTGGAATTGACCAATACCACCTCGAAGCCTTCCTCCTTTAAGGCAAGGCACGCCTGCGTGCCGGCATAGTCAAACTCTGCCGCCTGACCGATCACGATGGGACCGGAGCCGATAATCAGAATCTTTTTTAAGTCCGTTCTCTTTGGCATACTCTTTCTTCCTCCTTGTTCTTATCTGTTGAGAAACAGCGTTTTTACTGCATTTTACAGGGTTTTATCCTTCCATATGATATTGCCTTGATACATGGTCAGCTTGCAGGAGCCGAAAACCTTCTCGCCGGCGAAGGGCGTTGCTTTGCCCATGCTCAGGAAGTCGTCGGGGTTGACAGTATATTCCTTCTCCAAATCATAAACCGTGAGATTGGCGGGCTGCCCTTCCTCCAGAGGGGTGCCGACAAGGAAACGGTTTCGGGGATTGGTGTGCATCAAATCAATGAGCTTTTCCAAGGGGAGAATACCCGGCTTCACCAGCTTGGTATACAGAATGGGGAAGGCGGTTTCCAGACCGACTACGCCCATCAGACTCTTTTCCAGACCACGGCTCTTTTCCTCGGCGGAATGGGGCGCATGGTCGGTTGCAATCATATCAATCGTACCGTCCAGAATGCCTGCAATTAAGGCTTTTCTATCCTCCTCGCTGCGGATGGGCGGGTTCATTTTGAAGCGTCCGTCCTCCTGTAGCATAGAGTCGTTCATTGTCAGATAATGGGGGGCGGTTTCGCAGGAAACATCCAGACCCGCTGCCTTTGCTCTGCGGATGAGCGCGACGCTTTCCTTGGTGGAGATATGGCAGACATGGTACTTTACGCCGGTCTCTGCAACGAGGCGTAAATCCCGCTCGATTTGCCGCCATTCGCTTTCGGAGGAGATTCCTTTGTGTCCGTGTGCTTTGGCGTATGCACCGTTATGGATATAGCCGCCATGGAGCAGGGAATTATCCTCGCAATGCGCGGCAAGCAGCTTGCCGGTGGCGCGAATTCCCTGCATTGCCGCACGCATGACTACCTCGCTCTGCACGCCGCGCCCATCATCCGAAAAGGCGCAGACATCGGCGGCAAGCGCCTGATAGGGGGTCAAGACTTCACCCCCTTCGCCGACGGTGATCGTGCCATAGGGGAGAACCTTGATGCGGGCGGTTTCGCGGATTGCCTTCAATTGCACCTCGAGATTTTTCCGAGAATCCGGCGCCGGAGAGAGATTCGGCATGGCGCAGACCGTGGTATAGCCGCCGTGCGCCGCGGCAAGGCTGCCGCTTCGAATTGTCTCCTTATAAAAAAAGCCCGGCTCTCTCAGATGCACATGAACATCAATAAAACCGGGAAAAACAAAGCAACCGTTCAAATCAAAAACGGGAAAAGTACCCTTTTTGGTACGGTCGGAAATTTCTGTAATGATACTATTTTCGATACGGAGGCTTGATTTTACAGGCCTTCCGTGAAGGAGAAGAGTGGCATTTGCGAGAATACAATCCATGGGATACGCTCCTTTCATACGTAGAGGGACATACCTATTTTTACCTAAATCTTCAATACTATAGCACACGGAGGAGGGTGTGTCAAGACGGAAGGGGGGATATACAAATTTCGGCAGATTGCACAAAAAAGGACGAATCCGGAAGCGAGGACAAGAGAGGACAGTGCGGACAAAAAGCGTCCGCGGGACACCGAAAGGACACCGAAAGGACAGCGAATGGACAGCAAAAACGGACAAAAAAGGTGTCCGCGGGGGGACAGGGGGTCAATTTGAACAAAAATACGGAGCAAACGGAGGTTGAGACTCGATGAGACAAGGAAGGAGATTGAGACTCGATGAGATAGAGAAGGGGGAGACAGAAGGGAGGGGGGATTTCGGTGGGGGATTGGCGATGGGGGGAGTTACATGATGCGTGAAAAGAGAGAAGAGAGAAAGAGAAAAAAGAGAAAATGGAAAAGAGGAAAGAGGAAAGAGGTGAGGGAGGCTGAGAGACATAAAGCGGCGGTTCGGTTGGTCGGGGGAAAAGGGTGGCGGTGGGAGGAGGTCGAAGGAAAAGCTGAAAGGAAAGAGGGAGAGGCTGATACAGAGGATGGTTTGGGTGGCGAGAGAGGGGGGAGCAGAGGAGAGGTCGGCGAGGGGAAAGAGGAGGTGGAGGGAGCGGAAAGGAAGAAGAGGTGGGGGTGTGTGAAAAGGGAAAAGCGGCGAGGAAGGTTAAGAGATGTAAAGCGGCGGTTCGGTTGGCAGGGGAAAAAGGGTGGCGGTTCTCTTTGCAAGCAGGGGAGAGGAATTTCGGAAAGAGCCTTGCGTTTTCCAATCAAGTCCAGTATAATATCGGTAAGGTAGCTTTTTGCAACTGACGGACAAGGTGGGGAACCACAGGGGAGCAGAAGGCTTGAAAAAAGTAAGCAGTGCAGAGCTGCTTTTTGTCGACCGTCTGGGCAGTCCTGTTTCTGTGATACAGAATCGGACTGCCCTTTTTCTGTCTTTTCGGGACAAAGAGGCGGAGAGCTTATTTTTTAAGGAGGTCATTTCATTCATGAAGAAAATCGGTATCGTGATGGGCAGCGACAGTGATTTGCCCGTGGTGGAAAAGGCGATGGCGACGCTGGAACAATTCGGTGTTCCCTTTGAGGCGCACATTTATTCCGCACACAGAACACCGGCGGAGGCGGGTGCATTTGCGCGGGGCGCAAGAGAAAACGGCTTTGGTGCCATTATTGCGGCAGCGGGAAAGGCAGCGCATTTGGCGGGGGCGATGGCGGCGAATACGACGCTTCCCGTTATCGGAATCCCCATCAAAGCCTCTACGCTGGACGGTTTGGATGCTCTGCTCTCTACGGTGCAGATGCCCGGGGGACTCCCTGTTGCGACGGTTGCCATTGACGGGGCGGAGAACGCGGCACTGCTCGCCATCCAGATTTTGGCTGTAGAGGATGCGGCGCTGGCGGAAAGACTGGACGCGGCAAGAAAAGAGGCGGCAGACAAGGTTTTGGCAAAGAACCGTGCGCTGGAGGAAAGATACGCGAAATAAAAGCTTCATCCTATATATTAAGGAAAGAAAACCGGAATCAAGGACAAAGCGAGAGGAGAAAAAGAATGAAAAGCCATAGTGAAAGCTACAAAGCGGCCGGTGTGGATATTACGGCGGGGTACAGGGCAGTGGAACTGATGAAGGGACACATTGCGAAGACGCTCTCCAAGGGTGTGATGGGAGACATCGGCGGCTTCGGCGGTCTGTTTGAGTTGGATATGACGGGCATCACAAAGCCGGTTCTGGTCAGCGGCACGGATGGTGTCGGTACCAAGCTGAAGCTTGCATTTTTGATGGACAAGCATGACACGGTTGGGATTGACTGCGTGGCGATGTGTGTGAACGATATTATCTGCGTGGGCGCAAAGCCCTTGTTTTTCCTAGACTATATCGCAGTCGGCAAGAACTTCCCCGAAAAAATCGCTTCTATTGTGAGCGGTGTGGCGGAGGGCTGCGTGCAATCCGGTGCGGCGCTGATTGGCGGGGAAACGGCGGAAATGCCCGGCTTCTATCCCGAGGATGAATACGATTTGGCGGGTTTCTCCGTAGGCATTGTGGATAAGGATAAAATTTTGGATAACAAGACAATTAAGGAGGGAGACGTCATTCTGGCACTGCCCTCCAGCGGCGTACATTCCAACGGGTTTTCTTTGGTGCGGCGCGTACTGGACGTGGAGCACGCAGACATCAAGACGCCTCTGGAAAGACTGGACGGGAAATCCATCGGCGAGACGCTGCTTACACCGACGAGGATTTATGTCAAGCCAATGCTGGCACTGTTTGAGGAGGTAACCGTAAAAGCGGTTTCTCACATCACGGGCGGCGGCTTCTACGAGAATATCCCGCGCTCTATTCCTAAGGGCTTTGGGGCGAAAATCAATAAGGCGAGCCTGAAAACGCCACCGATTTTTGATTTGATTCGGGAAAAGGGGGACATTCCCGAAAGAGATATGTACAACACCTTTAACATGGGGGTTGGCATGAGCGTGGTTGTTGCAAAGGAGGACGCGGAAAAGGCGCTGGAAATCCTTCGGGCAAACGGCGAGGATGCGTATAGTATGGGCGAAATCATTGCCTCCGAGGAGGGTGTTGTGATTGTCTGAGAAAACGAGAATCGCCGTATTCGTTTCGGGCGGTGGCACAAATTTGCAGGCGCTGATTGATGCGGTGAAGCGAGGGAAAATGCCCGACGGGGAAATCGCGCTGGTGCTGGCAAGCAACGACAAGGCTTACGCACTGACGAGAGCGGCGGAAAACAACATCCCTTCTGTTGTGGTGAAGCGGAAGGAGTTTGAAACACAGGCTGCGTATGAGGAAGCAGTGAAGGCAATTCTTGCGGAAAACAGCATTGATATGATTGTTTTGGCAGGGTTTATGTCAATCTTGAGCGAGAGCTTTACCGCAGCGTACCCGAAGCGTATCATCAATGTGCATCCCTCTCTGATTCCTGCTTTCTGCGGAAAGGGGTTCTACGGGCTGCACGTGCATGAGGCGGCTTTGGCGTACGGCGTGAAGGTGACGGGGGCAACGGTGCATTATGTGAATGAAATCCCCGACGGCGGTGAAATTATTTTGCAGAAGGCAGTGGAAATCAAGGAGGGGGATACCCCGGAGCTGCTGCAAAGAAGAGTTATGGAGCAGGCGGAATGGATTCTTCTGCCGAAAGCGGTGGAAATGGTGGCGGAGAAATTGCGGAAAGGACTGTAAAGGGCATGAATGTATATCAAAGGGATAGCATGAGGGATTTGATCAAGGATAACAGCTATGTGGGACGTGGCATTGTTATCGGAAAAACGGAGGACGGCACAAGGGCGGCAGTGGCTTATTTCATCATGGGGCGCAGCGAGAACAGCCGCAATCGCATCTTCAAGGAGGAGGGCGAGGATGTAATGATTTATCCCTTCGACGAAACGAGGGTGGAGGATCCTTCTCTGATTATCTATGCGCCGATTCGCAAGCTGGATAACAAGCTCATCGTGACAAACGGTGACCAGACGGAGACTATTTATGACTATGTTGCGGAGGGTGCAAGCTTTGAGGCGGCATTGGAAAGCAGGGAATTTGAGCCGGATGCTCCGAACTGGACACCGAGAATCAGCGGGATGCTGACCTTCGAGGAGAATGATTTTACATACAAAATGAATATTTTGAAGAGCGCGGACGAGGCGGGGACAGCCTGCAACCGTTTCAACTATTCCTATCAGGCGATTGCGGGGGTGGGGCATTTTCTGCACACCTATATGGGCGACGGGAATCCGCTGCCGACTTTTACGGGGGAGCCGGAGCGCATGGCAATCCCAAACGATATTGACGAATGGACGAAGGAAATCTGGGAAAATCTCAACGAGGAGAATAAAATTTCCGTTTATGTGCGGTTTGTTGACCTGAAAACAGGTGCGGTGGAAAACAGAATGATGAATAAGTATGCGTAAAGCTTTGCTTTCGGAACAGGGAAGGAGTTTTTATCAAATGAAAGAATTTGAATTGAAATACGGCTGCAATCCCAATCAGAAGCCTGCGAAAATTTTCATGGAGGACGGCAGCGAGCTGCCTATCGAAATCCTTTGTGGCAGACCGGGATATATCAACTTTCTGGACGCCTTTAACAGCTGGCAGTTGGTAAAGGAAATCAAGGAGGCGCTGGGGATGCCGGCGGCTACATCCTTTAAGCACGTAAGCCCCACCTCTGCGGCAGTCGGCACACCGATGAGCGATGCGCTGAAGCGCGCCTGCTTTGTGGATGATATTGAAGGTTTGGATGATTCTCCTTTGGCACTGGCTTACGCAAGAGCAAGAGGGACGGACAGAATGTCCTCCTTCGGGGATTGGATCGCGCTGAGCGATATTTGCGACGAAACGACCGCAAGACTCATCAAAAGAGAGGTTTCCGACGGCATTATTGCACCGGGATATACGGACGAGGCTCTGGAAATTCTGAAAACAAAGAAAAAAGGCAATTATAATATCGTAAAAATCGACCCTGCCTATGTGCCCGCAGTACAGGAAAAGAAACAGGTTTTCGGTATTAGCTTTGAACAGGGCAGAAATAACTTTGCCATCAATCAGGCACTTCTGGAAAACATAGTAACGGAAAATAAGAATCTGACCGAGGAGGCGAATCGTGATTTGATTATCGCACTGATTACGCTGAAATACACGCAGTCCAACTCCGTTTGCTTTGCGAAGGACGGACAGGCAATCGGCGTTGGCGCAGGGCAGCAATCCAGAATCCACTGTACCAGACTGGCAGGGAATAAGGCGGATACTTGGCATTTGAGACAGCATGAGAAGGTACTCAATCTACCTTTTCTGCCTACGGTTGGCAGACCCGACAGAGATAATACGATTGATCTTTATATTTCCGATGATGCGGAGGAGGTTCTGGCGGAGGGGAAATGGCAGACGCTGTTCTCCGAAAAGCCCGAACCTCTGACGAAGGAGGAAAAGAAGGCGTATCTTTCCTCGATCAAGGGCGTTGCCCTTGGTTCGGACGCATTTTTCCCCTTCGGTGACAATATTGAACGGGCGGCAAAGAGTGGCGTCAGCTATATTGCGGAGCCCGGCGGCTCCATCCGTGACGACAATGTCATTGAAGCCTGCAACAGATTCGGCATGACAATGGCATTTACGGGAATGAGATTGTTCCATCACTAAGACAGGAAAAATCGAAAGGAGCTTGCAGAAAAATGAAGGTTATGGTAGTTGGCGGCGGTGGCAGAGAGCACGCCATCATTAAGAAAATCAAGGAAAATTCGCAGGTTACGGAGCTTTATGCACTGCCGGGCAACGGCGGCATCGCAAGAGATGCGGTTTGCGTAGAGATTGCGGCAAAGGATATTGACGGCGTGGTTAGCTTCGCCAAGGAAAAGGGCATTGATTTTGCTGTGGTTGCACCGGACGACCCGCTGGTTCTGGGAATGGTGGATGCGCTGGAGGGAATCGGCATTCCCTGCTTTGGTCCGAATAAGAAGGCGGCAATTCTGGAAGGGAGCAAGGTTTTTTCCAAAAATCTGATGAAAAAATATGGTATCCCTACGGCGGCGTATGAGGTTTTTGACGATATGGAAAAGGCACTGGCGTATCTGGAGACTGCGCCGCTGCCGACCGTTGTCAAGGCGGACGGACTGGCGCTGGGTAAGGGCGTTATCATTGCGGAAACGAAGGAGCAGGCACAGACAGCGGTACGCTCCATGATGGAGGATAAGGTATTCGGCGCAAGCGGTGAGCATATTGTGATTGAGGAATTTATGACGGGTCCTGAGGTTTCCGTTCTGGCATTTACAGATGGGAAAACCATGGTTCCTATGGTTTCTGCGATGGATCATAAGAGAGCACTGGACGGCGATCAGGGCTTAAATACCGGCGGTATGGGGACGATTGCGCCTAACCCCTTCTATACGGAGGCGGTGGCAAGGGAATGTATGGAAAGGATTTTCGTGCCGACCATGGAGGCAATGAACAAGGAAGGGCGTACCTTCAAGGGTTGTCTGTTCTTTGGCTTGATGATTACACCCAATGGTCCGAAGGTGATTGAATATAACTGCCGTTTCGGCGACCCTGAAACACAGGTGGTGCTGCCTCTTTTGGAAAGCGACCTTTTGACCATTATGCGGGCGGTTGCAACGGAAAGACTGGCAGAGGTGGAAGTGAAATTCAGCGACAAGGCTGCCTGCTGCGTGATTCTGGCATCCGCAGGCTATCCCGCAGGCTACGAAAAAGGATTTCCGATTACATTGCCTAAGGAGGATAAGCTGATTTTTGTGGCGGGAGCGAAGGAAGAAAACGGAAGGCTTTTGACAAACGGCGGACGTGTGCTTGGCGTGACGGAGGTTGCGGACACCTTGCCCGAGGCAATCGCAAATGCCTATGAATCTGTGCAGACGGTGCATTTTGAAAATGTATTTTATCGGAAGGATATAGGGAAAAAGGCCCTTGCGGCGGAGGTATAACAGCCATGGTTTATCGAATTTATGTGGAAAAGAAGCAGGGCTTGACTGCGGAGGCAGACGCTCTTAGAAATGATATTGTTCATTTGCTCGGCATCAAGGGGATGACGGGGCTGCGGCTTTTGAATCGCTACGATGCGGAGCGAATCGATAGGGATTTATTTGATTACTGCGCGAGGACGGTTTTCTCAGAGCCACAGCTGGACGATTTGCGGGAGGAAATTCCTGCGGACGGGGCGTCTGTGTTTGCGGTGGAATATCTGCCCGGGCAGTTCGACCAGAGAGCAAATTCCGCGGCGGAATGTATTCAGATTATTTCCAAGCAGGAAAGACCGCTCATCCGAACCGCGAAGGTTTATGTGTTGTATGGGGAGCTGAGCGGGGAGGATATTGCGGAAATTAAGAGATACCTGATCAATCCTGTGGAATCCAGAGAGGCTTCTCTGGAGAAATTTGCGACATTGGACGTACAATATGAAATTCCTACGGAGGTTGCGACGGTGGAGGGCTTCCGCGAGATGGATGAGGCGGCATTGGAGGCTTATATCCGGGAAATGGGTCTGGCGATGGATTTGGATGATATTCGGGTTTGCCAAGCATATTTCCTGAGCGAAAAAAGAGATCCTACCATTACGGAAATCAAGATGATTGACACCTATTGGTCTGACCATTGCCGCCATACGACATTCCAGACAACGATTGACAGCATTAGATTTGAGGACGCAACCCTACAAGCGGCATATGGGGAATATCTGGCGACCAGAGAGGCGATTGGACGGACAAAGCCCATCAATCTCATGGATATGGGGACGATTGTGGCGAAATTCCTGAAAAAGGAAGGTAAGCTGGATAAGCTGGATGAATCCGAGGAAATCAACGCCTGTACGGTGAAAATAGACGTAGATGTGGAGGGCAGGACGGAAAGGTGGCTGCTGCTGTTCAAAAACGAAACGCATAACCACCCAACGGAAATCGAGCCCTTCGGCGGCGCGGCTACCTGCGTGGGCGGCGCGATTCGTGACCCCTTGAGCGGACGCTCCTATGTTTACGCGGCGATGCGCGTGACAGGTGCAGGCAATCCCCTGACACCTGTTTCCGAAACACTGCGCGGCAAGCTGCCGCAGAGAAAAATTGTGACGACGGCTGCGGCCGGCTACAGCTCCTACGGCAACCAGATTGGGCTGGCGACGGGGCAGGTGGACGAGCTGTATCATGACGGATATGTAGCCAAAAGAATGGAGATTGGTGCGGTGATTGCGGCGGCACCTGCGGAAAATGTACGCAGAGAACGACCCGTTGCCGGCGATATTGTTATCCTGCTTGGCGGCAGAACGGGACGCGATGGCTGCGGCGGGGCAACCGGCTCCTCTAAATCTCATACATTGGAATCTCTGGAAAGCTGCGGGGCAGAGGTACAGAAGGGCAATGCGCCAGAGGAAAGAAAATTGCAGCGGCTGTTCCGCAATCCGGAGGCATCCAAGCTGATTAAGCGCTGTAATGACTTCGGCGCAGGCGGCGTTTCCGTTGCCATCGGTGAGCTGGCGGACGGCTTGGAAATTGACCTAAATGCAGTACCGAAAAAATATGACGGTTTGGATGGCACAGAGCTTGCAATCTCCGAATCACAGGAGAGAATGGCGGTTGTGGTTGCGGCGGAGGACGCTCTGCGTTTTAAGGAGCTGGCTTACGCGGAAAACCTTGAGGCAAGCGTTGTTGCGCGGGTGACGGAGAAGCCTTATCTGGTGATGCACTGGAACGGCAAGCAGATTGTCAATATTTCCCGTGCGTTCCTGGATTCCAACGGAGCGGAAAAGCATATCGACATTACGCCCGATGCACCTAAGCCCTTTGCAAAGGAGATTCCCACGGATTTCAAGAGGGGATATCTGACATTGGTGGGGGATTTGAATGTATGCTCCAAGAGAGGGCTTTCTGAGCGCTTTGATTCTACGATTGGCGCGGGGACGGTTTTGATGCCCTTTGGCGGGAAAAATCAGAAAACGCCCATTCAGGCGATGGTAAACAAGATTTCCGTAGAAAAGAAGGATACGACCACCTGCTCCTTGATGGCGTGGGGCTATAATCCCTTTATCGCGGAGAAAAGCCCTTACCACAGCGCATATCTGGCGGTGGTGGAATCGGTTGCAAAGCTGGTTGCGACAGGCGCAAAATTTGAGGACGTCTATCTCTCCTTCCAGGAATATTTTGAAAAGCCCATGAGGGATGGCAGACGCTGGGGCAAGCCTCTGGCGGCTTTGCTGGGGGCGTTTATGGCGCAGAAGGGGCTGGAAATTGCGGCAATCGGCGGCAAGGACTCTATGAGCGGTACATTTGAGCATATTGATGTGCCGCCGACATTGGTTTCCTTTGCGGTGACAACAGACAGCATCCGAAATATCATTTCTCCCGAATTTAAGGGGGAGGGGCATAAGGTTATGCTTTTGCAGCCGGAATACGATAAGGAAGGTCTGCCGACGACAGAAAGCCTGAAAAAGCTCTTTGATGTGGTAACCAGTCTGATGCGAGAGGGCAAGGTTTTGGCGGCGTATACCCCGACCTACGGCGGTGTTGCGGAAGCGATTCTCAAAATGACGATGGGGAATGATATTGGCTTTGCCTATGCGGACGGCGTGGGTATGGAGGATATTTTCGGCTACCGCTACGGTGCATTTATTCTGGAGCTTACGGAAGACACGGAGGTCGGTATACTGCTGGGTACGACGGGCGGCAAGGCAATTACGCGCGGCGGCGAGAGTATTGCCTTGGAGGAGATTTTTGCGGTTTATGAAAATAAGCTGGAGGAAATTTATCCTATGCACACGGCGGCAGAAGAAAAGAAGAAAATTCCTGCACTTACCGCAAGGACGGAGGGTATTTCCTACCACGCAAGGGCAACTGTTGCAAAGCCCCGCGTGCTGATTCCCGTATTTCCCGGGACAAACTGCGAATATGATTCCGCGAAGGCTGTGGAACGCGCGGGCGCGGAGGCGAATATTTTCGTCATCCATAACCTTTCTGCGGCAGGCATCGCGGATTCTGTGGCACGATTTGCAAGGGAGGTCAAGCAGGCACAGACCATCTTTATTCCCGGTGGCTTTTCCGGCGGGGATGAACCGGATGGCTCGGGAAAATTCATTACGGCTTTCTTCCGCAACCCGGAAATCAAGGAGGCGGTTACGGCACACCTGAAGGAAAGAGACGGCTTGATGATTGGGATTTGCAACGGTTTTCAGGCGCTAATCAAGCTGGGGCTGGTGCCTTACGGCGAGATTATTGATACCGATGAAACCTGCCCGACGCTTTCCTATAATACGATTGGCAGACACCAATCGAAAATTGTGCGCGTGAGAGTGGCAACGGAAAAATCGCCCTGGCTGAGGAATGTGAATGTCGGAGATATTTTCAGCGTACCGATTTCCCACGGGGAAGGACGTATTTTGGCAGGGGAGAAGATGGTGCGAGAGATGGCGGAAAGGGGTCAGATTCTGACACAGTATGTAGATGAGAAGGGCTTGCCTACCAATGATATTCAGTTTAATCCGAACGGCTCTGCCTATGCCATTGAGGGACTGATTTCTCCCGATGGGCGTGTTTTGGGGAAGATGGGCCATGCGGAACGAATCGGCGCGGGACTTTATCGGAATGTACCCGGAAATTATGATATGAAATTGTTCCAATCTATGGTAGAATATTTTAGGTAAGGATTGATTGGCAACTGATTGGCAACTGATTGGCAACGATTTTTTATAAAAACAGGACAAAAGATGAGGGTGCCGACTTTGTCGGCACTTTTGTCGGAAAGAGGGAACACAAATGATTCGTTTTGAATGTGACTATGCAGAGGGGATGCACCCGCGTATTCTGGAGCGCATGGTGGAAACCAATATGGAGCAGACGGCAGGCTATGGAGAGGATCCGCATTGCGAACGGGCGGCGGCACTTATCAGAAGGGCATGCGGCAGGGAGGATGTCGATGTGCATTTTCTGGTTGGCGGCACGCAGACCAATCTGACCGTGATCGCGAGTATTTTACGTCCGTATCATGGCGTTCTTTGCGCAGATACGGGGCATTTGAATGTGCATGAAACCGGTGCGATCGAAGCAACGGGGCATAAGGTTATCGTTTTGCCGACGACGGCGGACGGCAGACTGAGAGCAGAGGAAATCAGGAAAGCGTATGATGCGCATTGGAATGATGTGAACCATGAGCATATGGTACAGCCGGGGATGGTATATATTTCTCAATCTACGGAGGACGGCACGATTTATACTAAGGCGGAGCTTGCGGCAATCAGCGAGACCTGCCGCGCATGCGGGTTGCCGCTTTTTATTGACGGCGCACGGCTGGGCTACGCATTGATGGCAGAGGACTGTGATTGCAGCTTGCAGGATATTGCGGATTTTGCGGATATTTTTTACATTGGCGGGACGAAGGTCGGCGCAATGATGGGCGAGGCTGTCGTGATTGTCAATCCGACGCTGAAACGGGATTTTCGTTATATGATAAAAAATCGTGGCGCGATGCTCGCGAAGGGGAGACTGCTTGGGATTCAGTTTGAAACGCTGTTTGAGGATGGGCTGTATTTTCAGGTGGCGAAGCACGCGGACGATTTGGCGATGCGTATTCGCAGGGCGTTTGAGGAAAAGGGAGTGGAGATGCTTTTTGATTCCAAAACGAATCAGCAGTTTCCGATTTTGCCGAATGAAATGATGGAAAAATTGGCGGAGAAATATGTATTTTCCTTTTGGTATACGGTTGGTGAAGGACATACCGCTGTACGATTCTGCACCAGCTGGGCAACACGGGAGGAGCAGGTGGCAGAATTGATTTGCGACATTAAGAAGCTTTGATTTTTGAAAAAAGTTGCGGGACAAAGACCTTGGGGGTGTTTTGCTTGGAGCAGCACCTCTATTGGGCGGTGCGAATTCCAATATTCTCGAGGGATTTTGTCCTGTTTGGCGGAAGTCTACGTTTCTGTGGCTACAATGTGTTTGTCTTTTTTTGAAAACATGAAAAAATGGCGTTGACAAGAGAAGGACGGAAGTGATATACTAACTTTCGTTGACGCAAAAACAAAGGCTGAGGCAAAGCGGTACTTAAAAAAGTACTTGACAAAAAGAAGAAGATTTGATAAAATAATCTTCGCTGCTGATAAAGCAGATTGATCCTTGAAAACTGAACAATGGATATGAATAAACACAACCCATAGTCAATTCAGTCAGCGGAGCGATTTTTGCGAAGCGAAAAGACG